>NZ_LBCR01000032.1:0-346361 GCF_001005635.1 Microbacterium sp. Ag1
GGCCCCTCTTCGTGTCACGCCGCTGCGGTCACCCGCAGGTGTAGGTGACGCCGTTGACTTCCCAGACGCCGGCACCCAGCTCGGCGCACGTGCCGAAGATCGCGGCGAAGACGGTGACGGACAGGATGATCCCGATGATGCCGAGGATCGTCAGGATCGCGCCGATGATGATGCCCGCGATGGCCAGCCCCTTCGGCTGCCCGGTCTTGCCGAGTTTCACCGCGGCGACGATGCTCAGGATGAGTCCGATCGGCGCCGCCAGGAAGGCGAGGACCAGACCGACGATCGACAGGACGCGACCGGGAGGCGTGGGCTCCGGCTGCGGGTACGCCGGTGCCGTGGGCGCCGGATAGGCCGGGGCTGCTGTCGGTGCGGATTCCCAGGCCGGGGCTGCGGTCGGCGGAGCGGGAGGGGCAGCGGGCGGTGTCGTCGGGGTCGAGGAGTCGGGAGCGGGCGGTTCGGGGAACGGCGGGTTCGTCATGGTCTGTCCTGTCGACGGGGGTGGGGATCGCACTGGCGGCCCCGATAGCCCCGAGCGTAGCGAGCGGCCCTCGGCGGCACCATCCCCTGTCGTCGGTCCGACCCCGGCGGGCGGGGAGACGCCGCGACTCTTCCGTCGACCCGCCGCGCGGCGTAGCGTGCGGGTATGTGCCGCAACATCATCCCGCTGAACAACCTCGAGCCCGCTGCGACCGCGCAGGAATGCCGCGATGCGGCGTTGCAGTTCGTGCGCAAGATCGCCGGGACCACGGCGCCGTCGCGGGCGAACCAGGCCGTCTTCGAGAGCGCGGTCGACGAGATCGCGGCTGTCGTCGACCGTCTCCTGGGTGAGCTCGTCACCACCGCACCTCCGAAGAATCGTGAGGACGAGGCGGCGAAGCGACGGGCGCGCTCGGCCGAGCGGTACGAGGCGATCCGGGTGTTCCAGGAGGAGAAGCGCGCCGCCCGCGCAGGAGCGTAGGCGCATACCGTCGCAATGGCGGCGGCGTATGCCAGAATCGTCATACCCCGCTCGACTTTCCCTGCGGTCCCGGTGTTGAAGGCGCCGAGATCGCGCCGCCGATCCCCATCGGTCAGGGAACCTCCCCAAGGAGAGCCGTACACATGCCTGAGGACTCTCCTCGCGTTCTCGTCGTCGACGACGATCCGGACGTCGCCCTGCTCGTCAAGACCGTGCTCGAGCGACGTGCCGCGTGCATCGTCGACGTCGCCGAGGACGGACAGGTCGCGATCGATCGGGTCGCGGAGGTGCGGCCGGACGTCGTGGTGACCGACATCGAGATGCCGGGACTGAGCGGCCTCGAGCTGCTCGCCGAGCTGCGACGCATCGTTCCGTCGGTGCCTGTCGTGGTGATGACCGCCCACGTCTCCGTGGAGTACGCGGTCTCGGCCCTGCGAGCGCAGGCGGACGAGTTCCTGACCAAACCGCTCGACAACGGCAAGCTCGTGGAGGCCGTCACCCGTCTGGTCGAGGAGGGGCGCCGCCGCCGAGCGGAAGCGCGCACACCGGAGCGGGTGCTCGCGATCGGCGCACATCCGGACGATGTCGAGATCGGTGTCGGTGGACTGCTCGCCGCGCACGCCAGGGCTCAGGACGAGATCACGATCCTCACGCTCTCCCGCGGTGCCAGGGGTGGGGACGCCGACAGCAGGCAGAACGAATCCCTCGCAGCGGCGGAGATGCTGGGCGCCCGTCTCTTCCTGAAGGACCTCATCGACACCGAGATCTCCGGAGGGGGATCCACGGTGCGCATCATCGAAGAGGTCGTGCAGGAGATCCAGCCGACGATCGTCTACACGCATTCGCCGCACGACCGGCACCAGGATCACCGTGCCGTGAGCGAGGCGACCGTCGTGGCCACGCGTCGGGTCGGTACCGTCGCGTGCTATCAGAGTCCGTCGGCGACGATCGACTTCCGGCCCACGAGGTTCGTGCGCATCGACCAGTACCTCGACGAGAAGCTGCGGCTCCTCGAACGCTTCGGCTCGCAGACGGCGAGCCGCGACTACCTCGCGCCCGAGTTCGTCACGGCGACGGCACGGTACTGGTCGAGATTCGGTGGGGGAACGGCCGTCGAACCGCTCGAGGTCGTGCGGGAGACCGCCGAGTTCATCGGCGCCCACGAGCTCACACGACGGGAGAGCTGATGACGAAGCGCGTGCTGGTGACCGGTGCCGGTGGTCCGGCGGGAGTGGCCGTGATCCGGTCGCTGCTCCGCCGCTCGGACCTGACCGTGTTCGCCGCGGACATGGACGGCTGGGCGAGCGGCATCTACCTGGTGCCCCCGGAGCAGCGACGCCTCGTGCCACCGGGACGTGACGACGACTTCGTGCCGGCGATCGCGCGCATGGTGGCGGACGACGGCCTCGATCTGGTGATCTCGACCGTCGACGTCGAGCTCATCGCCCTCGCGGGACGGCGCGATGAGCTGGCACCCGCCGTGCTGGCTGCGCCGTCCGAGAACACGCTGAACACCGCGCTCGACAAGCTCGCCCTCGCGGAACGCTGCGCGTCGACCGGTCGCGTCCCGCGCACCGTCCTCGCCGGGCGTGATGCCGAGGCCGTCGAGTGGGAGTTCCCGGTCTTCGCCAAGCCGCGTCAGGGTGCAGGGAGCCGTGGCGTGCGGCTCGTGCCCGACCGTGCTGCTCTCGAGGCCCTGCCGACGGACGAGGGACTCATCGTCCAGGACTTCCTTCCGGGGGAGGAGTACTCCGTCGATGTCATCGCGGATGCCACCGGAGCCGTCGTGGCAGCGGTACCCCGCACGCGAGCCAGGGTCGACTCCGGCGTCGCCATCGCCGGACGCACGGTCCGCGATGCGGAACTCGAGGAGACGGCGGCATCGATCGCCCGCGCGATCGGACTGGTCGGCGTCGCGAACGTGCAGTTGCGGCGCGATCGCACGGGTCGTGCGGTGCTGCTCGAGGTCAACCCTCGCTTCCCCGGCGCCTTGCCTTTGACGATCGCGGCCGGCGTCGACATCCCGTCGCTCGTGGCCGACCTCTTCCTGGGGCGAGAGCTTCCCGTGCAGATCCCGTTCCGCGAGGTCGCCTCCGTGCGCTTCCTCGAGGATGTGATCGTGGAGATCGACGATGTGCTGGTCTCCGACCATGCGGGGCATCAGGAGGAACTGTGAGCCACGCGCTGCTCCGCGGCGACCACCACGTCCACTCCACCTTCTCGGACGATGCGGTCTCGACACTCGCACAGAACGTCGAGGCTGCGGCCGCAGCGGGACTGAACACGGTGCGCCTCGTCGACCACGTGCGTCAGAGCACGACCTGGGTGCCGGAGTACCTCGCTGCGGTGCGGGTGCTCCGGGTGCCGGACGGGCTCACGGTGCTCACCGGTGTCGAGGCGAAGATCCTCGACGTCGGGGGAACTCTCGACATCCCGACCCTCCCCGACGGCATCGATCGGATCCTCATCGCCGACCACCAGTTCCCGGGGGTGGACGGTCCGCTCGGACCCACCGCGGTGCGGGAGCGGCTGGCCGCGGGATGGGCCGCTGACGACGTTCTCGATCAGTTCGTCGAGGCGCTCATCGCCACGATGCGGCGCTACCCGGGGAACCAGCTCGCGCACTGCTTCTCGATCCTGCCGAAGATCGGTCTGTCCGAGGCCGACCTGGGTGCGCAGCGCGCGGATGCCTGGGCACGCACCGCCGCCGACACCGACACCCTCGTCGAAGTGAACGAGAAGTGGGGCTGCCCTGGGGTCGATGCGCTGGCCGCGCTGCGCCGCGCCGGCGGCACGGTGGTCGCCTCGACCGACAGCCACGACGCCGCCGAGGTGGGCCGGTACTCGAGGATCCTCCCGCTGCTCGACGCGGTGGCGGTCTCCTGATGGCCGATCTCACCTGGCTGGAGACCGTGCTGGTCATCCTCCTGCTGCTCTGCATCCTCGTCGGCACGCTGCCTGTGGTCAACACCGGCCTGCAGTTCCTCATCCTTCCGCTGCATGCGTTCCGCAACCATTACGGCAAGGCGGCGCCGTACCACCCGAACGTCGCCGTCGTCATCCCCGCCTGGAACGAGGGTGCGGTGATCGGCCCCGCGATCGAACGGCTGCTGCAGCTGGAGTATCCGGCTGAGCGCCTGCGGGTCTTCGTCGTCGACGACGCATCGACCGACGACACCCCCGAGGTCGTCGCCGCCACGTCAGCGGCCCACCCCGGCCGCGTCGTGCACCTGCGGCGCGAGAAGGGGGGAGAGGGTAAGGCGCACACGCTCAACCACGGTCTCGACGTGATCCTCGCCGACACGTGGGCCGAGGCCGTGCTCATCATGGATGCGGATGTGATCTTCGCCCGTGATTCGCTGCGCAAGCTCACCCGTCACCTGGCCGACGAGAAGGTCGGTGCCGTGACGGCCTACATCGCCGAGGGCAGCCGCGACCGCAACTACCTCACGCGTTTCATCGCCATCGAGTACGTGATCGGTCAGCTCTCCGCACGTCGGGTGCAGAACGTCGGCGGCGCCATCGCCTGCCTCGCGGGCGGCGCCCAGCTGCACTCGCGCGCGAACCTCGAAGCCATCGGCGGACGCATCCCCACGGGAACCCTCGCCGAGGACACCATGACGACGTTCGAGGGCCAGCTCAAGGGACGCCGGATGGTGTTCGAGCCGCGTGCCGTGGTGCTGGCCGAGGAGCCGCGGACGATCGACAGCCTGTGGAAGCAGCGTCTGCGCTGGGCGCGCGGCAACGTGCAGCTCACCTCGATCTACCGAAAGCTGTGGTTCCGCCCGAGCCGGGACCACAACCTGGGCAGTTTCGGCTTCGGGCTCGCCTGGTTCACGATCCTCCTGCTCCCTGCGTTCATGCTGCTCGCGGCGGCCGGCCTGCTCGCGCTCCTCCTGCTGCACAGCGACATCGCGGAGTTCGTGTTCCGCTTCATGTGGATCGCGGCGGCCTGCATCTACATCTACTCGATGCTCTACTCGGTGCAGCTGGATCCCCGCATCGGCAGACAGTCCTGGCGCGAGGCGATCATGTTCCCAGGGCTCGGTGCCCTGATCCTGATGGCCATCGCGATCTTCCCGCAGCTGTTCGAGTCCGCGTTGCTCGCGCTCGGGCTGCCCGTGACGCACGAGGCCCGCATCATGTGGGCGGTGATCTTCTACCTGTGGGGACCGATCTCGATGCTGGGGATCTGGCTCGCCCGCGTGGTGGAGCCGCTCCCTGGCGGACGCTTCTTCGCGGGGCTGCTGCTCTACGTCTGCGGGTACGGCTCACTGCTGTGCGCCATCACCGTGGATTCCTACATCAAGGAGTGGCGTCGCGCCGATGCCTCCTGGATCAAGACCGAGAAGATCGGACGTGTCGACTCATGACCGCAACCCCGTCGAACGATGCCGAGGTGGAGGAGATCGCCGCGGATGCCCGACGTGAGCGACGTCTGATCCCTCAGGCTCTGCTCGCCCTCGCCGTGGTGGTCGTCATCGTCGTGGTGAGAGAGCTGCTGCTCCGATGAGCGGGAGGCCGTTGGCCCTCGTCGTCGAGGACGCGCCCGATCAGGCCGCGCTGCTGCGCCGCTATCTCGACCGCGAGGGGTTCGACGTGTTCGTGGCCCGTGACGCCGAGTCGGCGATCGCCGCGTTCTCCGAGATCGATCCCGTGGTGGCCGTGCTCGACCTGCTGCTGCCCGGTATCTCGGGACAGGAGTGCGCGCGGCTGGTCCGGGCCCGGTTCCCCGACTGCTTCCTGGTGATCAGCTCGGTGCTCGATGCCACCGACTATCCGCCGGCGGACGCCGCGCTCCCCAAGCCGATCACGGGTTCCGAGCTGCACGCGATCGTCGAGGGCGTGCGGCGATGAGGGCCACGCCGCTCGATCGCGCGGAGAACCGCTGGTATCAGGTCTTCGACAACCCGAGCCCGCTGCTCAAGCAGGCGCCGACGGTCACCGCGACGGTGATCGCGGCGCTCCTCACCTGGTGGGTTCCCGACCTTCCCATGACGCACGTCGCACCGGCCGTGGCGGGGATCATCCTGGTGCTCGCGGCCACGGCCTTCGCCGCGGTGCTGACGGCCCGCGGGGTGCACGAGGGATGGGCGCTCCTGCTCATCCCCATCGTCGACATCATCGGCCTCGGACTCTTCCGCACGGGTACCGGGGGAGCGACATCGCTCTTCTCATCACTCGTGCTCCTCCCGGTGGTCTGGCTGGCCGCCGCCCCGGGCATCCGCTGGGTGTTCGTGGTCGGCGGGCTCACGTCGATCGCGTTGCTGATGCCGTACGTCACCGCGCCACCCGCGACCTCGGTCGAGTGGCTGCGGGGCGTGGTGGGCCCGCTCGTGTTCTCGGCGGTGGCGGCCGTGATCAACCAGCTCGCGCGGCAGCAGCGGATGCGCGTGGAACAGGCGGAGGAGCTCGTCGCCGAACGAACCAGAGCGCTGTCCGAGAACGTGGCCATGATCGTGCAGCTGCGCGAGAAGGAGCACCAGTACCGGGAGCTGCTGGACTCGTTCGAGAGCCTGTGGTCGTCGATAACGGCGCAGGCCGTGGTGGCCACGGACTGCAGCGGTATCGTGACGGCCTGGAACCCGGGAGCGGTGCGCCTGCTCGGACTTCCCGTCGACGAGGCTCTCGACGACGTGCGCATCGATCGCTTCTTCTCGACCGCCGTGCTCTCGATGCTGGCGGCTGACACGGCGGAGCACTCCGCGCCGTCCGGCGACATGCCCGCCGGCTACGCCGAACTCGACCCGGGGATCAAGGCTCTGTTCGGACAGGCGGACGCCGGTGTCCCCGTCGACGGGGACATCGAGGTCGTGACCGCAGGCGGGACGACGGTTCCCGCACGTGTGACGGTCACTCCCCACAAGGACGGTGCGGGCGCGCAGCAGGGATATCTGTTCGTGCTGACGGACGAGACCAGGGCCGTCGAGGTCGCGAGGATGAAGGACGAGTTCGTCGGGATGATCTCCCATGAGCTCCGGACGCCCCTCAGCGCCATCATCGGCTTCCTGGACCTGCTGCAGAACGATCCAGGGCAGCCGCTCACGGAGGACCAGCAGGAGTTCGTCGGCATTATCGAGCGCAACGCGCAGCGTCTGCTCAATCTCGTCGGCGACCTGTTGTTCACCGCCCAGGTCGAGTCCGGGCGATTCCCCCTCGAGCGTGATGAGGCCGATGCGGCCGCGCTGGTGCGATCCGCGGTGGTGTCGGCCGGTCCGCATGCGCAGCGGGAAGGGATCGAACTCGTCGCGGAGGTCGGTCCTGCGGCGATGCCCGTCTTCGTCGATGCCGGAAGAGTGGGGCAGGCCATCGACAACCTGCTCTCCAATGCCATCAAGTTCACCTCTCGCGGCGGGAAGGTCACCGCGCGAGTGCGCGCGGTCGACGGCGGCGTGGAGTTCTCGATCGCCGATACCGGGGTCGGGATACCGGAGGACGAACAGGGGATGCTGTTCACCCGCTTCTTCCGTGCGTCGACCGCGACGCGCAACGCGGTACCCGGCGTGGGTCTCGGTCTCACGATCACCCGTGCCATCGTCCTCGCGCACGGAGGGACGATGGACGTGACGAGCAAGGAGGGTGTCGGCACGGAGTTCCGCTTCTTCCTGCCTGCCGCTCCGCGCACCGAGGTGCTGACGAGTCTGAGTCGCGCCGAGTGAAGCCCCCGCCGTGAGGGACGGTGGTATCGTCGAAGGATGGATACCACATTCGTTGCACCGATGGGTGATCGTGGTCGCCTCGTGGTCCCTGCCGAACTCCGCGACCGTCAGCATTGGGACCAGGGCGTGCCGCTGCTCATGATCGAGACGTCGGGAGGCGTGATCCTGCTCACCAGGGAGCAGGCCAAAGCCCTCGTCAGGTCGCAGCTGGAGGGGGAGCGCGCTCTCGAGTCGCTGCTCGCGGAGCGCCGGAGGTCCGCGGACTCCGAGGATGCAGCGGCGTGATGGTGGTCGACGCGTCAGCTCTCCTCGCTTTCCTGCAGGGCGAGCCTGGCGCCGATCGCGTCGAGGAGATCCTCGACGACTCCGTGATCGGAGCCGCGAACTGGTCGGAGGTCGCGCAGAAGGTGCGCGCGTCCGGAGCGGACTGGGGCATCGCCTCCGGCTTGTTGCTCAGCTACCGGCTGAAGGTCGAGCCGGTGTCCCGGCGCGACGCGGAAGCCGCCGCGGAATCGTGGAGGCGCGGAAGCGGGCTGTCGCTGGCGGACCGCCTGTGTCTCGCACTTGCGCGACGGCTCGACCTTCCTGTTCTCACGGCGGACCGGGCGTGGGAAGAGTCCGAGCGCATCGAGCAGCTGCGGCGCTGACACCACCGGCGTGGTCTCGGCGTCGTGACGCTGCGTTTCGCGGTGTGAAGCCCGATGACGGGCGGCGGGCGCGGGGAACCGGACGATCGCTACCGTCGGGCCATGACTCTTCTCCAGGACCAGCTCGCCGGTGTCGCGGATGTCACCCCGGCCGAGCGCGCGCAGCGACTCACCGACGCGGGATCGGCGTGGAACGAGCGGATCGCCGCGGACGAAGCAAAGGCGCGATTGACGTACCGCGTCAGCGGACGCGGAATCGGCTCGGTCGCGACCGAGATCCGGGCCGGCGCGCACCGCTTCCTCGTCGACGAGCCGGGTGCGCTCGCCGGGGACGACGTCGCGGCCAGTCCGGTCGAGTACGCGCTGGGTGCGCTCGTCTCGTGCCAGGTGGTCGTGTACCGGCTCTACGCCCAGGCCCTCGGCCTCACGATCGACGCGATCGAGATCACGGCCGAGGGCGACCTCGACGTGCGCAAGCTCTTCGGCATCGACGAGTCGGGGCGCGCCGGATTCCACGATGTGCGCGTGGCTGTCGACATCACCGGTCCGAACAGCGTGGAGGAGTATGAGAACCTGCGCGCCGTCGTCGATGCGCATTGCCCGGTGCTCGACCTCTTCGCCGCTCCCGTACCGACGTCGAGCGCTCTCATCTGAGCGGTCCGCAGCGTCTTCGGCCCGGTGTCGTCTGCGACCTGGCCCGTTCCGTCCGTGACCTGGCCCGTTGGGTCCGTGACCGCTCCTGCTGATATCCTGGTCGGCTCGGCATGTGCGGGCGGAAGGACGGCCACGCACCGTGGGCTTCATCGATGTATCCAGCGTCTCCCTGACGCTTCCAGACGGCAGACCGCTTCTCGACGAGGCGAGCTTCCGGGTCGGCGCGGGCTCGACGAGCGCTCTGATCGGCCCGAACGGCGCCGGCAAGACGACGATGCTGCGCATCATCCGCGGCGATCAGACGGCTGATGACGGCGTCGTGACGATCGACGGCGGACTCGGCGTCATGGACCAGTTCGTCGGCCACGGCGAAGCGGGCGAGACCGTGCACCAGCTGTTGGTGCGTGTCTCTCCCACACGTATCCGCGTCGCTGCGGAGGCGCTCGAGACCGCGGAGAACGCGCTGATCGAACGCGACGAGCACGATACGCAGATGGCCTATGCATCGGCGATCGCCGAGTACGCGGACGCCGGCGGATACGAGCACGAGACGATCTGGGACCAGTGCACGGTCGCCGCGCTCGGCGTCCCGTTCGAGCGCGCAAGATACCGCGAGCTCACCACGCTCTCCGGCGGCGAGCAGAAGCGCCTGGCGCTCGAGGCCCTGTTGCGCGGACCCGACGAGGTGCTGCTGCTCGACGAGCCGGACAACTATCTCGACGTGCCGACGAAGCGCTGGCTCGAGGATCAGCTGCGCCAGACGCCCAAGACCGTGCTGCTCGTGTCGCACGACCGTGAACTGCTCGCTCGAGCGGCCGACCGCCTCATCACGCTCGAACCCGGAGGCGCCGGGGCCACGGCCTGGGTGCACGGCGGCGGCTTCGGCACCTACCATCAGGCTCGCACCGACCGGATGGACCGGCTCGACGAGCTGCGCAGACGGTGGGACGAGCAGCACGAGAAGCTGCGGACCCTGGTGGCCAACCTCAAGGTCAAGGCCTCGGCGAACGACGGCTTCGCCTCGCGCTACCAGGCGGCGCAGACACGCCTGCGCAAGTTCGAGGAAGCGGGTCCCCCGGAGGAGCGTCCGCCGGCCCAGGACTTCGACATGCGCCTGCGCGGCGCGCGCACGGGCAAACGGGCGGTGGTCGCGCAGCGCCTGGAGCTGACGGGTCTCATGCGGCCCTTCGACGCGGAGGTCTGGTACGGCGACCGGGTGGCCGTGCTCGGGTCGAACGGGTCGGGCAAGTCGCACTTCCTGCGCCTGCTCGCTCGCGGTGGATCCGACCCCGACGCCACGCTCGGTCACGTCACGTCGACGGGTGAGCAGCTCAGTGCTGTCGAACACACCGGCTCGGCCGTGCTCGGAGCGAGGGTGGTGCCGGGCCTGTTCGCGCAGACGCACGCGCACCCCGAGTTCGTCGGCCGCACGCTGCTAGAGATCTTGCATCGGGGGGACGATCGCCGTGCGGGTATGCCACGCGACGCCGCGAGTTCGGCACTCGACCGCTACGGTCTCGTGCGTCAGGCGCAGCAGAGCTTCGACTCGCTGTCGGGAGGACAGCAGGCGCGGTTCCAGGTGCTCCTTCTGGAGCTCTCCGGGGCGACGCTGCTGCTGCTCGACGAGCCGACCGACAACCTCGACCTGGAATCGGCCGAGGCGCTGGAGCAGGCCCTCGCGCGCTTCGAGGGAACGGTACTGGCGGTCACGCACGACCGCTGGTTCGCCCGTTCGTTCGACCGGTTCCTGGTGTTCGGGTCGGACGGCGAGGTCTACGAGTCCGACGAGCCCGTGTGGGACGAGAAGCGGGTGGCGCGCTCGCGCTGACGTTCGTTCGCGGACACGGGCCGTGCTGCTGTGTCGCTCAGGACAGTCGGGTCGCTCAGGGCAGTCGGAAGGGTGCGGCAGCGCGCGCGGCGGGGTCGATCGCGAGGTCGGCGAGGACCCCGCCGACGCCGGGAGCGAACTTGAAGCCGTGGCCGGAGAACCCGGCTCCCACCACGATCCGGCCGAGGCGATCGAGCACGAAGGCGCCGTCGCCGGTCGAGGTGTACGTGCAGCTGAGCGGTTCCGGCCCCGCCGGGTCGAGGCCGGGCATCCACTCCCGCACGTAGTCCGAGAGCGCACGCTGATGCGTCGGCAGGTGCGGGCGGGCATCGGGATCGACCTCGTCGCCGACACGGTGGAACCCGACTTTCACGCCCTCTCCTGGCGTCGGCATGCCGTACACGGTCGCGGGGTAGATCCCCGGCTGCAGGTAGTGGTTGAACGAGGGCCACGGCGCGTCCGTGAGCGGCCGGAAGTGTGCCGGCGTCTCCTCGGTCACGGTGAGGCGCGGCAGGCCGAAGTGCGGAAGCAGAGTCCGCGTCCAGGCTCCCGCCGTCACCACGACGGTCTCGGCACGCAGGTGGATGTCCTCGGCGACGGTGACCCCCACGCCGTCCGAGTCCTCCTCGATGCGCTCGACCGGGGTGCTCCAGCGCACTTCTCCGCCGCCGATGACGACGCGACGCTCCAGCTCCCGCAGTGCCTCGGCGGCGCGCACGACCCCGGCGTCGGACGACCACAGCACGTCGCCGCCGAAGCGCATTCCCGGCCACCGGGCACCCGCCTCGGCGGGCGAGAGGACGGCACTCGGGATGCCGCGGCCCTCCAGGCCCGACCGCACGGCGGCGATGTCGATGTCGCCGTGGGTCACGAGGCCGTGCAGACGAAGGAGAGACTCGCCGCCGACCGACCCGAGGGCGTCCCACCCTTGACGGGCGCGCACGAGCAGGTCGAGGTAATGCTCCTCGTCGTAGGCGTTGTTGAAGTTGCGGGTCGCGCCGTGCGATGCGCCCTCACGGTGACCGCGGGCGAATCTCTCCAGCACGACCGGTCTGAGTCCTCGACGCACGAGGGCCCAGGCCGTCGCCAACCCCATGACCCCGCCGCCCACCACGACCACGTCGACATGCTCGATCCTCATGGTGCCTCCCGGTCTCGCCTCCAGTCTCCCAGCACGGGCGGCTCCGCCTGCCGGGTAGGCTGGAGGGGTGACCATGGAGATCGAGCTCGGCCGAGGAAAGCGTGCACGTCGCGCGTACACGTTCGATGACATCGCGGTGGTGCCCTCGCGGCGCACGCGCAACCCGGAGGACGTGTCGACCGCCTGGACGATCGACGCCTTCGGGTTCGAGATCCCGGTGCTGGGTGCGCCGATGGACTCGGTCGTGAGCCCTCAGACGGCGATCATGCTCGGCCAGCTCGGCGGCCTCGGAGTGCTCGACCTCGAGGGGCTCTGGACACGCTACGAGAACCCCGAGCCGCTGCTGGCGGAGATCGCAGGTCTCGACGACACCAAGGCGACGGTCCGCATGCAGGAGCTCTACTCGGAGCCGATCAAGCCCGAGCTCATCACCCGTCGCCTCGCCGAGGTCCGCGAGGCCGGCGTCACCGTGGCCGGCTCCCTCACGCCGCAGCGCACGCAGGAGTTCTACGACACCGTCGCCGCCGCAGGTGTCGACCTGTTCGTGATCCGGGGGACCACGGTCTCTGCCGAGCACGTGTCGAGCGTTGCCGAGCCCCTGAACCTCAAGAAGTTCATCTACGACCTCGATGTGCCGGTCATCGTGGGAGGAGCTGCGACCTACACGGCAGCCCTCCACCTGATGCGCACGGGGGCTGCGGGCGTGCTCGTCGGCTTCGGCGGGGGAGCGGCCTCGACGACGCGGGCCACCCTCGGCATCCACGCCCCGATGGCGACAGCGGTCTCCGACGTCGCCGCTGCGCGCCGAGACTACCTCGACGAGTCCGGTGGGCGCTACGTGCACGTGATCGCCGACGGTGGCGTCGGCACGTCCGGCGACATCGTCAAGGCTCTCGCGATGGGCGCAGACGCCGTCATGCTCGGCGTCGCGCTCGCTCGTGCGACCGATGCGCCGGGACGCGGGTTCCACTGGGGACCTGAAGCGCATCACCCGAAGCTCCCGCGCGGGCACCGCGTCGAGGTGGGTGGCATCGGCACGCTCGAGGAGATCCTGTACGGACCGGCGCCCGTCGCCGACGGCACCGCCAACCTCATCGGCGCGCTGCGCAAGTCGATGGCGACCACCGGGTACTCCGACCTCAAGGAGTTCCAGCGGGTCGAGGTCGTGCTGGCGCCCTACGAGGCCTGAGGGTCCTGCGCGTCACCGTGACCACTCCTGCACTCTTCCCCCCGACTCTCCGCGAGGTCATGCTCAGGGGACGCTGGATCGGCATGCTCCTGCTCTGCCTCCTGGTGGCCGGGGTGTTCGCCTGGCTCGGTCAGTGGCAGCTGGAACGTGCGATCGAGACCGATCCGCCGGCCCCTGGCGCCACCGAGCAGGTGCAGCAGCTCGAGGATGTGCTCCAGCCGGGGGAGTATCTGCCGGAACCGCTCGTGGGCCAGCGGGTCCAGACCGCGGGCACCTGGGTTCCCGGCGACTTCATCGTCGTGGCGAGCCGTTTCAACGACGATGTCGAGGGGTATTGGGTCACCGGCCAGCTGCGGGTGGCCGACCGGACCTCGATCGCCGTCGCGGTCGGCTGGGCACCGGATCCCGAGTCGGCCGAGGCGGCTGTCGAAGAGCTCGAGGCTGCGGCTGACGGCTCCGAGGTCGAGATCACCGGGCGCATCATCTCGGACGAGGGCCCCAGGGTGCCTCCGCACGCCGACCCGCAGCGACTGGACCGCATGTCGCCCGCCGCGCTCCTCAGCCGCTGGCACGACATCGAGGAGCTCGACGTCTACCGTCCGTACCTCGCCTCGACGACCGCGACGGCCGGGCTGGTCGACATCTCGTCCCCCGCGCCCGATGAGCTTTCTCCCGTCAACTGGCTCAACGTGTTCTATGCCGTCGAGTGGGCCATCTTCGCCGGTTTCGCGTTCTACCTCTGGTACCGACTGGCGAAGGATGCCTGGGAGCGCGAGGTCGAGGAGTTCGAAGACCGGGCCGGAGAAGGCGCAGTCGTCTGATCGGACGCGCATCCGCGCGCCCCGCGGTGCGCAATTGCGTGCTCGCGTGCGTCGGTAGTGACCTTCGTCAGGGGTGCTTCCGGCCATCCGGTGAGCGCTCGATGACGAATCGGAAAACTCCGTTGAGGATGTCCGGACCGCTCCGTATGCTCGCACCATGTGAGCACGCTGGGAGTTTCCCCTGTGTGCCGTGACAGCCCTGAGAAGTGTCGAACCCGACCGAGGAGACAGCACCGATGATGTCCGCTCCAGATGACGAGAACCGCGTGGCTCCCGTCTCGCACCGTAGAAGTCGGGGGCGCATCGGCGCTCTCGCCGTGACCTGCGTCGCCGCATTGAGCCTCGGCTCGCTGGCCGCGGTTCCCGCCACAGCCGACACCACGGGCACGGGGGTGGTGATCAACGAGGCCTACCTCTCCGGCGGCAGCGCGGGCGCGGCCTTCAAGAACAAGTTCGTCGAGCTCTACAACCCCACCTCGGCTCCGGTCACGCTCGACGGGATGTCGCTGCAGTACCGGTCCGCCACCGGGTCGGCCGCCTTCAACGGCGTCGCTCCGCTCACCGGTGTGATCCCCGCCGGCGGTTACTACCTGGTGCAGGGCAACAGCAACGGCGCGAACGGTGCGGAGCTTCCGACCCCTGATACCGTCAGCGCTCTGACCCCGAGCGGCACCAACGGCACGCTCGCGCTCGTCGAGGGTACGGCGGCGGTGAGTCTCACTCCCGGCTCGGTCGTGGGCGTCGACGGCGTCGTCGACCTGCTCGGCTACGGCACGTCCAACACGTTCGAGGGTGCGGCGGCGACCGCACCCGCCGGCAACACCGACGTCAAGTCGCTCAACCGCACCGGCGGTGTCGACACCGACGTCAACAGTGCCGACTTCACGCTCTCCGCCGCCATCACGCCGCAGAACTCGGGCGGCGTCGACCCCGGCCCCGGCCCCGGCACCGATCCGAAGAAGGCGACGATCGCCGAGGTTCAGGGCACCACCGACGTCTCGCCGCTGAACGGCCAGACGGTGCAGGTCGAGGGTGTCGTCACGGCCGACTACCGCACCGGCGGTTACAAGGGCATCGTGATCCAGACACAGGGGTCCGGCGGCACGACCGATGCGACTCCCGGTGCGTCCGACGGTGTGTTCGTCTTCTTGAACGCGCTGACCCCGACCCTCGCGATCGGCGACCTCGTCTCGGTGACGGGTTCGGTGAGCGAGTACTTCGGTCAGACGCAGATCAACCCGGCGGCAGCCGCCGACGTCTCGGTCGTCACCGCCGGCGTCGGAGTTCCCGCCGTCACCCCGCTGCCCGCCACGGTGCAGGGCACCGACCGTGAGCAGTACGAGAACATGTACGTGGCCCCGGAAGGCACCTATCGCCTGGCTTCGAGCCACCAGCTGTTCAACTTCGGAGCGCTCTGGCTCAACGCCGGCGACGCGCTCGCGGTGAAGAGCACCGAGACCACGCGACCCGGTGATCAGGCCGCCGCGATCGCTGCAGCGAACCGCGCGAACCGCATCCTGCTGGATGACGGCTGGTCGATCCAGGTCACCAACAGCGGTCACCCGGGACAGCAGCCGTACTTCACGAAGGACACGGTGGTCCGCAACGGCGACACCGTCGACTTCGGCGACAACGGCTACGTGCTGCAGTGGGGCTTCAACGACTGGCGCCTGCAGCCGGTCGTCCCGATCGACGACTCCTCGTCCGCCGACCTCAAGGTCGGATTCACGGCGACGAACCCGCGCCCCGCACAGGCTCCGGAGGTCGGCGGCGACGTGCAGGTCGCGTCGTTCAACGTCTACAACTACTTCACGACGCTGAAGAGCGAGAACTCCAGCGCCCGCGGGGCCGCGAACGCGGCGCAGTTCGCGATCCAGAAGTCGAAGATCGTCGCGGCGATCAACGGACTGGACGCGGACATCGTGTCGTTGATGGAGATCGAGAACTCGGTGAAGCTGGGCAAGCCGATCGACACGGCCCTGAAGGATCTGGTCGCCGGACTCAACGCCGACGCCGGGAGCGACGTGTGGGGCTACGTGCCCACGCCCGCCGCCCTGAACGACGCGGCGACGACCGACTTCATCACCAACGCGATCATCTACAAGAAGGACGCCGTCAAGCGGGTCGGCGACAGCGTCACCGTCACCGATGAGTCCGTGTGGGGCAACGCCCGCGAACCGATCGCTCAGGCGTTCGACATCGACGGACGCGTGGTCACGGTGGTGGCGAACCACCTGAAGTCGAAGTCGCCGCCCGAGGGGGCAGGTGCGGAGCCGGCCGACGGTCAGGGCTTCTTCAACGCCGACCGGGTGAAGCAGGCGAACGCGATCCTCGCCTTCACCGCTCAGCTGGAAGAGACGACAGGCAGCGGCGACATGCTGCTGATCGGCGACTTCAACGCCTACGGCAAGGAAGACCCGATCGACGTGTTCACCTCGAACGGGTGGAGCGACCTCGTCGCCGACAAGGCATCTGGTCAGTACACGTATTCGTTCGACGGCGAGCTCGGATCGCTCGACCACGTGATCGCGTCTCCGTCGCTCGCCTCGTCGATCACCGGCGCCGGCGTGTGGGGCATCAACTCGCCCGAGTGGAGCGACCGTGGCTATGCCTTCGGCGCGACCGAGCAGGGCACGCCCTACCGTTCCAGCGACCACGACCCGATCATCGTCGGCGTCTCCTCGGAGATCCCGCCGGTGAGCATCGACGTCGTCACGGTGAACGACTTCCACGGTCGCATCGAGGCCGACGGTGCCGCAGCGGGTGCAGCGGTGCTGGCCGGTGCGGTCAAGCAGTTCCGTGAGGCGAATCCGAACACGATCTTCGCCGGTGCCGGCGACCTGATCGGCGCATCCACGTTCACCTCGTTCATCAACGACGACAACCCCACGATCGACGCGCTCAACGCAGCCGGCCTCGACGTCAGCGCGGCGGGCAACCACGAGTTCGATCAGGGCTGGGCCGACCTCCGCGACCGCGTGCAGGACCGCGCGGACTGGGAGTACATCTCCTCGAACGTGTTCGTCACCGAGACCGGCGAGCCCGCGCTCGCACCGGCATGGGTGAAGGAGCTCGACGGGGTGCGGGTCGGTTTCGTCGGAGCGGTCACCGAAGACCTCGATTCGCTCGTCTCGCCCGAGGGCATCAAGGACCTCGAGGTGCGCAGCATCGTCGACTCCGTGAACGCGGTGGCCGACGACCTGCGCGACGGTGACGAGTCCAACGGCGAGGCGGATGTCGTCATCCTGCTCGTGCACGAGGGTGCATCCAGCACCGCCGTCTCCAGCATCACCCCGGACTCGCCGCTCGGCGAGATCGTCTACGGGGTCGACGGCGACGTGGACGCGATCGTCTCGGCGCACACCCACCTCGCCTACAACCACGTGATCGACGGCCGCCCGGTGGTCTCCGCGGGGCAGTACGGCGAGAACCTGGGCCTGATGAACATCAAGGTCGACCCGAAGACGAAGGACCTGATCTCGATCACCAACGAGATCAAGCCCCTCACCGCCGCGGGCAAGCCGCTGTACCCGGCCGTGCCCGAGGTACAGGCGATCGTCGACCAGGCGAAGGCCGAGGCCGACGTGCTGGGCGCGGTCAAGGTCGGAGACATCACCGCCGACTTCAACCGTGCGCGTCAGACCAACGGTTCGGAGAACCGCGGTGGCGAGTCCACGATCGGCAACTTCGTCGCCGACGTGCAGAAGTGGTCCACGGGCGCCGATGTGGCGATCATGAACCCGGGTGGCATCCGTGCCAACCTGTCGTACGCCTCGGCGGGCGCGAACGATCCGGCGGGCAATGTCACCTACCGCGAGGCGGCGACGGTCCAGCCGTTCGCCAACACGCTGGTGACGCTGACGCTCACGGGTGCGCAGCTGAAGGGTGTTCTCGAGGAGCAGTGGCAGCCGGCGGGTTCGGCTCGTCCGTTCCTCAAGCTCGGCGTCTCGAAGGGTCTGGTCTACACCTACGACCCCGCCGCGGCGCAGGGTTCGCGGATCACCTCGATCACGCTCAACGGTGCGGCGCTCGACCCGGCTGCGAACTACACGGTCGCAGCCAACTCGTTCCTCGCGGCTGGTGGAGACAACTTCTTCACCTTCAAGGAGGGCACGGGCAAGCGCGACACCGGCAAGATCGACCTGCAGTCGATGGTCGACTGGTTCGACGCGAACAAGACCGCGAGCCCCGACTACGCCCAGCGCGCCGTCGGAGTCTCGGTCAGCGCGGCGGACGCCGACGGCTACAGCGCCGGCGACCAGGTGACCGTGTCGCTCTCCTCGCTGGCGTTCAGCGCCGGTGAGCCGGCTCCGGGCGAGGTGACGCTGTCGCTCGGTGGCACGCAGCTCGCTGCCGGCGCCGTCGATCCGGCTGTCGTCGACACCACGGACGAGGGCGGGCGCGCCAGCCTGACCTTCACGGTTCCGTCCGGCGTCTTCGGCGACCAGGTGCTCACCGTGAACGTCGCCGGCACCGGAACCACCGTGCAGGTGCCGTTCACGATCGCCGGCGAGGAAGAGTTCGCCGGGACGATCGCGCTCGGTTCGTCCAAGGTGACCGCCGGCAAGAACCTCAAGGTCACCGGCGCCGGCTACGTGCCCGGCGAGACCGTGAGCATCGAACTGCGTCCGAAGAAGGGCAAGCCGGTGCAGGTCGGCACCGTCCAGGTCGGCGCAGACGGCACCTTCAGCACGTCGGTCACCGTGCCGAAGAGCGCTCCGTCCGGCAAGTACACCGTCGCCGCATCGCAGGCGGACGGGGACGCGGCGACCGCGACGGTCACCGTGAACCGGGCAGGCGGGATCATCGGCGCGATCCTCGACTGGCTCTGGGAACTCCTGACCCGGTGGTTCTGACCGGATGACACAGGCGAAGGCCGTCGGGAGTGATCCCGGCGGCCGTCGTCGTCTCCTCGCCCGATTGTGTGTTCCAGACCACAGGCCGAGAAGTGTGTTCAAACGCACTAGGCCAAGTGTTACTTTTACGACACATAGGCGATAGTGTTTTTAAACACACAGCATGGAGGTGTCATGGAGAGTCAACCATTCCACTCAGCGCGACAGCTCGGGGCCGTTCTGAGAAGCGCGCGTCTGCGTCGAGGCTGGAGTCAGACGGAGCTTGCTGAGCGGGCGGACGTCGATAGGCCTTGGTTGGTGAAGCTGGAGACTGGGCGCGTCGACAACCCGACGCTTCGCCGGGTTCTGCATGTGGTGGAGTCTCTCGGACTGCAGCTGAACGTCCAGGAGCACGCAAAAGGCGATTCCTCGTTCGATCTCAGTGCCTTGTGGAGCGAGGAGGAGGGCGGGAGATGAACGCCGCATCCTCTGCGCAGGGCGATCTGGTCGCGTTCGTCGATGGTCAGCGCACCGGCCTGTTCACTCAGAATGCGCATGGCGCGATCAGCTTCGCGTATGACGACGATCTGTCGCCCGTGGCGACGCCACTCTCGATCTCGATGCCACTCGTGGCCGGTGCGGAGTACGGCAACCGGGTGGCACGACCGTTCCTGCAGGGGTTGCTGAGCGACAACCCCGCAACTCTGGAGGCCATCGCTGCTGCGCATCACACGAGTCCCCGGAACCCGATGGGTCTCCTCCGCCATGTCGGACGTGATACGGCCGGTGCGCTCCAGCTGTTGCCTCCGGGCGAAGCGTCCGACGACGCTGCGGCGCGCACGGGTGACGTGCATTACATCGACGACCTCGGCGAACTCGTCGCGTCCGTGGTCGATTCCGCAGGGAATTGGTCCGAGAGGTACGACGAGTTCCGTTGGAGCCTCGCCGGTGCGCAGCCGAAGCTTGCGCTGTACCGTTCAGACGACGGCCAATGGGGTGTTCCGCGGGATTCGACGCCGACCACCCACATCCTGAAGCCCGCAGCGCGTGGTGGCCGTCACGACGTCAACGA
Organism: Microbacterium sp. Ag1; assembly: GCF_001005635.1. Taxonomy (NCBI): domain Bacteria; kingdom Bacillati; phylum Actinomycetota; class Actinomycetes; order Micrococcales; family Microbacteriaceae; genus Microbacterium; species Microbacterium sp. Ag1. The sequence goes on from NZ_LBCR01000032.1 coordinate 19,808, forward strand.
GTTTCTGACCATGAGAGCTGGGCGTCGTCTGGGGTTGCGGGTCGCCGACCACGGGCTCATGGTCACGGACCGCGGCGACTTCGTCTTCGTCGCGAAGCGCTATGACCGTGTCCAAGCCGGTGATCGGCTCCACCGGCTCCATCAGGAGGATTTCGGGCAGGCACTCAGCGTCGACCCCGCGCTCAAGTACCAATCCGACGGTGGCCCCGGGCTGGAGAAGTTCGCTCGGGTGGTGCGGGCGTTCGCCCCGTCCGAGCAGCGGCGCGCGGCGAACGAGCTGTTCGAAGCGCTCGTCTTCACCTGCGCCGCGGCGAACACCGATGCACATGCCAAGAATTACTCCGTCATCCATTCGGGGACGCAGATGAGGTTGGCGCCTCTCTACGACCTCGGAAGCAACGCGCTCTACCGAGGGGATCAGCCGATGCCCTCTGCGGTGTCCATCGGAGGCGAGCGCGTGATGGCACGCATTGGGATGACGCACTGGTTGAAAGCGGCCAAAACGCTCGGAGTCGAGGCGCAGGCGGCACGGGATGCCGTCGAGCGAATCCGCGGCGGGGTCTCCGCCGCCTTCGTGGCCGCGCGCGCCGACCTCCTAGCGGACGACGACGGACTGGACTACGCCGATCGGCTCGTAGAGGCCGTCGAGGAGCGCGCTCGCCATCACGGGTGGTGAACGCGTCGCCTAGGCGCTCACCGCGACGGGAGCCCAGACGAAGCCGTCGGGATCGACGGCCGCACCGAGCACGCCGTTGACGGTGATCCGATGCGAGCCCGAGCCTTCTGCCGGAACGCCCGCATCCTTGGCGAGTGACGCGTGCCGGTACAGGCCGAGGCCGATCGAGCCGGATCCGGTGTCGAACTGCACGTAGCTGCGGCCGAAGCTCTTGTCGACCGGGATGCCGCGCTCCACGTAGAAGGTCTTCGAGGCGACCACATCGCCTGCGCCGAGCAGGAGGATGATCTCGTCGACCGTGCGGCTCGGGGGAGCGGTGTCCTTCTTCGCCGAGGTCGCGACTTTCCAGATCGCACCGTCCGGTGCCTGGATCGTGCCACCGACGCCCCAGAGCGACTTCGATACGGGCTTGATCACGGTGGCCCCAGCGGCGACGGCCGCATCGACGAGCGCGTGCACGTTCGCGGGCTGCGAGACGACGAGCGACAGCGTGTAGCCGCGGAAGCCGGAGGAGGGGGCATCCGCGGCGCGGAACCGCAGGCGGTCGCCCAGGTCGAACGCCTCCGCGTAGAAGGAGCGGGCGGCGTCCACATCCGGGACGTCGAGGGTGAGGGAATCGATGGTCGTGTTCATGTCGACGACGCTACGACCGTGACCTTCCGGCCGCTTCTCGATTCCTGACCGATGCATCGCCCTCTCCCGGACGCCGCTGCCGGATTCGTCACGATTTCCCGGCGGCTAGACTGGACGCATGCCCGAACCGAAAGTCGCCAGCTTTCCGGCGATCCGCGGTGCACTGAAGTTCTACCAGATCGCGTCGATCATCACAGGTGTCATGCTGCTCCTGCTGTTGACCGAGATGGTGCTGAAGTACACGCCGATCCACCTCGAGCTCTTCATGGGCGGCTCCGGAGGTCCGCTCTGGTTCGCCGGCGTGCTCGCCGGTCCCGACTGCCAGTGGTGGTCGCTGTTCGCCCCCATGACGAACTCCTGCGAGATGACGTCTCTGGGTGACGGCTTCAACCTGTCGCTGTTCATCCTCGTGGCGCACGGCTGGTTCTATGTCGTGTACCTCTTCGCGTGCTTCCGCATGTGGAGCCTGATGCGCTGGCGCTTCCCGCGCTTCATCCTCCTCGCGCTCGGCGGCGTCGTGCCGCTGCTGTCGTTCTTCATGGAGGCGGTCGTCGCCCGTGAAGTCAAGACCTATCTCGCCACCAGGGAGGCCGCCGAGGCCTCCGCCCCCGCCCCGGAAGGTGTCCGTTGACCGAACAGTCCGAGACCCAGCAGCGTCCTGCGCTCGTCGTCGACTTCGGCGCGCAGTACGCGCAGCTGATCGCCCGTCGCGTCCGTGAGGCGGGTGTGTACAGCGAGATCGTGCCGCACACCGCCACGGCAGAGGAGATCGCCGCGAAGAACCCGGTCGCGATCATCCTCTCCGGCGGACCGTCGTCGGTGTACGAGGAGGGTGCCCCCAAGCTCGACCCCGCGGTCTTCGATCTCGGTGTCCCGACTCTCGGCATCTGCTACGGCTTCCAGTACATGGCCCAGACACTGGGCGGCGAGGTCGCGAACACCGGTCTGCGCGAGTACGGCGCGACGGACGCCGTCATCACGGGCGACGGCGGCACGCTGCTCGGCGGCCAGCCGGTGCAGCAGAACGTCTGGATGAGCCACGGCGACCAGGTGGCCGAGGCCCCCGACGGCTTCGAGGTGCTCGCGACGACGGAAGCGACCAAGGTCGCCGCATTCGCGAACCCCGAGCGCGGTTTCTACGGTGTGCAGTGGCACCCCGAGGTCAAGCACTCCGACCATGGCCAGCGTGTGCTGGAGAACTTCCTCCATAAGGGTGCCGGACTCGCCTCGGACTGGAACAGCGGCAACGTGATCGCCGAGCAGATCGAGCGCATCCGGGAGCAGGTGGGTGACGCCCGCGTCATCTCCGCGCTCTCCGGTGGCGTCGATTCCGCGGTCTCGACCGCTCTCGTGCACAAGGCCATCGGCGACCAGCTCACGGCCGTCTTCGTCGACCACGGGCTTCTCCGCAAGGGCGAGCGCGAGCAGGTCGAGAAGGACTACGTCGAATCCACCGGTGTGCGCCTCATCACGGTCGATGCCGCCGACACGTTCCTCGGTCACCTCCAGGGTGTGACCGACCCCGAGGAGAAGCGCAAGATCATCGGCCGCGAGTTCATCCGCGCGTTCGAGAAGGTGCAGCTCGACCTGGTGGCCGAAGCCAAGGCCTCGGGTGGCGCTCCGGTGAAGTTCCTCGTGCAGGGCACGCTCTACCCCGACGTCGTCGAGTCGGGCGGCGGCGCTGGCACCGCGAACATCAAGTCGCACCACAACGTGGGCGGTCTCCCGGACGACCTCGACTTCGAGCTCATCGAGCCGCTGCGCGCCCTGTTCAAGGACGAGGTGCGTGCGATCGGTCGCGAGCTGGGCATCCCCGAGGCGATCGTCGGACGCCAGCCGTTTCCGGGGCCCGGCCTCGGCATCAGGATCATCGGTGAGGTCACCGCTGACCGTCTCGAGATTCTGCGTGAGGCCGACGCCATCGCCCGCGAGGAGCTGACCAAGGCCGGCCTCGACCAGGAGATCTGGCAGTGCCCGGTCGTGCTTCTGGCCGACGTGCGCTCGGTGGGCGTGCAGGGTGACGGTCGCACCTACGGTCACCCGATCGTGCTGCGCCCGGTGTCGAGTGAAGACGCCATGACGGCCGACTGGACGCGCCTGCCGTACGACGTGCTGTCGAAGATCTCCAACCGCATCACGAACGGCGTCCGCGACGTCAACCGCGTTGTGCTCGACGTCACGTCGAAGCCGCCGGGGACGATCGAGTGGGAGTAGGGAGCACGATGCTCCCCGACGCGGCGCCGGCACTTCCCGACGCCGAGTATCTGGTGCTGTCCAGTCGGCTCATCCCCGGCATGGACGGCGGATACACGATCGCGACGCTCACACGCGCCCGACAGCTCGCCGCCGCGGGTGTGGCCGACGGCGCGGGCCCGCAGCTGCTCACGTTCGACCCGGGGACCGTGGCCGACCACGCCGAGCACCGACGGACGTTCGCGGAGCAGGGTGCGCTCGTCGATCCTTCGCGCATGCGGAACCTGTTCGACGAGGCCACGGCTTCCGACGGGGGAGCGGCCGATTGGCTGCGGACAGCCGCAGATCCCGCCGTGAGCGCCGATCCCGATGTGGAGTACCGGGTGCTCACGGATGCCGAGGGGCGACCGTTCGCGGCGCTGCCGGTGATCCCGGGCAACCCGGACTGGCATCTGAGCGAGGAGCCCGTGCTCGTCTACGACGCCGCGGGCCAGGTGACGGGAGCGCTGCACGGCTTCCGCGGCCTCTATCGAGCCTGGCTCGACCACGTGACCGGGGCCTTCGGCGACCGTCGGATCATCGTGATCTGCGAGTCCAGGCAGCTCGGCGAGCTCATCGCGGACTGGTCCGACCCGCGCGTGCGCATCCTGCACACGATCCACACCATGCACGTGGAGGCGCCGTACACGCCTGATGCCCCGATGAACACGCTCTGGACACGGTGGTTCCGGCTGGCCGACCGGTTCGACGCCGTGATCTGGCCGACCGCCACGCAGCGCGATGACGTCGTGTCGCGCTTCGGTGCATCGGCTCGACACGTCCTGGTGCCGAACCCCATCGCTCCGGTCGACCGTAGCGACGACCTGCGCGAGGAGGGCCTCGTGGTGGTGCTGGGGCGCCTCGCGCCCGGAAAACGCGTCGATCAGGCGATCCGCGCCTTCCTCGCGGCCGACGTGCCTGGCACCCGCATGGAGATCTGGGGCGGCGGCCCGGAGGAGGAGCGGCTGCGCGCGTTGATCGCGGAGCTCGATGCGGGAGATCGTGTGCTCCTCGCCGGTTACACGGATTCACCGGGAACCGTTCTCGATCGAGCCGCGATGATCGTCACCGCGACCGCCTTCGAGGGACAGCCGCTGTCGATCGTCGAGGCGCTCCTGCACGGTGCCCCGGTGGTGTCCTACGACGCCCGGTACGGTATCCGGGATGTCCTGGAACAGGGCGGTGGCGTTCTGGTGCCGAGCGGTGACGTCGAGGCGCTGGGACAGGCGATCCGCGCACTGCTCACAGACCCCGATCGACTTGCGGCTCTGAGCGCCGAAGCCCCGTCGGTCGCGGCCGCGTGGAGCCCGCAGCGCTCGCTCGACGCCCTCACGGCAGTGATCGCCGAAGCCGCCGCGCGCCCGTCCCGTCGCGCCTGACTTCCCGACACCAGAGCTTCTCCGTCGCTCGGACAGAATTTCTCGGAGAGAATTCCGGAACGATGTCGATCCGCGGCGTTCCCGTTCGACGTCCTAGATGAGAGGGTCGAGAGACGGCCCATCGAACAAGGAGAACCCCATGAAGTTCATGCTCATCATGCGCGCGACCGACGAGGCTGTGGAGGCGTACAAGGAGATGCCCTTCGAGCAGGTCATCGAGGCCATGGGCAAGTACAACGAATCCATGATCAAGGCCGGTGTGCTCGTGGCCGGTGAGGGACTGACCGACGCAGCCGAGGGCTTCGTCGTCGACTTCAGCGCCGAGAAGCCGCTGATCACCGACGGCCCCTACGGCGAGACCAAAGAGCTCTTCAACGGCTTCTGGATCATCGAGGTCCCCACGCGCGAAGAGGCGGCGGAGTGGGCGAGCCGTGCTCCTCTCGGACGAGGGTCGTACCTCGAGGTGCGTCGCGTGACCGGCGTCGAGGACTTCCCCGCAGACAACGAGTGGATCCAGAAGGAAGCGGGCTGGCGCGAGGACGCAGAGCAGCGCGCGCAGCAGTGACGGACGAGCAGCGATGACGCCTCCCGTGAACGACGAGACGGCGCGCTCGGCACCCGATCCCGGGTCGGCGGAGCGCGCCGTCGCCGCGGTGTGGCGCATCGAGTCGGCGCGTATCGTCGGCGCGCTCACCCGGATGGTGGGTGACTTCGGGCTCGCGGAGGACCTGGCCCAGGAAGCGTTGATCGATGCGTTGCAGCAGTGGCCGGTCGAGGGGGTTCCGCGTAACGCCGGGGCATGGTTGACGGCGGTCGCGAAGCGCAAGGCCATCGACCGGTGGCGTCGCCAGGAACGACTCGACGACAGGGTGGCCCTGCTCGCGCATGACCTGGAGCGGGAACAGGCGGAGGGCGGCGACCTGCTGTGGGATCCGGATGCCGTGGATGACGACGTGCTGCGACTGATCTTCATCTCCTGCCACCCGGTGCTCGCCAAGGAGGCTCAGGTCGCTCTGACGCTGCGTGTCGTCGGCGGGCTGTCGAGTGAGGAGATCGCCCGTGCGTTCCTGGTGCCGACGGCGACCGTGCAGCAGCGCATCGTCCGCGCGAAGAAGACGCTCGCCGCCGCGAACGCTCCGTTCGAAGTGCCGCCCCGTGAGGAGCGGGCTCAGCGCATCGGTGCGATCCTCGGGGTGCTGTATCTGATCTTCAACGAGGCGCACGCCGCGAGCAGTGGGCCTGAATGGATGCGTCCTGAGCTGAGCGACGAGGCCATCCGCCTCGGCCGGGTGCTCGCCGCTCTCATGCCGCAGGAACCCGAGGCGCACGGTCTGCTGTCCCTGATGGAGCTCACGGCGGCCCGGTTCGCCGCGCGGGTGGACAGACATGGAGACCCCGTGCTGCTGGCCGATCAGGATCGCAGGCGCTGGGACCGGGGTCGTATCGCGCGGGGCCGGGCCTCTCTCGCCACCGCCGATGCGCTCGGCCGCGGCCGGGGGACGTACTGCCTGCAGGCGGCGATCGCGGAGTGTCATGGTGTGGCGGCGTCGGTCGACGAGACGGACTGGGATCGGATCGTCGTGCTGTACGAGGCGCTGGGCCGCATCTCCCCGTCACCGGTGGTGGAGCTCAATCGAGCGGCGGCCGTCGCGATGGCAACCGGCCCTGCGTCCGCGCTGCGCATCATCGACGAGCTGGCGAGTTCCGGGGCGCTGCGCGGCTACCATCTGCTGCCGGCCACTCGGGGAGAGCTGCTGCGTCGACTCGGTCGCGAGGAGGAGGCCCGCAGCGAGTTCGCCACCGCGGCGGCGCTCGCCGGCAACGATCGGGAGCGCGCACTGCTGGAGCGCAAGGCGCAGGGCGCACAGAAATGACCCGCCCCCTTCGGTAGCGTGATGCTGCCGAAGGGGGCGGGCGTCTGGATCCGGGGGATCGTCAGTCGTTGACCTTCTGGCCACGGCCGGCGATCAGGCCGTAGATCAGCAGGACGATGATCGAGCCGCCGATGGCGAGGAGCCACGTACCCAGGTCCCAGAACTCGGTCAGCGGACGGTTGAGGATCAGGCTGCCGAGCCAGCCGCCGAGCAGCGCACCCACGACGCCGAGAAGCAGCGTGATGAACCAGCCGCCGCCCTGCTTGCCGGGAAGGATCAGCTTGGCGATGGCACCGGCGATGAGGCCGAGAAGAAGAAAGCCGAGAAAACTCATGGTCAGCTCCTGTGATCGGGAGCCCCGGGGTGCCGGGGCTTCTTGTCCACAAGCCTGCCGAAATCCGGATCCGAGTGCCAACCCCTTGCGCGTGCACCCCCGGATATGCCAAGAGGCCCGACTCCCTCGTGGGAGACGGGCCTCTGCGACTGTGGCGACGCGGTCGCGTCAGTTGTTGCCGCGGGCGATCGCGATGATGCGCAGGATCTCGACGTAGAGCCACACGACAGTGACCATGATGCCGAAGGCGCCGAGCCAGCCGTACTTGCGGGGAGCGCCATTGCGGACGCCCTGCTGGATCTGATCGAAGTCGAGCACCAGCGAGTACGCGGCCATGATCACGACGAGGACGCCGATGATGAGGCCGAGCGGGATGCCGAAGATCTCCTGGCTGAACAGACCGAACGCGTTGGTGTTCACGCCCGTCCACATGAGGACGAGGTTCAGGAGCGAGAAGACCAGGTAGCCGATCATCGCGATCATGAAGATCTTGGTGGCCTTCTTCGAGGCGCGGATCTTGCCGCTCGCGAAGAGCGCGAGGGTCACACCGACGACCGAGATCGTCGCGAGCGTCGCCTGGAACACGATGCCGGGCCACTGCACCTCGAAGAACGCCGAGATGCCGCCGATGAAGAGACCCTCGAAGGCCGCGTAGGCGAAGATGAGCGCGGGGCGCACCTTCTTGCGCGACGTGAAGGTGATGACCATGGCGAGCACGAAGCCGCCGAGGGCTCCGATGGCCCACGGCAGCACGTTGACGGCAGCGGGGTTGTACGGGTTGTAGCGGGGGACGTCGAGTCCGCCGAGCGTCAGCACCCAGCCGATCGCGGCGGTGACGAGCAGGATGCCGAACAGGCCGGCGGTCTTCCAGACGGTGTCCTCGACCGACATGCGGTCGGTCTCGATGGCGCCGGCGGGCGGTGCCGCGTACATGCCCTCGAGCTGTGCGTTGGCCGCAGCGTCCATCGCCCCGTGCTGGAGCGAGGCGCTCTGCGCGCCCTGGGCAGCCTGAGGTCCGCCCGGGTACGTCGCGACGTTGCGCGGGTCCTGCTGCTGGAAAGCAGGGTTGTTGAAAGCGAAGTTGCTCATTGGTGGGCCTCACTCCAAAGGGGGGTAGTAGGTCTCTTTCCTCCACGATACTCGGCAGGGGGCGCCGCCGGGGTGTTCTACGCTGAGAGCGTGCCCAGGAATTTCCCCCTCGTCATCGGGCACCGCGGTGCGCCCGGCTACCGTCCGGAGCACAGCCGCTCCTCCTACGAGCTCGCCCTCGCCATGGGGGTGGATGCGGTCGAGCCCGACGTCGTGGCGACGAAGGACGGTGTGCTCATCGTGCGTCACGAGAACGAGATCTCGGGCACGACCGATGTGGCGGACCATCCGGAGTTCGCCGACCGCAAGACGACCAAACGCGTCGACGGAAACGCGCTGACCGGCTGGTTCACCGAGGACTTCACCTGGGCGGAGCTGTCCACCCTGCGTATCCGGGAGCGTCTGCCGGAGGTGCGGGCCTCGAGCGCGAGTTTCGACGGCGCTCAGCAGATCCTGCGACTGCGCGACGTGCTCGACATCGTGCGTGAGGGTTCGGCGGAGCACGGACGCGAGATCGGCGTGGTGCTCGAGGTCAAGCACGCCACGTACTTCGCGAGCATCGGCCTCGAGCTCGCCCCGCTCATCGACCTCGAGCTGCACGACGCCGGATGGGCCGAGGGCGAGCTGCCCCTGGTGATCGAGTGCTTCGAATCGACCGTGCTCGGGCAGCTGCGAGAGCGCGGGATCTCGGCCTCGTACATCTATCTGATCGAGGCGTCGGGGCGTCCCTACGACCTGCTGGTGGCGGAGGGCAAGCGTGCGCTGACCTATAAGGAGACGGTCGCGCCGAAGGGGCTCGACGCTCTGGTCGGTCGGGTCGACGGCATCAGCGTGAGCAAGAAGATGCTGCTCGACCGTGGCAACACGATCGTCGCCGATGCGCACGCGCGCGGACTGCAGGTCTTCACGTGGACGTGCCGACCGGAGAACGCCTTCCTCGCCGCGGAGTTCCGAGGTCCGGGCGGCCGCGGGGAGTTCGGCGACTATGAGGCGGAGTGGGGCGTCCTCGCCCGTCAGGGCATCGACGGGGTGTTCGTGGACCATCCGGACCTCGGCGTCGCCTTCTTCCGCGGCTGAATCGTCTCCGACCGCGTCAGAGCGGGCCGAGCACGCTCTTCACGTCGTCGTCGAGCGTCAGCGTGCGCAGAGGTTCGAGGATCTCCCGTTCCTCGAACCGGAAGTGCGATTCCATGATCGCCGCGATCCCGTCGAGGTGCCCGCCGATCGTCGCCGCGTCATCCCCGCGCTCGGCCGCACTGCGCAGCGAGGCGAGCAGGTGGGCGAGCATCGAGTGATCCTGCATGAGCTTGTCGATGACTCCGCCGAGCTCGGGATGCTCGGCGCGCAGGGAAGGGAAGAGCTGCCGGTCCTCGGCGCCGTGGTGACCGTCGAGGGCGGCGCAGAAGCCGATGCAGTAGAGAACGAGCTCCGACGTCGCATCCGGCACGTCCGCACCCCGGCCGAGCGCGTCGCGCGTGGCAGCGAGGGCAGCGCGCAGACGGGAATGCGCCGACCGGAGTTCCTGATCCCAGGCGATCAGGCGGGCGGCATCCATCGGGCCAGTGTAGATCGGTTCAGTGCAGGAGACGTCCCGTTCAGAGTGTGCGGTCGAAGGCCCCGCGCCGCGTGGAGACGATCTCCTTGCCCAGCGGCATGAGGGAGACGGGGACCATCTTGAAGTCGGCGATGCCCATCGGGATGCCGATGATCGTGATGCACAGCAGGATGCCCGAGACGATGTGGCCGATCGCGAGCCACCAGCCGGCGAGGATCACCCAGAGCACGTTGCCGAGGAACGATCCGACCCCGGCGGTCGGCTTGCTGATGACCTCTCGTCCGAAGGGCCAGATCGCGTAGGCGGCGATGCGGAACGAGGCGATCGCCCACGGGATCGTGATGATCGGGATGCACAGCAGGATGCCGGCCAGGACGTACCCGAGGAACAGGGCCCATCCGGCCAGGATGACCCAGATGATGTTGAGGATCGTGCGCATGAGCCGATTGTGTCACCACCGCCCCGCCGGGACTGAGCATCCGCCCGGAGGTCCCGGCCGAGACCGTGTGCGGATGCCAGACTGACCGCATGACCGGAATCGTTGTGCAAGACGTCAGCAGAGCATTCGGGACGGTGCAGGCGGTGAAGGGGGCCACTCTTCGTGCGGAGCCGGGGCGCGTGACCGGCCTCGTTGGTCCGAACGGTGCGGGCAAGACGACGCTGCTCCTGATGCTCGCCTCCCTGCTCGCTCCCGACGCGGGGACGATCAGCATCGGCGGTGTCGACCCGTCGGTCGACCCGCTCGCCGCGCGACGTCTGCTCGGCTGGATGCCGGACGCGCTCGGCGCCTGGCCGTCGCTCACAGCTCGCGAGACCATCGTCACGACCTCCCGTCTGTACGGGATCGAGAAGCCCGATGCCGAGGTCCGCGCCCAGCAGCTGCTCGCCCTCGTCGGTCTGGCCGACCTCGCTGACTCCCCGGCCAAGGTGCTCTCCCGTGGCCAGAAGCAGAAGCTCGGACTCGCGCGTGCCCTCGTGCACGATCCGCAGGTCCTTCTCCTCGATGAGCCGGCCTCCGGCCTCGACCCCGAAGCGCGGGTGCAGTTGCGCGTGCTGCTGCGCGGCCTCGCCGCCGAGGGGCGCACCGTGCTGATCTCCAGCCACATCCTCTCCGAGCTGGACGAGGTCGTCGACGACGCGGTGTTCCTCGTCGCCGGCTCCGTCGTCGACGCTGCGCCGGCACAGCGCGTGATGCGGGCCTGGCGGGTGCGTCTCGCCGGCGCGACGGAGGAGCGGACGAAGGCCGACGCATGGCAGGTGGCATCGACCCTCGGCATTGCGCCCGAATCGCTCGGACAGGATCGCGGTGCCGTGCTCGTCCGCCTGGAAGGGGAGGGGGCTGCGGCGCAGGCACTGCGGCACCTCGTCGAGGCGGGACTCCCGGTCGTCGAGTTCGCGCCGGCGCAGAGCCAGCTCGAGCACACCTTCCTGAACCTGCAACAGGCGTCACCGCCCCCAGCACCCACCGGAACGGAGGCGGGCGCATGAGCCTCGCGAACATCGGCATCATCGCCCGACTGGAACTGACCCAGCGGCTGCGCAGCGTCGGGTGGTACGTGCTGCTCGGCGTCTTCGCTCTGGTACTGCTCGGCGTCACGGCTCTGTCTTTCGCCGTGTACTCGTGGGGCGACGCGATCGGCGCCGGCGTGTACTCGATCGTGGTCAACGTCGTCCTGCTGCTGGTCGTGCTCGTCTCGCCGACGCTCAGCGGCAACGCGATCAACGGCGATCGGGATGCCGCCACCCTCGCCGCGGTGCAGGTGACCGCCGCATCGACCGGTGACATCATGCTGGGCAAGCTCGTCGCTGCGGTCGCCACCGGCGGTGCCTTCCTGGTCGTGGCGGTTCCGTTCCTCGGGCTCTCCCTGCTCGGCGGAGGCACCAACCCCGTCGTGCTGCTCGTCTCCCTGCTCGTGCTCGCGGCCGAGATCATCATCGTCGCCGCGATCGGCGTGGGCCTGAGCGGTCTCATCGCGCGCCCGCTGTTCTCGGTGGCGACGACGTATCTCGTGGTCGCCGCCCTCGTGTTCGGAACGCTGATCGCGTTCGGACTCGGCGGCATGGCGGTGCGCGGCGAGGCCACCGTCTACTCCCGCCCGTACGACGCGAACGGCAACCCCGAATGCGATCGCTGGGAGGTGAACAGCATGCAGGAGGTGCCGCGATTCGATCTGGTCTGGTGGACCCTGTCGGCGAACCCCTTCGTCGTGCTCGCCGATGCCACCCCGACCGAGTATGCGACCGGTGGCTACCCCGTCGACCTGTTCGGTCAGATCAAGTACGGCCTGCGCAGCGCCCAGCAGTCGCCGCTCGAACAGCGCTGGGACGCCTGTGACCCCGATGGCGGATACCGCACACCGCAAGAGGTCATCGAATCGACGGTGCCGAGCTGGTTCGTCGGACTCGGAGTGCAGGTCGTCATCGCCGGCTCGCTGTTCGCGGGGGCATGGGCGCGCACCCGCACCCCCGCCCGGCGTCTGCCTCCTGGCACGCGAATCGCCTGACGGGAATCGCCACCTCCTGTTCACCTGGTGTGCACCCGAGGGATCCTCGGCGGCCATCCGGGGTCGCTGGTCTGGGCTGGTACCCGACTGAGTCCCGTCCGGACCGTCCTCGCGTCCCGCGGAGGCTGCCGGCCCAGCCACCCAGGAGTCCTCCATGCCCCGCATGCATCGTGCAGCGGCGGTCACGGCGGTGTGCGCGTTGAGCGCCGCCGCCCTGCTCGCCACTCCCGCCGTCGCGATCGGCGCCGATCCCGGCATCCGTCCGACCGAAGCGATCTCGGCTGCTCCGAGCCTCGTGCTGAACGAGATCGTCTACGACGACGCGGCTAGCGGCCTCGCCGATCAGGTCGAGCTCTACAACGCCGGCGCCGAGACGGTGGACCTCACCGGCTGGACCATCGCCGACGAGAAGCGCGACAGCTTCGGCAAGGCGCCGGATGGCACGTCTCTCGCACCGGGGGAGTTCCTGGTGCTCGTGAAAGACGTCGACTTCGCCTTCGGACTCGGCAAGGGCGACGAGGTCGTGCTGTTCGATCCGAGCGGCGCCGAAGCGGACTCCTATGCGTACGAGAACACCGCGCCGTTGTCGGTGTGGGCACGCTGTCCCGACGGGACGGGGCCGTGGGCACCTGCGACGACGGTCACGCCGGGCGCGCCGAACGACTGCGCGGTCGCTCCCGTCGACGGCTCCATCGTCGTCAACGAGGTCGACTCGCAGCCGGCCGACTGGGTGGAGTTCTTCAACCCCGGCACCGCAGCGCTCGATATCTCGGGCTACGAGATCCGCGACAACTCCGACGATCACCGCTGGCAGTTCCTTCCGGGAACGCAGATCGGAGCGGGACAGTTCCTCGTCGTCGAGGAGGGGACGATCGGCCTCTCCGGAGGCGTCGAGGTGGCCTTCCGCGAGCCGATCGGCATCGGCAGCGCCGACCGCATCCGGCTCTATGACGCCTCGGGCGCGATGATCGACGACACGCTGCCCTGGCAGGGCCACGCGGCGATCGACGGCGACTTCGCCGCGGCGACCCTGGCTCGCTGCCCCGACGGCGTCGGGGCGTTCGTGCTCGCCCACCCGACTCCCGGTGCGACGAACTCGTGCGTCATGCCCGACGTCGTGATCAACGAGATCGAGTCGAACGGCGACACCACCGACTGGGTCGAGATCGTCAACACCGGGGCCACAGCGGTCGACCTCTCCGGCTGGACCGTGATGGACAGCGACCCGACGGGGCACGCCGCCGAGACCACGCCGCTCCCGTCCGGGACGATCCTGCAGCCGGGCGGCTACTTCGTCTTCGACCAGCCGGAGAACTTCGTCTTCGGCCTCGGTAACGGCGACACCGTGACGATCCGCGACGCGAACGGCAACACGGTCGATGAACACGTCTACACCGCGCACGCGGCCGGCGTCCTCGCCCGCTGTGCCGATGGCGTCGGGGACTTCGTCGACATCGCGGTCTCGACCAAGGGGCTGCGCAACGCGTGCGGCAACCCGGTGCGCATCAACGAGGTCGAGTCCGACGGCGGCTCGCCCGACGATTGGGTGGAGCTCGTGAACCCGACGGACGCCGCGCTCGATGTGTCGGGCCTCGTGGTGAAGGACGACGATGACGCGCACGCCTACGCGATCGCGGACGGCACCACGATCGGAGCGGGGGAGTACCTCGTGATCGAGCGGGCTCAGCTCGGCTTCGGACTCGGCGCGGGCGATGCGGTGCGGGTGTTCGACGGAGATCTGCTCGTGGACTCGACCTCGTGGGGCGATGGCCACGCCGCGACCACCTGGGGCCGCTGCCCCGACACCACCGGCGCCTTCGCCGTCACCGCTGCTTCCACGAAGGGCGTCGCGAACGTCTGTGCCGGCGAGGTCGCCGTGGGAACGTGGCCAGGCTCCGCCGAGGTGCGCGTGGTGGACAGCATCCCGACGTTCCTCGAGGACAGCTCTGGTCTCGACGTGCAGGAGACGGCCGACGGGGCGTTCCTCTGGGCGGTCGACAACGGCGAGGGGCGCATCTGGAAGCTCGAAGCACACGCCGACGGCTCGATCACGAAGGTCGACGGCTGGGACGCGGGCAAGCGGGTGCGCTTCCAGAAGGATGCAGCGAACCCGGGAGCCGCAGGTCCAGACACCGAAGGCATCTCGGTCGACGGAGACGGCTTCGTCTACGTCGCATCCGAGCGAGACAACAGCGCCAAGGGCGTGAACCAGAACGTGGTGCTGAAGGTCGACCCCGACGCCTCGCCCGGCGATCTCGTCGCCCAGCAGGAGTGGGACCTGACCTCGCTGCTGCCTGCGGTCGGGGCGAACCTCGGCATGGAGGCTGTGCAGTGGGTTCCGGACTCCGCGCTCGCCGGAAAGCTCTTCGATGACCGGAAGAGCGCCGCATACGACCCGAAGGACTACGCGGGACACGGGGGCGGGCTGTTCCTCGTCGCGGTCGAGGACAACGGTCATGTGTACGCCTTCGCGCTCGGCTCCGACGGCTCGGCGACGCTGGTCTCGGAGATCGCTCCCGGCCTCGCCGGAGTGATGGCGCTCGACTACGACAGCGTGCGCGACAGCCTCTGGGCGGTGTGCGACGACGGGTGTCAGGGGCGCTCGGCCGAGATCACGCTGAACGGCACCGCACAGCCGGGCATCGCGCACTATGCCCGCCCGGCTGGAATGCCCGACATCAACAACGAGGGCTTCGCCACGGCGCCGGCCTCGCTTTCGGTCGACGGGCAGCGGCCGGTCTGGTGGTTCGCCGACGGTTTCGCCTCGGAGGCGCTGCGCACCGGGACGCTCCCCGGTGGTGGCGGCACTCCTGGAGGAGAGATCCCGCCGCTTCCCGGCACGGAGCTCGTCGACGGCAACCGCGGTGGTCTGACCGTCGATCCCGCGGTCGCGACGCGAGGCCAGACGGTCACGATCACCGTCGACGCGAAGGGCGCTGGCACGGACGTCGCGATATGGATGTACTCCGATCCGACGCGTATCGCGACGGGCGCGCTCGCGGAGGGCGGCACCATCGCGGTGAGGATCCCGGCGGATGCACCGCTCGGGGCACATCGGATCGCGGTGTTCGATGCGAGCGGCGCTCTCCTCGGCTGGGCCGACATCCGGATCTCTGCGGAAGCGGGAGCGGGAGCAGGGGCCGGTGCTGGCGCCGGCGCAGGTGGGCTCGCGGCCACCGGATCCGAGCTTCCCCTCGCGGCTGCAGTCCTGGCGCTGCTGCTGCTCACCGCCGGCGCGGCGACGATGGGACGTCGGCGGCGCGGGGCCTGAGTCGTGAGCGGGGGTGCGATCTGCTCGTGCCCCCGCGCACCCGCGCACCCGCGCACCCGCGCCATCTTCCTCCAGGGGGTGCGCGCACGACGCCCGACCGACTAGACAGGGTGTGAGCGCGGGGAACCGCATGAGAGGACGTCGATGAGCATCGCATTCCTGCTGACCACGCTGGTGATCGTCGCGACGCCCGGCACCGGCGCCGTCTACTCCATCGCCGAGGGCATATCCCGTGGGCGCAGAGCGGGCATCATCGCCGCATTCGGCTGCACGCTCGGCGTCATCCCGCACATGATCGCGGCGATCACGGGGCTGGCCGCGATCCTGAACGCCTCCGCCGTGGCATTCGAGACGATCAAGTGGATCGGCATCGCCTATCTGCTCTTCCTCGCCTGGCAGACGCTGCGCGACAAGTCGCTGATCCAGGCCGAAGAGGATCCTGCTCCGCGCTCGTCGTGGCGCGTGATCGGCACGGCGGTGCTCATCAACGTGCTCAACCCGAAGCTCACGATCTTCTTCTTCGCCTTCCTCCCTCAGTTCGTGCCGTCGCAGGCGCCGGACGCCGCCTGGCAGATGGCAGGACTCAGCCTCGTGTTCATGGCCCTCACCTTCGTGGTCTTCGCGCTGTACGGCATCTTCGCCGCCACGATGCGCACCCAGGTGCTGGGGCGGCCGAGGGTCGTGACCTGGTTGCGCCGCTCCTTCGCCGCGACCTACGTGCTCCTGGCCGGACGCCTTGCGCTGGAGACCCGGTAGCGTCACCTGCACGCGCAGTCGCTGCACGCCTCCGGGGAGGCGGGGTTCCGTGCCGTGGTGTCGGTGCCGACGCCTAGACTCGTAGGGCCATGACCGAAGCTCCTCTCATCGTCCCCTCCACAGCCGGTCCTCGCTCGTCGGGAACCCCGGGGCAGGACCATCTCCTCGCCGGCCTCAACCCTCAGCAGCTCGAGGCCGTCACCTATCGCGGCCCGGCGCTGCTGATCGTCGCGGGCGCCGGATCGGGCAAGACCAGCGTGCTCACCCGCCGCATCGCCTCGCTGCTGCGCAGCCGGGAGGCGTGGCCGAGCCAGATCCTCGCGATCACCTTCACGAACAAGGCCGCCGGCGAGATGCGCGAGCGTGTCGAAGGGCTCATCGGCGACGCCGCGCGCGGCATGTGGATCTCGACCTTCCACTCCGCATGCGTGCGCATCCTGCGTCGCGAGGCCCAGCAGTTCGGATTCACCAAGAACTTCACCATCTACGACTCCGGCGACTCGCGCGCGCTCATCAAGCGACTCGTGAAGGAGCACGAGGCCGATGCGTACGGGCTCACCCCCGCCGCGGTGCAGGGTCGCATCTCCAAGCTGAAGAACGAGCTGTCCGATGCCGAGGGCTATGCGCGTCAGGCCAACATGTCGGATCCCGCCGAGCGCGTATTCGTCGAGGTGTTCGCCGACTACCAGCGGCAGCTGCAGAAGGCCAACGCCTTCGACTTCGATGATCTGATCGGCCAGACCGTCTACCTGTTCCGCGCCTTCCCCCAGGTGGCGGACACCTATCGCCGTCGGTTCCGGCACATCCTGGTCGACGAGTACCAGGACACCAACCACGCCCAGTACGCGCTCATCCACGAGCTCACCCGGCCGGTGTCGGGCGCGGGTGCGGCATCGGAGCCATATGCCTCGAACGGCATGATGATCTTCGAGCCCGACCCTGAGCCGGCACCGGGCGCCGGTGAGGCCGGGGCGTCGCTCACGGTCGTCGGTGACTCGGACCAGTCGATCTACGCCTTCCGTGGTGCCGACATCCGCAACATCAGCGAGTTCGAACGCGACTTCCCCGGAGCGAAGGTGGTGCTGCTCGAGCAGAACTACCGTTCCACCCAGAACATCCTGTCCGCCGCGAACGCCGTGATCGGCAACAACTTCGACCGCAAGGACAAGAAGCTCTGGAGCGACAAGGGCGACGGTGACGCCATCATCGGCTTCACCGGGTATTCCCAGCACGACGAGGCGCAGTTCGTCGCCGACGAGGTCGAGGCACTCCACCGCAAGGGGATGCCGTACTCGGAGATGGCCGTCTTCTATCGCACGAACTCGCAGTCCCGCGCGCTGGAGGAGATCTTCATCCGCTCCGCTGTGCCGTACAAGATCATGGGCGGCACGAAGTTCTACGAGCGCGCCGAGATCAAGGACGCGCTCGCCTATCTCGTCGCTGTCGCCAACCCCGCTGACGAGATGTCCGTCCGCCGCATCCTCAACAAGCCGCGGCGCGGCATCGGCGATGTCACGGAGACGGCGATCGCCCGCTTCGCAGAGGAACACGGGATCTCGTTCCGAGACGCCCTGTCGCTTCCTGGCCAGCTCGGCGTCGGCCCGAAGATCCAGGCCGCGATCGCGCAGCTCGACGCGGTGCTCGCCGAAGCGACGGCGATCATGCTGCCGGCGACGGGCGAAGTGCCGCCGCCCACCTCGGTGGCCGATGGGCTCAGCCTGCTGCTGTCGAAGAGCGGCTACCTCGACGCGCTGCGAGCCAGCCGCGACCCGCAGGACGAGGCACGCGTCGAGAACCTCGACGAATTCGTCGCCGTCACGCGCGACTTCGCCCGGAACAACCCCGAGGGCACCATCACCGACTTCCTGACCGAGGTCGCCCTGGTGTCCGACGCCGACGATCTCGACGACGAATCCGGCTCCGTATCGCTCATGACGATGCACACCGCCAAGGGCCTGGAGTACGACGCGGTGTTCGTCACCGGCGTGGAGGAAGACCTCATCCCGCACCGCATCTCGGCGGGAGAGCCCGGAGGGCCGCAGGAGGAGCGTCGACTGTTCTACGTGGGGATCACCCGCGCCCGCAAGCGCCTGCACCTGTCCTTGGCGATGACCCGCGCGCAGTTCGGCGAGGTCACGGTCGCGATGCCCAGCCGCTTCCTGCAGGAGATCCCCGCGAACCTGATCGACTGGCGGCAGTCCCCGGGCGACGTCAACTCGCGCGGCGGGATGCAGTCGCGTGCGCTGAACGCCCGTCGTCAGGGCGGTTTCGGCGGATCGGGCTCCGGAGATCGCTTCGCGGTGAAGTCGTTGCCGGGGCGAGACTCCTTGAAGCCGCTGTCGACCGCCATGGACAAGTTCCCCAACAGGGTCACGGCCAAGATGCGCGACAACGGCGACCTCGAACTCGCCGCGGGCGACCGCATCCGTCACGTCGACTTCGGTGAAGGACGGGTGGACGCGGTGACCGGCGAGGGCGCGAAGCGCATCGCTCACGTGCGGTTCGACTCGGCGGGACAGAAGAAGCTCCTCATCAAGGTCGCGCCGATCGAGAAGATCTGACCCCGTCCCGGTGCGCCCGCGTCGGCGGAGCCTCGGGAGGGAGCGCCGTGCGGATTGCCGGTTAGGCTGGCTCATATGGCCCTCTTCTCTCGCCGCAAGAAGTCCGGTGACGATGCCGTCGCCCCCACCGCCGAGGCCGTCGAGCCCCGCACAGCGCAGGGGGATGACCATCCCGCCGAGAGTGCGCTCTCCGAAGGCACGGCGTCAGAGAGCGCGACGTCCGACAGCGTGACGTCGAACAGCGCGACGTCGGACAGCACCGTCGACGAGCAGCCCGCTGCGGCGCCGTCGATCGGGATCTCGGTGCAGGCGTTCCGAGGCGTCGGTGCGGAAGCGGGTCCTGAGGTCGAGCTGCCGTCCTCCGACGCGCCGTCGAACCCGCAGACGCCGCCCGCAGCTCCGGCCGCGCCGCAGACCCCGCCGCGTCCTGCCACCCGGCCCGAGGCGCCCGAGGAGCGGCGCCTGCCCCTCGCGTCCGCGCTGCCGCCGGAGCAGACCGAGACGGTCCCCGGCATGAAGGACAACGTCCTGCTGCGTGAAGCGCTCACCGAGATCGAAGCCGGCGCGACCAACGATCAGCTGCTCGGGGTCATGCGTCAGGCGCTCCAGGGGCACCTCTACATCCGCGTGAACGGCGACGCGCGTGCACAGATCAGCGAGGGCAAGGCCCTTTCGGTCGCGGTCGTCCGAGACAGCGAGGACCGCCAGTACATGCTGGCGTTCAGCTCGGCGGGCGCCGTGCGTGATTCCGTGCAGCTCGAGGCCGACCCCTCGTCGACCTCGGCGGTCGCTCAGCCGGTCACCTCGGTGCTGCAGCAGGTCGTGTCCGGTGACTTCGCCGGCCTCATCGTCGACAACGCCTCGGCTCCGCACCGCGTGGTCTTCCCGACCGAGCTCCTGCAGAAGACTCTCGAGCAGGCCGACGTCGACATGACGGTGAAGAGCATCCTCGCAGCCCCTCGCGAGCAGGACTCGGCCGTCAAGGTCGGGGAGGCACTCGCGACCACGCGGATGTGGGTCGCCGTCAACGACGGTTCCGGCGGCGGCCCCGTCGGCATCGCCGAAGCCCAGACGACGGACGGACGCCGATTCCTGCAGCTCTTCTCGCACCCGCTCGAGGTCATCGCCCTCGGCCGCGGCGACCGACCGCTCCCGTTCGCACCCGAGCAGCTCGCGAAGGTGCTCACCAGTCACGCCGACATCGCCGGGGTGATCGTCGACTCGGCCGGTCCCTCCATCGTCGTCGAACGGGATGCGCTCACGCCGGTCCTGGTCCTCGCCGTCGACCTCGGCGACTGACCCAGATCTGCTGACCTGATCCGGCCCCCGCGCGCTGCGGAGCGAGCGGGGTTCCGTCCGTCCTGGCTGCACCCTAGGGTCGGAACATGGCCTCAGAACGCGTGACCCTGACCGTCGCCGACCTCGACGGAGAGCGCGAGGTCGCGCTCTCCAGCCCGAATCGCGTGGTGTGGCCCGACCTCGGCATCACCAAGGCGGAACTGGCCGAGTACGTGCAGCTGGTCGCCGGCCCTTTCCTGGCCGCCAACGGCAACCGCCCGGTGTCGCTGGAACGGTTCCGTGACGGTATCGGCCCCTCCGGAGGGGCCAGAGCGGAGGGCTTCTTCTCGAAGAACCCGCCCAAGGGGACGCCGGATTTCGTCGATGCCGTGACCGTCACCTACAACAGCGGGCGTCGACACCCGCAGATCGTCCTGAACCGCGCCAGCGCGATCGTCTGGGCGGTCCAGATGAACACGATCGTGTTCCACCCGTGGGCCTCGCTCGCCACCGACCCCGACGATCCCGTCGAACTGCGCATCGACCTCGACCCGCAGCCGGGCACCGACTTCGCAGACGCCGTGACAGCCGCCCACACGCTGCGCGAGGTGCTCCGCGAGGCCGGACTCGAGGCCTTCGCCAAGACGAGCGGCAACCGCGGGCTGCATGTGTTCGCGCCGATCGAACCGACTCACGAGTTCCTGGATGTGCGTCACGCGGTGATCGCCGCCGGACGCGAGCTCGAGCGGCGGATGCCCGAGCAGGTCACGACGAACTGGTGGAAGGAGGAGCGGGGCGAGCGCATCTTCGTCGACTTCAACCAGGCCAACCGCGACCGCACGATGGCGGGCGCCTACAGCCCGCGTGCCCTGCCGGGAGCGACCGTCTCGACACCGGTGGCGTGGGAGGAACTCGACGGCCTCGACCCGACGGCGTTCACCGTCCGGAGCATTCCGAAGCGCCTCGATGACATCGGCGATCCGTGGGCATCGCTGCAGGACAGCCCAGGACGCATCGACACGCTGCTGGAGTGGTGGGAGCGCGACAAGGAGAACGGGCTGGGCGAGCTGCCCTTCCCGCCGGAGTTCCCGAAGATGCCCGGCGAGCCCCCGCGGGTGCAGCCGAGCAAGAAGGTCGCGGCGAACTGGGACGACGACGGCACCCCGGCCGAGAAGGGCTGACCCCGCCGTCGAGTCTGGGATGTCAGCGCACGACGGTTTCAGCTAGCGCTTTTCAGCTCAGGACGTCTGCGAGGTCGTAGCCCGCGACGGTCTCCAGCTGCTCGTAGGTGCACGAGCGGGCATCGCGATCGGGCCGCCAGCGCTCGAACTGCACGGTGTGACGGAAGCGAGCGCCTTCGAGCTGGTCGTATCGCACCTCGAGCACGCGCTCAGGACGCAACCGCACGAACGAGACATCCTTCGATCCGCTGAACCGCGATCGCTCGCCCTCCGCGGTCACGGCTTCGCCCGCCTCATCGCGCTCGACCAGCGGGTCGAGCTCCTCGACGAGTTCTTGCCGACGGGCATCGCTCCACGCCGCCACACCGCCGACCTGGCGAAGAGTCCCGTCCTCGTCGTACAGCCCGACCAGGAGGGAGCCGACGCCCGAGCCGGACTTGTGGACGCGGTAGCCGAGCGCGACCACGTCGGCTGTGCGGGCGTGCTTGATCTTGAAGAGCGTGCGCTTGCCGGGTGCGTAGGGCTGATCGAGCGGTTTCGCCACGACGCCGTCGAGTCCGGCTCCCTCGAACTCGGCCAGCCAGCGCACCGCGGCTTCGCGATCGCGGGTCGCGCGGGTGAGGTGCAGCGGGTGCTCGACGGTCTCCAGGAGCGTCTCGAGGCGCACTCTTCTGGTCTCGAACGACTGGGTGAGCAGATCGTCCTCGCCGGCGGCGAGCAGATCGAAGGCGATGAACATCGCCGGTGTCTCGACGGCGAGCTTCGCCACGCGCGAGGCGGCGGGATGGATGCGCTGGCTCAGCGCCTCCCAGTCCAGTCGCTGCGATCCGTGCGGACCGGTGGCGACGACGATCTCTCCGTCGAGCAGACACGGTTCAGGCAGCAGCTGGGGGATCGCATCGACCAGTTCGGGGAAGTAGCGGGTCAGCGGTTTGGCGCCCCGCGAGCCGATCTCCACCGTCTCGCCGTCCCACGCGATGAGTCCGCGGAAGCCGTCCCACTTCGGTTCGTACAGCAGCCCACCCGGGGTCTTCGCGGGGTCGGGCACCGCGGGCACCGCTTTGGCGAGCATCGGCGCGGGGATGTCGTAGCGCATGCTCCCATCCTGGCTGCGCGTGATCGGCGAGGGAAGAGGGGCGGTCAGCCGTACAGGTCGGAGAGCGCCGCGGGTTCTCCCGCATCCCGCAGCGCGGTGCGAGCGGCGTGCCAACCGGCCATCCCGTTCACGGACGGACCGGGGGGCGTCGAGGCGGAGGCCAGATACACGCCCTGCATCGGGGTGCGCCACGGGGCGGGGGAGAGCACCGGGCGACGCAGCGCCTGACGGATGTCGAACACTCCGCCGGAGATGTCGCCGCCGATCTCGGTCGGGTTGATCGCCTCCCGCGACGACGCCGGCACCGCGTGATGCGCCAGGATCAGGTCGCGGAAGCCCGGGGCGTAGCGCTCCACCTGCGCGGTGATGAGCTCTGTGGGGTCGAGGTCGGAGCCCGGAGGGACGTGGATGTAGGCCCAGAACACGGCCTTCCCGGCGGGAGCACGGGAGTCGTCGAGGACAGAGGGCTGCACGGCGAGCACGTAGGGGCGATCGCTCACGTGGCCTGCGGCGACGGCGTTCTCACTCGCCCAGACCTCCGCGCGGGTGCCCCCCAGGTGCACGGTGGGTGCGCCGGCGACGTCGGGGTTCGTCCACGGAACCGGGCCGTCGAGGGCGAAGTCGACCTTCGCGGCACCTGGGCCGTAGCGATAGGAGCGGACGGAGCGGGCGTAGCCTGCGGGGACGTCGGGGTGCGTGAGTGCGAGTCGCGGCGAGGTGTTGAGCAGCAGCAGGTCGCCGCGCTGCGGGTCGCCCCAGTCCAGCGTCGCGAGATCGGAGACGGGGGTGCTCGCCTCGATGGTGCCGCCGTGGTGTTCGAGGTCGGCGACCATGGCGTCGGCGATGCGCTGCGCACCACCGCGCGGATAGGGCCAGCCTCCCGCGTGACCGAGCGCGGCGAGCAGCAGCCCTGCGGCAGCGCCCGCTAGCGACGGCTGCGGGGAGTTCGCGTGCGCCACCACCCCCGACATCAGTGCGGCGGCCTCCTCCGTGCGGAATGCCGCGGCGGCCAGGGGCGTGCCCTGATCCAGCATCCGCAGGGCGTAGCGCACGGCGGTCACCGGATCGCGCGGGATCCGGAGCAGCTGATTGCCCGTGAAGTCGACGACCCCCTCGATGTGCCGGCTCAGAGGCCGCAGTCGGGACAGCCAGGCTCCGCCGTCGACGCCGAGCTGTGCCGCGGTGCGATCGATATCGCGCCATGCCACCGCCGCACGTCCGTCGTCGAGGGGATGCGCGTAGGACGCCTCCGGCCGGATCCACTCGATCCGCCGATCGAGACCGAACGCCTGGAAGAACGGAGAGGAGAGGGCAGCGGGGTGCACGGCGGAGCATACGTCGTGCTGGAAGCCGGGGAGCGTGGATTCGCGGGTACGGACCCCGCCGCCGATCGTGTCCGCGCCTTCGAGGACGCGCACCGTGTAGCCGGCACGAGCGAGCGACACCGCCGCCGCGAGGCCGTTCGGGCCGGATCCGATGATCGTCGCCTGAGCCATGACGTCAGTTTGGCACGTATACGAGGAGAAAACGGTCGGCCGCACCCCTCGCGGCGTGGGATCCTGGAAGGGATGAAAGAAGTACAGGGCCCGACCCCCGCAGGCACCTCCCGTCCATACCGTTCGCTCCCGGAGGCGCTGCGCGCGCACCGCATCGACCCGTCGAACCACGCGTTCATCACGGCGATCGTCGAGGCCATCGGGATCAGCTCGTTCATCGACCGCGGTCGATACATCGAGGCGATCCGTCGTGGCGAGGGAGCGTCCCTCCACATCGGCCGCACCTACACGAACGGCTTCACGGAAGACGAGCGACTCATCGTCGGTTCCGCACCGTTGCGACTGCAGCCCAGCGAGGGGCGCCCGCCGTACTTCTACGTCAGTCACCCGAGCGAGTTCATCCCGCTGACTCCGCAGCGTGCGGCGAAGCGTGCGACGACTCCTCGCGTCTCCGCCCGCCGCGCGGAGAAGGCGCCGAAGCCCGTCGAGGAGCGCGACTACGGCGTCTGCGACGTGTGCTTCATGGTGAAGACGCCGTCCGGCGGCTGCGGCTGCGACTGAGCGTGAGCGTCGCGCTCGGACCCGAGGCGGATCGACCGGTGATCCGGCTCGCCGACCTGTCCGGAGCCGATGCGCACGAGGTCCGCGCTGCGGTGCGGGCATATCTGCTGCAGACCGAGCGTGAGAAGAGGCAGCAGGAAGGCAGCAGCGCGCCCGATCCCTCCGGAGCACTTCCCGAGCGCTATCGCCGCGAGATCGATGACCCCTCAGCGGCCTACGCGGGTCACCGCGTGCGTGTGGCCCAGCTCGGCGATCGCGTCGTCGGGGTCGTCGTGCTCTCCGTGAGCGACGACGTGGCCGAGATCAAGCGCTTGTGGGCGGTGCCGGAGGTGCGTGGCCGAGGCGTCGGGTCCGCACTGCTCGACGCCGCGCTCCACGACGCGCGCGACCTCGGCGCCGCGCGGGTACGCCTGTCGGTCTGGGACTGGCGGGCCGGGCCGGTGCGCCTCTATGAATCGCGAGGCTTCGAACGCGTCCCGTCCTGGGACGAGCGTGCGCGCCTCGTGTGCATGGAGCTGTCTCACACCGCGGGCTGAGACTGTCGGTATCGGCCGGGGGTCATCCCGACGAGCGGCGTGAACTGCTCGATGAACTGGCTCGTCGTCGCCCAGCCGCACGCGGCAGCCGTCCCGGTGACCGAAGCTCCGTCCGCGAGCAGGACGAGTGCGCGGTGCACCCGCAGCTGGAGACGCCATTGCCGATAGCCCATCCCGGTCTCCTGCTGGAACAGGCGGCTCAGCGTCCGTTCGGCCGTACCGGTGCGCATGCCGAGCTCACCCAGCGGCACGGGGCGGGCGAGGTCGTGCTCGACGATGCGCGCCGCCCTGCGCAGTCGCGGATCGCGGGGCTCCGGCAGATGCAGCGGCTGCTCCGGCGCCGTCACCGCCTCGTCGACGACGACATGACGCAGATGGTCCAGTGCGCTGGAGCTGCGGGGGCGGTCGCACGTCATCGCGAGCAGCGCCTCCCGCGCAAGAGGCGTGGCGACGAGAACGGCAGGAGCGGAGGGCAGGAGTGCTGCGAGTTCGTCGTCCAAGTGCACGATGCGCATGTCGGTGCGACCGTGCGCACGATGGCGATGCTCGGCGCCGGCGGGCACCCAGGCCATGCGCGTGGAGGGCGCGATCCAGGCTCCGTCGTCGGTGAGCAGGGAGAGGACACCGGAGGCGGCATGCACCAGATGTCCGAGCGGATGAGCATGACGCGGAGATGTCTCGGCGTGCGCGAACCGGTAGGCGCCCTCCAGGGGGAGAGTGGTCAGCGCGTCGAAATCGACCAGGTGCAGGTCGACCATTCGAGATTGGCGGGTATTCGACATCAGACTGCAGTGTACGTGTTTCCTGACGCACGGCGCGGATGCTGGACTCGAAGCATGACCACCATGCAGGAACCGTTCGACACCGCCCCGACCCCACTGACGCCGTCCGTTCGTCGTGGTGGAGTCCTCGCCGGGATCTATGTCGGCGTCGGCCTGCTCCTGATCGCGCTGAACCTCCGCATGGGCGTCGCCTCGGTCGGGCCCGTGCTCCCCGCGATGGAGCGGAGCCTCGGGCTCCCGGCAGCCGCGGCAGGACTGCTGACCACGATCCCGGTGTTCGCGTTCGGCGCCTTCGCCTTCCTGACGCCGGCGCTGACGCGCTGGGTGGGCCTGCATCGGCTGCTCGCCCTGACCATGGTCGTCGTGGCGATCGGCATCGGCGTCCGCCTGCTTCCCTCACCCGTGGCGTTGTTCGGCGGCACTGTGCTGGTCGGCGCGGGCATCGCAGTGGCGAACGTGTGCATGCCCGCTGTCATCAAGCAGGACTTCGCCCACCGCGTCGGGCTCATGATGGGGCTGTACTCGACCGCGCTCTTCCTCGGTGCTGCGGCGGCTGCGGCCCTCACGGTGCCCTTCATGACCGCTCTCGACGGTTCCTGGCGTGGTGCCCTCGCGGTCTGGGCGATTCCCGCCGTGCTCGCGCTGGTGGTGTGGCTGCCGTGGGCGTTGCGCGGGGTCCCGGGAGCGCCGGTCCGCTCGCCCGCGACAGGCGCTCCCGCGGATGCGATCGTCGAGCCTCGAGACGAGCCGCGGATGTCGGTTCTGCTGCGTGATCCCGTCGCCTGGGCGGTCACCGGATTCATGGGGTTGCAGAGTCTGAGCTACTACGCAGCGCTGACCTGGATCCCGACCATGCTGCAGGACGCCGGCGTGCCGGTGTCCGAGGCGGGACTGCTGCTGTCGTACTCGAGTCTCCCGGGGATCGCCGCCGCGCTGCTCGTGCCGACGATGCTGCGACACCTGCGGCCGAGCTGGCTTCCCGTCCTGCTCTCCGCACTCCTGTGCGCGGCAGGTCTGATCGGCCTTCTGGTCGCGCCGGGCGGAGCCGCGCCCTGGGTGTGGATGACCCTCCTCGGACTCGGTCAGGGTGCGGCCATCGCGCTGTCGCTGACCTACATCGTGCTGCGTGCCCCCGACGCACAGCACACCGCGCACCTGTCGACCATGGCCCAGGGGATCGGCTACCTGCTGGCAGGGCTCGGCCCGATCGGTCTTGGCGTGCTGCACGCTGCCGTCGGAGGGTGGGGCGTCCCCGTCGTGGCGCTGGTCCTGCTGCTCGGCGTCCAGGCCGTGGCCGGGGCGGCAGCGAGTCGCGAGCGCCACGTGCGCGCGCGGCGCAGGTGAACCGGTCCTCGCGGACGGAGGCTCAGGCGAAGGCGCTCATCCCCGTGATGTCGCGTCCGAGCAGCAGGGCCTGCACGCTCTCGGTGCCTTCGTAGGTGTGGATCGCCTCGATATCGGCCAGGTGCTGCATCACGCCGTTCTCGAGCAGGATGCCGTTGCCGCCGAGCAGGTCACGGGCGGTCGAGGCGATCCGGCGCGCGGCACGCGTGTTGTGGAACTTCGCCAGCGACGCCTGAGTCGGACGCAGCTCGCCGGCCGTCTCGAGGTCGGCCATGCGCCGGCAGTACAGCTGCATGGCTGTGAGGTCTTCGAGCATGTGGGTGAGGCGCTCCTGGACCATCTGGAACTTCGCCAGGGGCTTTCCGAACTGCACGCGCTGGGTCGCGTAGGCCAGCGCCGCTTCGTAGCAGGCGGTCGCGTGCCCCAGTGCCGACCAGGCGACACCGGAGCGGGTGGCGTAGAGCACGGTCGATGCGTCCTTGAAGCTCTTCGTACCCGGCAGTACGGCATCGAGCGGCACCCGCACGTCGTCGAGCTCGATGTGGGCCTGGTGGATGGCGCGCAGCGAGGCCTTGCCGCGGATCACGGTGCCGGTGTAGCCGGGGGTGTCCTGCTCGACGAGGAAGCACCGGACGGCACCGTGCTCGTCGGCGCCCTCGTCGTCGACACGCGCCCAGACGAAGGTGACACCGCCGGAGGCGCCGTTGCCGATCCACTTCTTCGTGCCGCGGATGACCCAGCTCTCCCCGTCGCGGCGGGCGACCGTCTCCAGCGATACCGAGTCGGAGCCGTGATCAGGCTCGGTCAGAGCGAACGAACCGAGCACCGAACCGTCGGCGAGGGCCGTCAGCCATCGCTCCTGTTGCGCGGGGGAGCCGAACAGGGCCAGGGTGCGCAACGCGAGTCCGCCCTGCACCGCGAGGATCGTGCCCAGCGAGCCGTCACCGCGGGAGATCTCCATGTTCACGAGGCCTGCGGCGAGGGGCGACAGGCTCGTGAGCGACGGGTGCTGGACCCCGTCGACGACGAGATCCATCTCGCCCATCCGGCGTGCGGCATCGAGCGGGTACTCGGCACGGTCCCAGGCATCCGCCATCTGCGGGGCGACCTCGTCGACGTAGGCCTTCGCGCGGTCCCACGCCTCCCGGTCGGCGGAGGGGATGTCGGTGAAGACCGCGTAGTAGTCGCTGTCCTGACGTCCGGTGATGTCGTACGACGAGACGCGCTCGCCGGGGAAGGGGGAGGCTGCAGTGCTCATGGGGCTCCTTCGTGGCACCAAGTATCGTACTCCTCGATACTGGGTTCCACGACCGGGACGCGTCAGTCGAGCTGGGACTGCAGCCTGCGGCTCACCTCTGCGATGGGCATGGAGCGGGGGAAGACGGCGACCACCATGTCATCCGGAGCGGACGCGGCCTCATCGGCCGCGACACCGTAGCGCCGGCGCACATCGACCAGCGCCGTCTGGAGCGTAGACAGCGGCACCTTCTTGCGGCCGCGCAGCAGCTGGCGCAGCACGTGGTTGTGCACCGCTGTGACCAGAGCGGCGAAGCCGACCGCGTCGAGCGGATCGACGCCGGGAAGCGCGCTGCGCAGGTAGTCGTCGAACAGTCGTTCGTAGCGGAAGACCGTGATGATCTCGCGCTCGCGCAGCACGGGGACCTGGCGCACGATCTGGTAACGACGCCTGGCGAGTTCCGGGTCGCGGGCGAAGTGCGCGAAGACGGATTCGGAGGCGGCGCACACGGCACCCCATGGATCGTCATGACCCTCGTCGAGGAACTCCCTGAGCTGCTCGAGGAGCACCTCGTGATCCGCGAAGACGACGTCCTCCTTGCCGCCGAACTGACGGAAGAACGTCGAGCGGGAGACCCCGGCGGCCTTCGCGATCTGCTCCACCGAGGTCTGGTCGAACCCCTGGGCGTTGAAGAGTTCGAGCGCGGCGGCGACGACGCCGGTGCGCAGTTCTGCGGATTCGTGCATGGCGAAAGCCTAGACCGGAGCGCGTGGAGACGCCCAGGCATCGCCGTCATACTGAGGAGCGTGAGAGACGACGGGATCCCGGCCGGCTGGTTCGACACGCGGCGACGTGGCACCCGGCGGTGGTGGGACGGGGTGCGGTGGACCGAGCACATCCGGGTGCGGGGGCGGGAGACCACCCTGGCGGACGACGGGGCCTCGGTGCGCCGCCAACTCCTGATGGTCGAGGTCGTGCTGGCCGTCGTCCTCGTGGTCGCGATCCTGGTCGCCTTCGTGGGCGGTCTGCCCGTGGTCGTCGTGCGTCCGCTGATCGTCGCGGTCGGTGCCGCGCTCGTGTTCACGCCGTTCGCGATCAGGCGTCAGCTCCGCTTGGCCGGCGTGCCGGTGCGACGAGTCGGCGTTCCCCCGCTGCGTTGAGGGAGGGCGGCCTCGCGGCCGCAGGAGCGCCCAGGCCGAGGTAGTAGGCTGGGGGACTGGTCGATGTCTCGACATCGAGAGAATTACCAGACAGCAGCCCAGTGAAGGAACCACAGTGGATCTGTACGAGTACCAGGCACGAGACGTTTTCGAAAAGTACGGAGTGCCGGTCCTCGCCGGCATCGTCGCGGACACCCCTGAAGAGGTGAGGGCGGCCGCCGAGAAGATCGGTGGAGTGGTCGTCGTCAAGGCTCAGGTGAAGACCGGCGGCCGTGGAAAGGCGGGCGGCGTCAAGGTCGCCAAGACGCCCGACGAGGCGTACGAGGCAGCGAAGGCCATCCTCGGCCTCGACATCAAGGGCCACGTCGTCAAGCGCGTCATGGTCGCGCAGGGTGCGCGCATCGCCGAGGAGTTCTACTTCTCCGTGCTGCTCGACCGTGCCAACCGCTCCTACCTGAGCCTGTGCTCGGTCGAGGGCGGCATGGAGATCGAAGAGCTCGCGGTCGAGCGCCCCGAGGCGCTCGCGCGCGTCGAGGTCAACCCGCTGACGGGCATCGACAAGGAGAAGGCCGTCGAGATCGCCCGTGCGGCCAACTTCCCCGAAGACCTCGTCGACAAGGTGTCCGACGTCTTCGTGAAGCTGTTCGACGTGTACAAGGGTGAGGACGCGACGCTGGTCGAGGTCAACCCGCTCGTGCGTACCGAAGAGGGCGACATCATCGCGCTCGACGGCAAGGTCACGCTCGACGACAACGCCTCCGAGATCCGCCACCCCGAGCACGAGGCGCTCGAGGACAAGGACGCCGCCGACCCGCTCGAGGCCAAGGCCAAGGAGTCGGGCCTGAACTACGTGAAGCTCGACGGCGAGGTCGGCATCATCGGCAACGGCGCGGGACTCGTCATGTCGACGCTCGACGTGGTCGCCTACGCCGGCGAGAACCACAACGGCGTGAAGCCCGCCAACTTCCTCGACATCGGCGGCGGCGCTTCGGCTGAGGTCATGGCAGCCGGCCTCGACGTCATCCTCGGTGACCCGCAGGTCAAGAGCGTGTTCGTCAACGTGTTCGGTGGCATCACGGCGTGCGACGCCGTCGCCAACGGCATCAAGGGCGCGCTCGAGACGCTGGGCGCCACGGCCTCCAAGCCGCTCGTCGTGCGTCTGGACGGCAACCGCGTCGACGAGGGTCGCGCGATCCTCGCCGAGTACGCGCACCCGCTTGTCACCCTGGCCGCAACCATGGACGAGGGCGCCGATAAGGCCGCCGAGCTCGCCAACGCCTGATCGCCTGAGACACAAGGAACCAGAGCTATGTCTATCTACCTCAACAAGGACTCCAAGGTCATCGTCCAGGGCATCACCGGCGGCGAGGGCACCAAGCACACCGCGCTGATGCTCAAGGCCGGCACCCAGGTCGTCGGTGGCGTCAACGCCCGCAAGGCCGGTACCACGGTCTCGCACACGGACAAGGACGGCAACGCCGTCGAGCTTCCCGTCTTCGGATCGGTCGCCGAGGCCATGAAGGAGACCGGCGCCGACGTGTCGATCGCCTTCGTCCCCGGCGCCTTCACGAAGGACGCGATGATCGAGGCCATCGACGCCGAGATCCCGCTGCTCGTCGTGATCACCGAGGGCGTGCCCGTCGGCGACTCGGCCGAGGCGTGGGCGTACGCGCAGAGCAAGGGCAACAAGACCCGCATCATCGGACCGAACTGCCCCGGCATCATCACCCCCGGTGAGGCGCTCGTCGGCATCACGCCCGCGAACATCACCGGCAAGGGTCCGATCGGCCTCGTGTCGAAGTCGGGCACCCTGACCTACCAGATGATGTTCGAGCTGCGCGACCTGGGCTTCTCGACCGCCATCGGCATCGGCGGCGACCCGGTCATCGGCACCACGCACATCGACGCGCTCGCCGCGTTCGAGGCCGACCCCGAGACCAAGGCGATCGTGATGATCGGCGAGATCGGCGGCGACGCCGAGGAGCGTGCGGCCGACTACATCAAGGCGAACGTCACCAAGCCCGTCGTCGGCTACGTCGCGGGCTTCACGGCCCCCGAGGGCAAGACCATGGGTCACGCGGGTGCGATCGTCTCCGGTTCCGCCGGTACCGCTCAGGCGAAGAAGGAGGCCCTCGAGGCCGCCGGAGTCAAGGTCGGCAAGACGCCGTCCGAGACGGCGGATCTGATGCGCGCGATCATCGAGTCGCTCTGATCTGAGTTACGCTTGATCTGAAGGCCCCGGGCTCCACCCCGGGGCCTTCTTTCATGCCCGGCCGCTTGACCGGCTGCATGACCCGATGACACCTGCATGACCGAGGAGCCCGTGTGGGTCATGCATCCGTGCGACCCTCATGCATACGCCCTCCAGACTCCCGAGGATCAGTTCGCGGTACTGCGCGAGGCGCCGATCGAGGTCTTTTCTCAGCTCGAAGGGGGCGTGATGGTCGTGTGGCATGTGCACGCAGCTCCTCCCGGTCGTCGAGCTTCCACCCTCGCGCGGTCGACGGTGGCCGCGCAAGCACCGCTCAGCTTCGGCTGGCAGCTGTGTCCAGAAGCGCGTCGAGTGCGCGGTGGGCCTGTTGTCGTGCCTCCGCGTCGTCCGGGCGAACGGCGAGCCAGAGGGCGAGTTCGTTCATGGCGCCGGACAGGGCTGCGGTCAGGGCGTCGAGGAGCGCGGGCGGGGCTCCTGCTTCACGCAGTCCAGTCCGCAGCTCGCGCTCCGGCCCCTCCGCGTCGAGGCGGCGCCACTCCTCCCAGCCGAGCACGGAGGGTCCGTCGATGAGGAGTACGCGCGCGGCCGTCCTGCCCGTGATGCCGTCGAGGTAGGCATGGCTCCCCTCGCGGAGTGCGGTCTCCGGGGTGCTGTCCCTCGTCGCGGCCACGATCGCCTCGGCGACGCTCTGCTGTTGGCGGGTGGCGACCGCGGCGAACAGTCCCGGCTTCGATGCGTAGTGGTGGTACACGGCCCCGCGGGTCACTCCGGCGGCGCGTGCGAGGTCATCGACGGAACAGGATGCGTAGCCGTGTTCGGCGAAGTGCGCGGTGGCGGTCTCGAGGATGCGTCGCGCCGTCTCGGCGGCGTCGGCAGCGGATGCTCGCGGCATGGGACTTCCTTTACGTGCGACTTGTATGTATTCTAGCCACCGATGTTACAAACACACTGTATGTAAAGGAGAGTTCATGGAGATCACGAGCTTCTACCCGGTTCTGATGGTCGATGACGTCGCCGCTGCCGCGCAGTTCTATCGTGAGGAACTGGGCTTCGAGACGACGTTCGAGGCGGACTGGTACGTGAGCCTGCGCGTCGAAGGAGGAGAGCTCGCGCTCCTCGACCGGGGTCACGAGACGATCCCCGACGGCTTCCGTGAGCCCGTCCAAGGTCTGCTGCTCAACGTCGAGGTCGTCGACGCGACGGCAGCGCACCGTCGGCTCGTGGGTGAGCACGGGTTGGTCGAGCGCCTCGCGCTTCGGGACGAGACCTTCGGGCAGCGTCACTTCATCGTCGAGGCGCCGGGGGGTGTGCTGATCGACGTGATCGAGCCCATCGAGCCGTCAGCGGAGTTCGCCGAGGCCTATTCCTGAGGCCCTGTCGGATGCATGATCGGCCGACACCTGCATGACCGAGGACCCCGTGTGGGCAATGCATCCGTGCAGTGCTCATGCATCCGGGCGACGGTGACGAACAGAAGAGGGGCGGATGCCGCAGCATCCGCCCCTCGTGTTCTCGCGTCAGATCCCGACGCCGAACAGCGCCTCGATGGGGCCTCTCGCGAAGAAGATCAGGAAGCCGGCGCCGACGACCCACAACAGCGGGCTGATGGTCTTCGCCTTGCCCGAGAACGCGTGGATGAGCACCCAGCTGACGAAGCCCGCCCCGATGCCGTTCGCGATCGAGTAGGTGAGCGGCATGACCGAGACGGTGAGGAACACCGGCAGCAGCACGCGGAAGTCGCTGAAGTCGATGTAGCGGATCTGCGCCATCATCATCGCACCCACGATGATCAGGGCCGCGGCCGCGATCTCGGTCGGGACGATGGAGGTCAGCGGGGTCAGGAACATCGCGATCAGGAACACGACACCCGTGACGACGTTCGCGAGTCCCGTGCGGGCTCCCTCGCCGATACCGGCACCCGACTCGATGAAGACGGTGCTGGAGGACGACGAGGTCGCACCACCGGCGATCGCGCCGACGCCCTCGACGACCAGTGCCGACTTGATGCGGGGGAAGTCCCCGTTGTCGTCGGCGAGGTTCGCCTCCTTCGCCAGGCCGGTCATGGTTCCCATGGCGTCGAAGAAGTTCGTGAAGAGCAGCGTGAAGACGATCATCACGATCGCGACCAGGCTGACCTTGCTCAGGTCGAAACTGAAGTCGACGGCGCCGATCAGGCTGAGGTCCGGGATGCCGACGGGGGAGCCGTTCAGTGCCGGGACCGTGAGGCCCCAGCCGCCGGGGTTGACCACGTTGCCCTCGTCGTCGAAGCCGCGGGCGCCGATGTGCCAGATCGCCTCGACGATGACTGCGAGCACGGTGCCGCCGATGAGACCGATGAGCATGCCGCCCTTGACCTTGAGGGCGACGAGGATGCCGGTGAGGAGCAGGGTGATCACGAACAGCAGGGTCGGCACGGTCGCGACCGAGCCGTTGACGCCGAGCCCGACCGGAGGGGACGAGGCGCCGGTCGCGGTGACGAAGCCCGAGTTGACGAAGCCGATGAAGGCGATGAACAGGCCGATGCCGACCGTGATGGCGATCTTCAGCTGGAAGGGCACGGCGTCGAAGATCGCCTTCCGCAGCCCGGTGGCTGCGAGCAGCACGATCACGACACCGTTGATCATCACGAGTGCCATCGCCTCGGGCCAGGTCACCTGCCCGACCACGGAGAACGCGACGAAGGCGTTGATGCCGAGTCCTGCGGCGAAACCGAAGGGCAGGCGCGTCACGAGACCGAACAGGATCGTCATGACGCCGGCGGTCAACGCGGTGGCGGCGCCGACGGCGTTGAAGCTGAGCATGTCTCCGGCGACGTCGGGCTTGCCGGAGAGGATGATCGGGTTGAGAATCACGATGTAGGCCATCGTGACGAACGTCACCAGACCTCCTCGGATCTCGGTGCCGATCGTGGATCCGCGCTTGCTGATCTCGAAGAAGCGGTCCAGGGAGTTCTTGGGCTCGGTGGGTGCCGGGGCGGGCGGGGCAGTTGTCATCGGGAAACCTCCGGAGAAACGCTATCGTGTCGCCGACCCCACGCGCGCCCCCGGGGCTTCGTCGGGAACTCGTCGTAGTCTCGAAGCGCTATGCAACGCCTCCTCGTCGCGCTCCTCGCCGCCTTCGACGCCGCCATCGCCGCGGCGGTCGGTCTCGTCGTGCTGCTCGCGCCGTTGACGCTGCTGTGGACTCTCGCCTTCGGGATCAGCGCCGACTGGGGTGCGCTCTGGCCGCTCACCGGCACGCTCTGGGAGTTCGGACACGGGGTGCCGCTGGCGGTGACGATTCCTGACGAGCTTCTGGTCGCCCTCGCGATCCCCGCCCAGGCCGCCTCGTTCGCGGTGTCGATCACCCCGCTGGCATTCCTACTCTTCACACTGCTGTTCGCCGCGCGCTCCGGAGCCAGAGCCGCCACGGCGGGAACCTGGCTGCTCGGCGTGGTGTCCGGCACCGTGGTGTTCACCGCGATCTCCGCCGGTGTCGCGCTGACGGCGCGGCTGGATGCGGCGCAGACGCCCCTCCTGCTCGCGATCGCCCTTCCCGCTGCGGTCTACTTCGTCGGCGCGCTGTGCGGCGCCGTCCGGATCGCCTGGGAAGAGGGCGACGGCGGCATCCTCGACCGTCTGCACGATCGCATCGACGTCCGCGACGACTGGGCACCGGTCCCCGCCGCCGTCGTTCGAGGCGCGGCCTTCACCCTGATGGGCGTGGTCGGCGCTTCTGCTCTGGCCCTCGCGGTGGTGACGCTGTTCCGGGGAGGTGAAGTCGTCGCGCTGTTCCAGGCCTCGCGCGTCGACGCGCTGGGTGCGACGGTGATGACCCTGGCGCAGCTGGTGTACCTGCCGACCCTCATCGTCTGGGTCGCGTCCTGGCTCGCCGGCCCCGGGTTCGCCGTCGGCGTCGGCACCGCGGTGTCGCCTGCGGGCACCCAGCTGGGAGTCGTGCCCGGCATCCCCGCGTTCGGACTGCTGCCCGAGAACAGCTCGATGTGGATGCTGATCGTGGTGCTCGTCCCGATCACCGCCGGAGCGTTCGCGGGGTGGGCGGTTCGCTCCCGTCTCGTCTGGGAGGGCACTCCGCTGGGAACGGCGCAGCGTGCCGTCATCGCGGTGGGGATCGCGGTCGTCACCGCCGGTATCGCCGGGATCGCCGCCGTGCTGGCGAGCGGGTCGATGGGACCGGGACGGCTGTCGGACGTCGGACCAGCGGCGCTGCCCTTCATGCTCGCCCTGGGCCTCGAGGTGCTCGTCGGCGCCGCGATCCTGCTCCTGTCCCCACGACATCGCGATGAACTGGCGGAGGAGCGCACCGATCGGTGGATAGCCGAGATGTCCGAGCTCGATCCGAGCGCAGCGCCCGTGGTCCCGGTGCCTGGCATCCCCTTGCCCCACACGCAGGCCTTCGATGACACGGCTCCGCTGGATGATGTCCGCGGTCTCACGCCGCCGAGGGACGACCGCGACTGACGGCTCCCGGTGTGCGTGCGACGCAGGCGGAACGAGCTTCGGCGCCCCGGTAGACTGGGCGCGTGCTCACGGTCGCCGTTCTCATCTCGGGCACCGGCTCGAATCTTCGCGCCCTCCTCGAGGCCGCTCGTCATCCCGATTTTCCCGCCAGGGTGATCGTGGTCGGCGCCGATCGCGAAGCTGAGGGGCTCGCCCATGCCGAGGAGTTCGGCGTCCCCAGTTTCACGGTGCCGTGGCATGAGCACGAGAGTCGCGAGGCGTGGGGTGCGGAACTCGCCGGCCAGCTCGCCGTCTGGAAGCCGGACCTCGTCGTGCTCAGCGGGCTCATGCGCCTGCTTCCGCCGTCGCTCGTCGCACAGTACTCGCCGCGCCTCATCAACACGCACCCGGCGTTCCTGCCCGAGTTCCCCGGCGCCCACGGCGTCCGCGACGCGCTCGCGGCCGGCGTCGCCGAGACCGGGGCCAGCGTGATCGTCGTCGACGACGGCGTCGACACCGGTCCGATCCTCGCCCAGGAGCGCGTCCCCATCCTCGACGGCGACACCGAGCACAGCCTGCACGAGCGCATCAAGCCCGTCGAGCGCCGACTGCTCATCGACGTGGTCCGCGGAATCGCCACCGGCGACCTCGTCCTCAGCACTTCCTCCTGACCCCCACCCGACGCCCCGCACGAAGGAGCCCATCATGGCCGGCCCCCGCCACGACCCCACGCTCTACCGCGATCGCGACACCGTGCCGATCAGGCGCGCGCTCGTCTCGGTGAGCGACAAGACCGACCTGCTCCTGCTGGCTGCGGCTCTGGCTGAGGCGGGTATCGAGATCGTCTCGACGGGTTCGACGGCGTCGACCATCCGCGAGGCGGGATTCGAGGTCACCGACGTCGCCGCCGTGACCGGCGTCGCAGAGATGCTCGACGGTCGCGTCAAGACGCTGCACCCGAAGATCCACGGCGGCCTGCTCGCCGACCTGCGTCTCGAGGACCACGAGCGCCAGCTCGCCGACCTCGACATCACTCCCTTCGAGCTCGTGGTCGTGAACCTCTACCCGTTCATCGAGACCGTCGCCTCCGGCGCGGTCGGCGACGACGTGGTCGAGCAGATCGACATCGGCGGCCCCGCGATGGTACGCGCCGCGGCCAAGAACCACGCGAACGTGGCGATCGTCGTCTCGCCGCAGTCGTACCCCGGCATCATCGCGGCGATCGGCGAGGGCGGCACCTCGTTGACGCAGCGTCGTGAGCTCGCCGCCCGAGCATTCGCGCACACAGCGGCGTACGACACCGCGGTCGCCTCGTGGTTCGCCGAGGGGACGCTGCAGGACGACGGCGACCTGCCGACGCATCTCACGATCCAGGCTGAGCGGCTCGCGACGCTCCGCTACGGCGAGAACTCGCACCAGCGCGGCGCCATCTACACGCGCGCCGGTGGACACGGCATCGCCCAGGCCACGCAGCTGCAGGGCAAGGAGATGTCGTACAACAACTACGTCGACGCCGATGCCGCCCTGCGCGCGGCATACGACATGGTCAAGCCGGCTGTCGCCATCATCAAGCACGCCAACCCGTGCGGTATCGCGACCACGGCGCCGAACGCGCTCGACCCGATCGCCAGCGCCCACCTGCGTGCGCACGAGTGCGACCCCGTCTCGGCATACGGTGGTGTGATCGCGGCCAACGGCACGGTCACGCTGAAGATGGCCGAGAACCTCAAGGACATCTTCACCGAGGTCATCGTCGCGCCGTCGTTCGAGCCCGCGGCGCTCGAGGTGTTCAAGGCGAAGAAGAACCTGCGCCTGCTGCAGCTGCCCGAGGACTGGCAGCAGGAGCGCATGGACGTGCGTCTCGTCTCCGGTGGGCTGCTGCTGCAGGATGCCGACCGGTTCCCCGACGACATCGTCTCCGTCGCGAAGAACTGGGAGCTGGTCTCGGGTGAGCGTCCGACCGACGAGGAGATGGAGAACCTCATCTTCGCGTGGAAGGCCTGCCGAGCGGTCAAGTCGAACGCGATCGTGCTCGCGAAGGACAACGCCACGGTGGGCGTGGGCATGGGCCAGGTCAACCGCGTCGACTCCTGCCGCCTCGCGGTCGAGCGTGCAGGGGACCGGGCGGCCGGAT
The DNA here is from genome assembly GCF_001005635.1 of Microbacterium sp. Ag1. Lineage (NCBI taxonomy): Bacteria > Bacillati > Actinomycetota > Actinomycetes > Micrococcales > Microbacteriaceae > Microbacterium > Microbacterium sp. Ag1. Next base: position 58,128 of record NZ_LBCR01000032.1, read on the forward strand.
CCGTCGCTTCCTCCGACGCGTTCTTCCCCTTCGCCGACGGCGCTCAGGTGCTGATCGATGCCGGCGTCACGGCGATCGTGCAGCCGGGCGGTTCCGTGCGCGACGAGGAGGTCGTGGACGCGGCGCGCAAGGCCGGCGTCACGATGTTCTTCACCGGTGAGCGCCACTTCTTCCACTGAACGCGCGCCTGCGCATACCTCGAGACCCACTCTCCACGCCGAGACCCACGCGCGCCCACTGCGGCGGCGATGGGTGTCGGCGAGGCGGGTGGGTCTCGGCGTTCGTGCCCGGACAGTCATGTCCGATTTCCGCCAGTCGTTGTCGGTGGGGCGTGACACAGTGGAGGCATGAGCTTCCCCGTGACGGACTTCGACGAGCGTTACCGTGCGATCAGCGCGCGCGACACCCGCTTCGACGGGCAGTTCGTGACGGCCGTCCGTTCGACCGGGATCTACTGCCGTCCGAGCTGCCCCGCGCGCACGCCCAAACCCCAGAACGTGACGTTCTATCCGACCAGCGCCGCAGCGCACGAGGCCGGGTATCGCGCCTGCAAGCGCTGCCTGCCCGAGGCCGCTCCCGGCTCGCCGGCGTGGGATATCCGCGGCGACACCGCCGCGCGAGCGATGCGGTTGATCTCCGACGGCGTCGTGGAACGGGAGGGCGTGCCGGGTCTGGCCGCGCGACTGGGCTATTCCGGTCGGCACCTCACGAGGCTGCTGACCACCGAACTCGGCGCCGGGCCGCTCGCACTGGCGCGGGCACACAGGGCGCACACCGCGCGCATGCTCCTCGTCGGCACCGACATGCCCATCTCGGATGTCGCGTTCTCCGCCGGGTTCGCCAGCATCCGACAGTGCAACGACACGATCCGCGAGGTCTTCGGCCTCACGCCGGGGGAGCTCAGGGCGCGGCGACGGCTTCCGGCGTCCGCGGCTCCCGGCTCGATCGACCTCGTGCTGCCCTATCGCGGTCCACTCGACGCGAGCGGCGTCTTCGCCTGGATGGCGGCGCGTGCGATCCCCGGCGTCGAAGAGACCACGGCGACGTCCTTCTCGCGTCACCTCCGCATGGCCGGTGGTCCCGCCTGGTTCGAGGTGCGTCAGGAGGAGGGTGAGCGCCTGCACCTTCGGGCACGCGTCGCGCGGCTGGGGGACCTGGCACCGCTGGTCTCGACCGTGCGACGCATCTTCGACCTCGATGCCGACCCGCTGGCGGTCGACGAGGCGCTCTCGGAACACGACGAGATCGCACCGCTCGTCGCGCGCACCCCCGGCATCCGCGTGCCGGGGTCGGCTGATCCGCATGAGATGCTCATCCGCGCCATGGTGGGGCAGCAGATCACCGTGGTCGCCGCCAGAACCGCGCTCACGGCACTCACCGAGGCGCTGGGGGAGCGCACCGAGAACGGACTGCTCTTCCCGACGATGACGGCGATCGCCGCCCACGGAGCCGAGGTGCTGCGAGGGCCGGCCGCCCGTATCCGCGCGATCACCGGCGCTGCGGCCGCTCTCGCCGACGGATCCCTGACGCTCACGGTCGGAGATGACGGCGTCGACCAGCGTGCTGCCCTGCTCGCGATGCCCGGCATCGGACCCTGGACAGCCGACTACGTGCGCATGCGTGTGCTCGGCGATCCGGATGTGCTGCTCTCGGGAGACGTCGCGCTGCGCGCCGGCGCGGCGGCCTCCGGCCTGCCGGGCGAGCCACGGGGGCTCACCGCCTGGGCCCTGCGCGCGGCACCATGGCGCAGCTATCTGAGCGCGCATCTGTGGCGCGCCGCTCCGGTGCGCCCCGTCGGGCCGCGGCGGGTCCCCGCAGCGCACCGTCCCACCGACATCACGACGAAGGAGAACTCATGACCGCCCTCATCCAGACCATCGAGACGCCGGACGGCGCCTTCACGATCCTCGCCGACGACCATCAGCGCGTGCTGGCCTCGGGCTGGACCTCCGACGTCGAGGCGATCCTCGGGCGGCTGTCGGCGGCGAACCGTCCGGAGGCGCTGCGCGATGGTGCGACGGACGCCGCGGACGCGGTGGTCGCCTATTACGCGGGCGACCTCTCGGCCATCGACGATGTCGCCGTGAAGCAGACCGGCACCGCACTCCAGCTCGCCGGCTGGTCGGCGCTCCGGGAGATCGAGCCGGGCGGGCCGCTGACCTACACCGGTTTCGCCTCACGCCTGGACAACCCCCGGGCCGTTCGGGCTGCGGCGTCCATCTGCGCCCGCAACGCCCCGGCGCTCTTCGTGCCCTGCCACCGGGTGCTGCGCACCGACGGGAGCCTCGGCGGTTTCGCGTGGGGCGTCGATGTCAAGGAGAGTCTGCTGGCCCGCGAGAGTGCCGCGGCGTGAGCCAGGAGCACCAGATCCGGCACCGGTGATGGTGCGCTACGACGAACCGTCCGTTCCGACGCGGCCATAGGCTCGAGCCGTGACCGCCATCGATGCCCTCGATCTCCACCGCCGCGCCGTCGTCGCCGATGCCCACAACGATTTGCTCTGCTCGGTGACGAGTCGTCCGCCCGCCGAGTGGTCGGACTACTTCCGGGCCCAGTGGCTGCCGCAGCTGCGCACGGGTGATGTCGACCTGCAGGTCCTGCCCGTGTTCGTCGATGACGTCTACCGGCCGGAGGGCGCGCTGCGTCGTACGTTCCGCATGATCGAAGCCGCGCACCGGGTGGCGGAAGGAAACGCGGATGCGGTGGGGCTCTGCCTCGACGGGGACGACATCGACAGGGTGATCGGTGAGGGGCGCATCGCGTTGGTGCTCGCTCTCGAGGGCATGCCCGGCATCGCCGACGATGTCGAGCTCCTCGAGACGGTGCATCGGCTCGGAGTGCGCGTCGGCTCGGTCGCCCACTTCGGTCGCAGCGCCTTCGCGGACGGAAGCGGAGAAGACGCCGCGGGCAGCCGGCTGACGCGCACGGGCGTCCAGGCGCTGGCCGAGATGGAGCGCATCGGCATGATCTTCGATGTCAGCCACCTCGGAGCGGGCGGCGTCGACCACGTGCTCGAGCTCGCCACGCGACCCGTCATGGCAACGCATTCGTCCGCCCGCGCCCTGTTCGATCACCACCGCAACCTCACCGATGCTCAGATCGCCGGAGTCGCGGAGACGGGGGGAGTCGTGTGCGTCAACTTCTTCGCCCCGTATCTGCATGCGAGCGACTACACGATCGACACCCTGATCGACCATTTCGAGCGGGTGGTGTCCGTCGCCGGGGTGGACCACGTCGGGATGGGACCAGACTTCGTCCGCGAGGTGCTCGCGGACACCACGGCCCCGTGCTGCGTGCAGACGACGATCGAGGGCGTCCCCGCCGATCGGTACCTTCCCGGGCTCGAGGGTCCGGAAGGGCTTCCACTCGTCACCGAGGCTCTGCTGCGTCGCGGCTGGCGCGAAGCTGATGTCCTGGCCGTGCTGGGCGGCAACCTGCAGCGCTTTCTCCGAACCGGGCTCGCTGTCCAGCGGTGAGCCACCCGAGCCACCTCGCCGCGAGCCGCCTCGCAGCGGTCGCCGGGAAACAGCAGGGCGAATCGGGAATGACTCTTGCTTTCAGCTGGTTCACAGCAATAGGCTGGTGGGCTGTCGCGCCAACCGGACGACATCGCCGAGCCCCTGAGGAGGACACCATGTTCACGATCGCCACCGCGCGGATCGCAGCTCTCGGCTCGACCCCGGCGCGTCCGCTCTCCTAGAGCCACCCCGCCCCTTCTCCGTCGGATGTCGGACCCTGTGGGTCCGCTCTCGCATCCGTCCCCTTCCGCAACCGCTGTCCATACGAAACTCGTCTCAGATACATGTCCTCCTCGCCTTCCGCGCAGAATCCCTCGCCTTCATCGACCCTTTCCACTCCGGCCGCACTGTGGCGCCTGAAGCCCTTCGTGAAGCCGGTCATCTGGCGGCTCGCCGGCGGTGCCGCCAGCGCGCTCATCGCCGCCGTCATCGCCCTGATGATCCCGATCGTCCTCGAGCAGATCATCAGCGGACCCGTCCGTTCGGGTGAGATCAGCGCCATCATCTGGGGTGCTGTCGCCGTGTTCGCGCTCGCCCTGGGCGAGGCCCTCATGGTATGGCTGCGACGTCAGTTCGTGCTCAACCCGGCCACGCAGGTCGAGTACAAGATGCGCACGGAGCTCTACTCGCGCCTGCAGACCCTCCCGGTGTCCTTCCACGACCGGTGGGGCTCAGGACAGCTGCTCAGCCGCATGATGCAGGACATCGGCCTCATCCGCCGCTGGCTCGCGTTCGGCCTCGTGCTACTGGTCGTCAACATCCTCACGATCATCATCGGCTCCGTGCTGCTGTTCCGGTGGCACTGGCTGCTGGGCACGATCTTCCTGGTCACGGCGATCCCGCTGTGGATCCGCGGCTACCTGTTCGAGAAGCGCTACGGCGCCCTCACCCGCCGCAGCCAGGATCAGGCCGGCGACCTCGCGACCAGCGTCGAGGAGAGCGTGCACGGGATCCGCGTGCTGAAGGCGTTCGGGCGCGGCAAGCACGCCCTGAGCCGCTTCAGCAGGCAGGCCGAGACGCTGCGCGAGACCGAGATGAGCAAGGCCGGTGCGATCGCGTCGATCTGGTTCTGGCTCGACCTCATGCCGCAGATCGCGTTCGGCCTCAGCCTGATGTCCGGCATCTGGCTGATCTCCGTCGGGCAGATCGACGAGGCGCAACTGTTCGCCTTCTTCGCGATGGCCGTCGTGCTGCGCTGGCCCATCGAGTCGATCGGCTTCCTGTTCTCGTTCATGCTCGATGCGCGCACGGCGACCGACCGCGTGTTCGACATCTTCTCGGAGACCAACACCATCACCGACCCCGAGCACCCGGTGCACATCGAGAACCCGCGCGGAGAGCTCACGTTCGAGAACGCGCACTTCCGTTATCAGGACGCCGGCGCGCACGAACGCGACCTGCTCGACGGCATCGACCTGGTGCTGCGACCAGGGGAGACCATGGCGCTGGTCGGTCTCACCGGCAGCGGCAAGACCACCCTCACCACGCTGCCCACGCGTCTGTACGACGTGACGGGAGGCAGGGTCACCCTCGACGGCGTCGACGTGCGTGACCTGCCGCTGTCAGAGCTCCGTCGGCACATCGCCATGGCGTTCGAAGACGCGACGCTGTTCTCGGCGACGGTCCGGGAGAACGTGCTGCTCGGTCGTGCCGAGCTCGACGTGCACGGCGAAGAGGGCGAGCGTGTGCTGCGCGAAGCTCTCGACGTCGCTCAGGCCTCGTTCGTGGATTCCCTGCCCGACGGCGTCGAGACGGTGATCGGCGAGGAGGGGCTCAGCCTCTCCGGCGGTCAGCGCCAGCGGCTCGCCCTCGCCCGTGCGGTGGCGGCGAATCCGAAGGTGCTCGTGCTCGACGACCCGCTGTCGGCGCTCGACGTCGACACCGAGGCCCTCGTGGAGGAGGCGCTGCGGCACGTGCTCGCCGACACCACCGCCCTGATCGTGGCGCACCGCCCTTCGACCGTCGCGCTCGCCGATCGCGTCGCCCTGCTCGAAGCCGGTCGCGTGACGGCGGTGGGCACGCACTCCGAGCTGCTGAAGACCAGTCGGCACTACCGTCATGTCATCTCCAGTCTCGAGGCGGAGGAGGCGGCGCGCACCGGGACGATCCCGGTGATCCGCGATGAGCAGTCCGAGATCGATGAAGAGGTCCGTGCGGGCCTCGGGATGCAGGCCGCCGACGAAGACCCCATCAGCGAGAAGGAGGTGCAGCGATGAGCTCCGCCATCACCGGAACCAGGAACGAGGATCGTTCCGAGTACACCCGCGAGGAGAGCAGGGAGATCCGTCGTCGATCCCTCCGACTGCTCGGATCCCTGGTCAGCCCCTTGAAGCCGAGGATCGTGCTCGCCGCCGCGGTGCTGGTCGTGTCGACCGCGCTCCAGGTCGCCGGCCCCATCCTCATCAGCCTGGGCCTCGACCGAGCGCTGCCTGCGGTGATCGAGCGTGCCGACTGGATGCCGACGTTCATGATCGGAGGCATCTACCTGCTGGCCGGTGCCCTCGCTGCGGTGCTGATCGCCTGGTACGTGATCATCGCGGCCAAGCTCACGCAGGCGGTGCTGCTGGACCTGCGCAAGCGCATCTTCCTGCACACCCAGCGCCTGAGCCTGGAGTTCCACGAGTCCTACACCTCGGGGCGCATCATCTCCCGTCAGACCAGCGACCTCGACTCGATCAAGGAGCTGCTCGACGGTGGCCTGAACGAACTCGTCTCCGGCGTGCTCTTCGGGCTGTTCACCTTCATCGCGCTGTGCTTCTGGGACTGGCAGTCGGGCCTGATCCTGGCGATCGGTGGCGTGCCGCTGTTCTACCTGATGCGCTGGTTCTACTCGCGTTCGCAGCTCGTCTACCGCGAGTCGCGCGTGATCAGTGCGAAGGTGATCGTGCAGTTCGTCGAGACGATGACCGGCATCCGCGCCGTCAAGGCGTTCCGCAAGGAGCCGCGCAACGACAAGGCGTTCCAGGAGATCGCTGGCGACTACCGCGACGTCAACCGTCGCTCGATGCTGCTGTTCGGCACGTTCGAGCCCGGCCTGATGGGCGTCGCGGCCCTCGTGCTCGGCATCGTCGTGCTGTGGGGAGGCATCCGCGTCTCCGAGGGTGCGCTGACCGTGGGTGTGCTGCTGTCGGCAGTGCTCTACGTCCGCAACTTCTTCGCGCCGATGCAGGAGATCGCGATGTTCCTGAACTCCTATCAGTCGGCCACGGCCGCGCTGGAGAAGGTCTCGGGCGTGCTCGAGGAGGTGCCGACGGTTCCCGACCCCGAGAACCCCGTCGACCTGTGGGAGTCCCGTGGGCATGTCGAGTTCGACGAGGTGACCTTCGGATACAACGGAGAGAAGACGATCCTCCCGAACTTCTCCCTCGACATCCCGGCGGGGCAGACGATCGCCCTCGTCGGAACGACCGGCGCCGGGAAGTCGACGCTCGCCAAGCTCATCTCGCGCTTCTATGACCCCTCCCAAGGGCGGGTCACGCTCGACGGCGTCGATCTGCGGTCGCTGCACCCGAAGGACCTCCGCCGCGCGATCGTCATGGTCACGCAGGAGGCCTACCTGTTCAGCGGCACCGTCGCCGACAACATCGCGCTCGGCAAGCCGGATGCGACGCTCGACGAGATCAAGGCCGCGGCACGGGCCGTGGGCGCCGACGGGTTCATCTCGTCGCTGCCCGACGGATACGGCACCGATGTGAACAAGCGCGGTGGTCGGGTGTCGGCGGGGCAGCGTCAGCTCATCTCGTTCGCCCGGGCTTTCCTCGCCGACCCCGCGGTGCTGATCCTCGACGAGGCGACGGCTTCGCTGGACATCCCGTCCGAGCGCTTGATCCAGGATGCGCTGCAGACGCTGCTCAAGGACCGCACGGCGATCATCATCGCGCACCGCCTGTCGACGGTCGCGATCGCCGACAGGGTGCTGGTGATGGAGCATGGCCGCATCATCGAGGACGACACTCCCGCTGCCCTGATCGGCGGTACCGGCAAGTTCGCGCAGCTGCATGCGGCCTGGCAGGAGACCCTCGTCTGATCTGCCTCTTCCGGTCGCGATATGACAGCCGTCTGGCGCAGTTGAGCTGTCATATCGCGACCGGAAGTCGTCTGCGTCTGGGTAGCATCGAGGTATGGACCCCCTGCTGCTCGTCGCCGAGTGGTGGTGGATCGCGCCGACGGCAGTCGCCGCGGGAACGGTGGGTGTGATGGGAATGCGACGTCGCAACAGCACGGTGAGCGGACGCAGGCTCGCGGTCGATGCCGCCCGCCACGATCTGAGAGAGGCGCAGCTGGTCGCCGCGGAGCGGCGCACCGCGTGGAAGATCGCGCGCGCCGACCTGGCTCGCGTCACGGCGGAGCGGGCGGCCCAGCGAGCGACGCCCGAACAGGTGGCAGGGGCTCGGCGGATGCTGAAGGAGCGGGAGCGCGATGCGAAGGCCGCGTCGGCCGATGTGCGCGCGCGCCAGGTGCGGCTGAACGCGGCTCGCGCCGCCGTGCCCTCCGCGGCGGAGCCGCGCCCGATCGAGCGACTCAACGCCGCGCATGACGCGGTGACGGCACGCTGGATGCGTTACGAGACCGACCCCGCTCTGCAGATCTCCTATCCGGCGATGACCGACGTGAAGTCCGCGGAGACGGCCGCATACTTCCGTGCCGCCGGACACGCGACGGAGATGCGCCGCGCGGCCTCCGGACGCATCACCCCGGCTGAGTTCGCCGCCTATCGTGACGCTGTCGCCGAGCTCGAGCGGGCGTTCGAAGCCGCCGAACACGCCGCGAAGGTGCACGCGGGGGAGGCGCCGGCGACGCCGGCGTGGCAGGACGCCGCTCAAGACATGCTGAACCGTTCCGCCGAGGCCATCGATCGCGCTGCCGGAGCGGCCGCGGCCGCTCTCTCATCGTGGACGAGCCGGCGGAAACCCGGGGGCACCCCCGACGACCGTTCCTGAGAACCCGCCAGGGCTGTGAGAGCGCTCCCCCGAAGGGGGTGAAGGGCGACGAGGTCTCGATGGGGGAGGGGATTCGAGACCCCGCCGCCCGGTCTAGGACGTGACCCGGATCTCGGCGATGACCTCGCCGTAGGCCGTCTCCCCGACGGGGGTGAAGCCGACGCGACGGAAGAAGGCCTCTGGGCCGTCCTCGCCGGCTTCGTAGATCACGTTGACGTGGTCGACTCCGCGTTCACGCGCCTCGTCGATGAGCGCCTCGACGGCGAAGCGGCCGACGCCGCGCCCCTGGTCGTCCGCGTCGACGTTGATGCGCCACAGCACGGAGCGGAAGTGCTCCTCCGGGGCCTCGTCGTCGAAGTTGGCGCTGACGAAGCCGACGACCTCGTTGCGGTCCAGGATCACCCGCTGCCAGGAGGTCTGCGGGTTGATGACGGTCGCGGCGATCCCGTACGAGACCGGAGCGAGGAACTGCTCCTGTCCGGGCTTGAGCGACAGGTTGTTCACGGCGACGATCGTCGCAGCGGAGAGTTCGACCATGCGCAGTTCGGACATGGACCCAGGCTAACCCCTCCGGAGAGGCGGGACACGTTTCCGACGAAGATTTCGCCCCTCTGTGGCCGTTCGTCGACATGGGGTGGTCGGCGGTCGCAGGCGCGGACCACAGGGCCAGACCGGCTCAGGTATCTTGGTATCGAGACAAATTTCCCCGCGAACGGAGTACCTCCCGGTGACCGACGACGCCATCATCTACACGTACACAGACGAGGCACCGGCGCTCGCCACCGCCTCGTTCCTCCCGATCATCCAGGCATATACCGGCCAGGCCGGCATCGAGGTCGAGACGCGCGACATCTCGCTGGCCGGACGCATCCTCGCCGCCTTCCCGCAGAAGCTCACTCCCGAGCAGCAGGTGGGTGACGCTCTCGCCGAGCTCGGTGGCCTCGCCACCCTCCCCGAGGCCAACATCATCAAGCTGCCGAACATCTCGGCGTCCATCCCGCAGCTGAAGGGTGCGATCGCCGAGCTGCAGAAGCAGGGCTTCGACATCCCCGACTTCCCGGACGAGCCGACCTCCCTGGAGGAGAAGGACGTCCGCGCCCGCTACGACCGCATCAAGGGCTCCGCAGTGAACCCCGTGCTGCGCGAGGGCAACAGCGACCGTCGCGCACCGCTCGCGGTGAAGAACTACGCCAAGAAGCACCCGCACCGCAACAAGCCTTTCGCGGACGGCTCGAAAACCCGCGTCGCGACCTTGGGCCACGACGACTTCAAGCACAACGAGCGCTCGTGGGTCGCGGCCCACGACGACGTCCTCTCGTTCCGTCACACGGCGCAGGACGGCACCGTCACGATCCTCAAGGAGGGCCTCAAGGTCCTCCCGCGTGAGATCATCGACGCCACGTTCCTCTCCGCGAAGGAGCTGGACGCGTTCCTCGCGGAGACGCTCGAGGCGGCCACGGCCGACGACGTGCTCTACTCCGTGCACCTCAAGGCCACGATGATGAAGGTCAGCGACCCGATCATCTTCGGTCACGTCGTGAAGGCGTTCTTCAAGGACGTCTTCGACCAGTACGGCACGCAGCTCGCCGAAGCCGGACTCAGCGCGAACGACGGCCTCGGCTCGATCCTTGCAGGCCTGTCGAATGTCGCCGGTGGCGAGGAGATCGCTGCGGCGTTCGACAAGGCCATCGCCGAGGGGCCGCGCCTGTCGTACGTGAACTCCGACAAGGGGATCACCAACCTCCACGTGCCCAGCGATGTCATCGTCGACGCGTCGATGCCCGCCCTCGTCCGCAACGGTGGGAAGCTCTGGGGCAAGGACGGCGAGGAGGCCGACACGATCGCGGTCATCCCGGACTCGTCCTACGCGAGCGTCTACCAGGCCGTCATCGACGATGTGATCGCGAACGGCCCGCTCGACCCCGCCACGATCGGTACCGTCCCGAACGTGGGTCTCATGGCGCAGGCGGCCGAGGAATACGGCAGCCACGACAAGACCTTCGAGATCGCGGCGGACGGTATCGTCCAGGTGCTCGACAGCGAGGGCACCGTGCTCATCGAGCACGAGGTCGGCAAGGGCGACATCTGGCGCGCGACGCAGACCAAGCACATCCCCGTCATGGACTGGGTCAAGCTCGCCGTGACGCGTGCACGCGCGACCGGCGACCCCGCCGTGTTCTGGCTGGACGCGAACCGCTCGCACGACGCCCAGATCATCGCGAAGGTGCACCAGGGCCTCGCCACGCTCGACACCAAGGGCCTGACGATCACGATCCTCGCGCCGGAAGAGGCCACGCGGTACACGCTCGCCCGCATGCGTCACGGGCTCGACACCATCTCGGTGACCGGCAACGTGCTGCGTGACTACCTGACCGACCTGTTCCCGATCCTCGAGGTCGGCACGAGCGCCAAGATGCTCTCGATCGTGCCGCTGCTCGCCGGTGGTGGGCTGTTCGAGACGGGTGCCGGTGGTTCCGCTCCCAAGCACGTGCAGCAGCTGGTCGAGCAGAACTACCTGCGCTGGGACTCGCTGGGTGAGTTCTTCGCGCTGGCGGCTTCGCTCGAGCACTTCGCCGACCGCACGGGCAACGACAAGGCCCGCGTGCTTGCGGAGACGCTGGACGCCGCGACCGGAACCTTCCTCGAGGAGGACCGCTCGCCCGGCCGTGCGCTCGGCACGATCGACAACCGCGGCAGCCACTTCTACCTCGGCCTGTACTGGGCGAAGGAGCTGGCAGCGCAGACGAAGGATCCCGAGCTCGCCGCGGCCTTCGGGCCGATCGCCGAGAAGCTCGCCGCGAACGAGGAGGCCATCGTCTCCGAGCTCAACGCCGTGCAGGGACAGCCCGCGGAGATCGGCGGGTACTACCGTCCGGACGAGAAGCTGGTCGAGGCCGTCATGCGTCCGTCCACGACGCTGAACACGATCGTCGACGCCCTGCGCTGAGACGAGCGAAGGGGGCGGATGCTTCGGCATCCGCCCCCTTCTTCGTGTTCGGCCCGTCTGCCCGAGCGAGCGCGGAGCGCTTCGTCAGTAGTGGACGGAGACCTCGAGCCCCTTGGGGGACCAGTCGTAGACGTACTTGGCGAGGTCGATCGGCAGGTTGACGCAACCGTGGCTCATGCGCTGGCCGAAGTTGTTGTGCCAGTACGTGCCGTGGAAGCCGATGTTCGGAGCGAACCAGGTGATCCAGGGCACGTCCTTCGTGCAGTACGGCGCGCCTTCGTAGCAGCCCATGTCCTGGATACGCGTGTGCGCGAACACCTTGAAGTTGCCGGTGGGCGTCAGAGTCCCTGGCAGCCCGGTGGACACGGCCCACGAGTTCACGACAGCGCCGTTCTCGTAGAGCACGGCCCGCTGCGAACTGAGGTTGATGTCGATGCGCCGGAACAGGTTCACCGTCTCGAAGGGCGTCTCGGTGACCGAGAGCGCGAAGGCTCCGTTTCCGGCTGCCAGCTGCTCGGCGAACTGGTCCGCGATGCCTGACGTGTCTCCCAGTGCTCGGCCGGTCGCACCCTCCTGCTCCGCACGGAGCACGGTACCGGCGGAGTCGACGATGTTGGTCGCGTTGACCGGAGCGCGGTCGACGGCGGAGGGGAGACCGTCCACGGTGGCCTGGATCGCCTGAGGGTCGGCCTTGATGCTCAGCTGTCCGTCGTCATCGACGACCGTGAGCCAGGAGGCGGCGACGGCGGGATCGACCGGGACGGTGCGCTCCTCGCTGACGTAGAAGCCGACGGTGGGAAGCATCGTGTTGAGAGCGCTGGCGGTGGCGCTGGCGTCGTCATCGGAGACGGCCGGTGCGGCTTCCGCGGCGTCTCCCGAGTACTCGAGCGCGCTGCGACCCTCTCCGACCGCTGCCGTGAAGGCGGCGTTGAGGTCGGCGAGGTCGATCCCTGTTCCGGCCTCTGCCGGTGTGATCACGAACGTGCCGCTGGCGGCATCGAAGACGACACCGGCATCCACCGGGTCGTCGAAGCTGGTCGGCACGGCGCCACGCAGCGCGGCGTCCGCCTTCGCGGTGTCGAAGGCGATCTCCGCGGGGACGGGGTCGCCCATCCAGGCGCCGAGGTTCCACAGCGGGTGCTCCGCGAAAGCCTTGTCGGCGAGCGCGGTGGCGTCGACATCCGCACCGAGGTCGGCGCCGGTGAGGACGGTGCCGTCTCCCGCGCCGGTGAGCGTGATCTCGGTCTGAGCGAGGCGGGCGTCGATGGCGTCGGCGGCGGCGCCAGGAGTCATCCAGCCGACCGGGATCCCGGCGACCGTGGTTCCCGGTGCGATCAGGATCATCGACGCGGCTCCGGCGCCGAGGGCGACGACTCCCAGCCCGAGGCCGATCCAGAGGCCGAGGCGACGTTTCTTGGGAGACGGTTCGATCGGAGCCCAGGCGAGCGGCTGGTCACCGGTGGTCGGCGGGACGGTCTCCGTGGGAGCATCCGTCGGCGCGAGCACTGCAGTGGGCGCGGAGTCGTCTCCACGCGCCTCGGCTGCTGCGCCCGGCGCAGAAATCAGATCGGTCACGAACTTCACCCCCCGGCTCTCAAACGTGTCCTGACGTCCAATGGTACGGGATGGGAGGTAACGGGGAGGCAACGGTCCGTGATAACGTGCCTCCCCGCAACGCAGACGTCAGTCGATGATGGCGATGCCGTCGATCTCGACGAGCATCTCCTCGCGCGGAAGGCCGGTGAAGACCGTGGTGCGCGACGGCAGGACGCCATTGGTCGTGTGAGCGGTCACGAAGGCGCCGTACGCGTCGTTCATGATGGGGAAGTCCTCGCGCTTGGTCAGGTAGACGCGCAGCATGACGACGTCGTCGAACGTCGCGCCGGACGCCTCGACGATCGCCTTCACGTTCTCGAGCGTGCGGGTGGTCTGGGCAGCGACGTCCCCGGGGTGCAGGTACTCGTTGGTCTTCGGGTCGACGGGTCCCTGGCCGGAGACCTGCACGAACGGGCCCTTGCGGATACCCTGCGAGAAGGTGTGGGCGGGGGCGGGGGCTGCGTCGGTGGAAACTCGGATCTTCGCGGTCATGCGGCCAGCCTAGTAGCATTGTTAGATGCCTCTACAAATTCCGGATCCCGCTCTCGGCACCTGGACGAAGGGCTTTCCTGCGCACGCAGCGGGACTCCGCCTCTCGCAGGTGGGGGATGCGGATCTGCATCTCTCCGACCTGGTGACGCCGGTGCTGACGGTGCACGAGGGCGCCCTCGCGCACAACGAGGAGACCGTCTTCGCATGGGCGAGAGAGCGCCGGGTGCTCCTCGCACCACACGGCAAGACCACGATGGCTCCGGCCCTCTGGCAGCGACTGCTCGACGCGGGAGCATGGGGGATCTCCGTGGCGACGCCCTGGCAGGCCGAAGTCGCCGTCGACGCGGGCGTCTCGACCGTGCTGATCGCGAACGCGGTCACCGATCTCACTGCGGTGCGTCGCCTGGGGGCACTGCTCGCAGCCGACCCGGACCTGCGCGTGCTGTGCTGGGCGGACTCTCTCGAGGGAGTGGCCATCCTCGCGCGGGGGATGCGCGATGCCGCGCGTCCGCTCGATGTCTTGGTCGAACTCGGCGGCGCGCACGGCCGCACGGGCGCACGGAGCGTGGAGGAGGGCGAGCGGATCGGGGAGGCCGTCTCGGACGCATCCGGGCTGCGCCTCGCCGGCGTCGCGGGATACGAGGGGCCCTTCGGTCCCGATCGCTCCGATGCCTCGGTCGCCGCCGTCGACGCGTACCTGCAGACGCTCGTGGATCTGCACGCCCGACTGGAGTACCCGCACGGTCTCCGTCCGATTCTCAGCGCGGGAGGCAGCGCCTTCCCTGATCGGGCGGCCGCCGTCCTCGCAGCCGTCGGGGACGAGGTGGACGTCGTCCTGCGTTCGGGGGCGTTCCAGATCCACGACGACGGCTTCTACTCGCGCATGTCTCCGTTCGGACCGCTCGTCGGCACCGCGCCTCTGCGCTCGGGGATGCACGCCTGGTCGCGGGTGGTGTCGCAGCCCGAGGACGGCCTTGCGCTCCTCGACGCCGGACGGCGCGATGTGCCCTTCGACCTGGATCTGCCGATCCCGCAGGGGCTGCGGGGGGAGATCACGGCGCTGAACGATCAGCATGCGTTCCTGAGCCTCACGGGCGATGACACGGTCGCGGTGGGCGATGTCGTCCGTCTCGGGCTCTCCCACCCGTGCACCGCCTTCGACAAGTGGAGGGTCGTCGCCGTGATCGACGACCCCGATGCCGCCGATCCGCGCGTGATCGGGGCGGTGGCGACGTGCTTCTGAGTACCGAGAAGGCGGCCGCCGGACAGGTGCGGGTGTACCGCGGAGCCACCGTCATCGACGGGACGGGGGCGCCCCGGTACGTGGCCGACGTCGCGGTGGAGGGCGCGAGGGTCGTCGCCATCCTCCCGGCCGATGCGGTGAATCCTGAGCTCGAGCTCCCCGAACTCGAACTTCCCGAGGGCGCCGTGGAGGTCACGGCAGAGGGACTCGTCCTCGCGCCCGGATTCATCGACATGCACGCGCACAGCGAGCTCGCAGTGCTGAGCGGCGCGGCGCACGACGCCAAGATCCGCCAGGGCGTGACGACCGAGGTGCTCGGTCAGGACGGCCTGGGCTATGCGCCCCTCGACGATGCGGCGGCGGCGATCATCCCCGCGCAGATCGCCGGGTGGAACGGAACTCCGGCCGACGTGCCGTGGCGGACGATGGACGACCTGCTCGCGGCGATCGACGCCGCAGCGGTCGCGAACGCCGCCGTCCTCGTCCCCCAGGGGAATCTGCGGATGATGGTCGTCGGCCACGAGAACCGTCGGGCGACCGCTGCGGAGCTCACCGCGATGGGGGAGATCCTGGGTCGCGCGCTGGACGCGGGAGCCTTCGGGATGTCGAGCGGCCTCACCTACACGCCGGGGATGTACGCGGACACGGCGGAGCTCGAAGCGCTGTGCCGCATCGTCGCCGAGCGAGGAGGCTACTGGGCGCCGCACACCCGGAGCTACGGGGGAGCGGCGCTGGAGGCCTACCGGGAGGCGCTCGACATCGGTCGGCGCACCGGGTGCCCCGTGCATCTCACACACGCGACGATGAACTTCGCCCCGAACCGCGGCCGCGCCGATGAGCTCCTGGCCCTGATCGACGAGGCGATCGAGGACGGCGTCGACGTGACGCTCGACACGTACCCGTATCTGCCCGGCGCCACGACGCTCTCCGCTCTGCTGCCGAGCAGGCTGGCGGAATCCGGCGACCTGCTCGCTGCCGTCTCCGCGCTCGACGAAGCGGGCCGGGAGGCCGTCCGCGTGGAACTGGAAGACGTCGGCTGCGACGGATTCCACGGCGAGAGGGCCGATTGGACGCAGATCCAGGTCTCCGGCACCGTGAACCCCGCCCTCTCGGGTCTGATCGGCCGCACCATCGCCGAGATCGCGACCACGACCGGTCGCCGTGCCGTCGATGTGGTGCTCGACACGATCGTGGAGGACGCCGCCGCCACCGGAATCCTCATGCACATCGGAGACGAGGAGAACGTCCGGACGATCATGCGTCACTCGCAGCACACGGGAGGCAGTGATGGGATCCTGATCGGGGCGCGGCCTCATCCGCGTGGGCGGGGTACGTTCCCGCTGTACCTCGGACACTACGTGCGCGAGCTCGGCATACTCACCTGGGAGGAGGCCGTCCGACACCTGTCGGGGACGCCGGCGCATCGGCTGGGACTCGACCGGGGTGACGCACCTCGGGGCGTCGTCCGGCGGGGAGCGACCGCCGATCTCGTGCTCTTCGACCCGGAGACGGTCGAGGCGGGGGCCACGTTCGACTCCCCCTTCGCACCGCCGCGCGGGATCATCGAGGTACTTGTCGGGGGAGTGCCGGTGGTGTCGGAGGGCGAGGCGACGGGGCGGACCCCCGGACGCGCACTGCGGATGCCGCCCCCGCCGCATCGCGCCACCGTGCCGCACATCGGTGCCCGCATCGATCCGGTCGCCCCCGGATTCGCGTGGACGGAGCGTACGCCGATCCTCTCGGCCCCTGAGCTCGTCGCCGCTGCCGCCCGGCTGGGCGGTCTCGCCGGCGCGGGCGACGCCGAACTCCCGCCGATCCGGCTGATGGTCGACGAGAACCTCGGCGCTGAGGCCGCGGCGCGAGGACGTGTCGGTGACGAGGCCTTCCGGGTGAGCGTGAGTGCAGCCGGAGTCGAGATCAGAGGAGGGAGCCCCGCCGGCGTGTTCCGCGGTGCCACCACTCTGCGGCAGCTGCGGGATCCGGACGCCGCATCGGCCCACATCCCCGCCGGGGTGTGGGAGGGAGCGCCCGCGTACAGCTGGCGAGGGACGATGCTCGACGTCGCCAGGCACTTCCGGACCGTCGACGAGGTCCGTCGTCTGGTCGATCTCCTCGCCGATCATCACCTGAACGTGCTGCACCTTCATCTCACAGACGATCAGGGGTGGCGCTTCGAGGTGCCCGGCTTCCCTCGGCTCACGGAAGTGGGCGCGCGACGGGAAGCCACCCAGCTCGGACACGGCCCCTTGTCCACCGTGGAGCCGGGAGTGCACGAGGGCTTCTACACGACAGCGGAGCTGCGAGAGCTCGTCGCCTATGCGCGAGAACGTTTCGTGACCCTCGTGCCGGAGGTCGAGCTGCCCGGACACATCCAAGCGGGTCTCGCCGCGTATCCGGAGCTCGGCAACGTCGACGTCGGAGAGCCTGTGCTGTCTGCATGGGAGCGCTTCGGGGTCAATCCGCGCACCCTCGCCCCGACGGACGAGGCCCTGGCCTTCGGGTTCGCCGCGATCGATGTTCTCTGCGATGCGTTCGACTCGGAGTGGATAGGCATCGGCGGTGACGAGGTGCCGGTGACCGAGTGGGAGCAGAGCGCCGCGGCGGCCGAGCGCATGCGACAACTCGGACTCGAGTCTGCACACGACGTGCAGCCGTGGTTCACGGAGCAGTTCGTCGCGCATGTCCGCGGACGAGGCCGCACGGCACTGGCCTGGGACGAGGTCCTCGAAGGCGACGTGCCCGAGGGCGTGCGCATCCTCGCGTGGCGGGGTCCCGCCGCGATGCGTGAGGCGCTGCGGCTCGGCATCGAGGTCGTCGCGTGCCCCGACCTCGAGGTCTACCTCGACTACCCGCAGTCGGAGTCGGAGGAGGAGCCGATCAGAGTGGGCCCGCCTCTCACGATCGAGCGCGCGTACTCCCTGCGTGTCGAAGACGGCGCTGTGGGCGGGCAGGCGAACGTGTGGAGCGAGCACCTGCCCACCAGGGACCGCGTCGACTTCGCGATGTTCCCTCGACTCGCCGCGATCGCGGAGCGTCTGTGGGACGGCGGGGAGCCGGGACCCTACGCCGACTTCGAGCGGCGTCTGCCGATGCACCTGCGCCGGCTCGCCGCAGCGGGGGTGCGGTATCGTCCCCTTGACGGGCCGGAGCCCGAGCAGCGCCGTCCCGGCGTGCCGGGCAAGCCGCTCACGATCGAGGCGCGGGAGCAGATCGTCGCCGGCCTGGTCGAGCGCCTCATCGGGCGCTCACGCACGGTCGTCGTCGACGATCGAAAGTAATGTAACGTTTCGGTAACCCTGCCAGCGCGTCCGAGGGCAGAGGTTGCGCAAATTTTGTTCGTAAGGTCTACTAACAAACATGTCCGTTTCGGATGAACAGCGTTCCGCATCGCCGTCAGAGTACGCCGGTGCGAATGCGCACGCCTTCGGCCCGGGGCGCCACCTGCGCTCGCGATCAAAGGTGCTGCCAGAGCATGCGCGCGGTCACAACCGCGCACTGGTGCTGCAGACGCTGTACCACGCGGGGGCGATGAGTCGCGCCGACCTCTCCCGGGAGACGGGCCTCACCCGTGTCACCATCTCCGACCTGGTCGCCGAGTTCATCGCCGACGGGATCGTCATCGAGATGGGCGTCCGTGAAGCGGTGGGGCCGGGCAAGCCGCCCATCCTCATCGACATCGATCGCTTCGGCCATCAGATCGTCGGCCTCGATCTCTCCGGCCCCGACGCCTTCACCGGGGCGGTGCTGAGCCTCGACGGAGACGTGCTGGAGCGGCGCGAGGTGCCGCGTCCGAAATCCCCCGACGGGGAGGCGGCATACGCGGCGCTGCGGGAACTCGCACAGACGCTGGTCGAGGCCTCGACTCAGCCGCTGCTGGGCGTCGGCATCGGCACCCCGGGTGTCGTGCGTCCCGACGGGCTCGTCCTGAGCTCTCCCAACCTCGGCTGGACGAACTTCCCGCTGGAGGCGAAGCTCGGCGTCGATCTCGACCTTCCGGTCCTCGCCCGCAACGACGCCAACGCGGCGGTGCTCGCCGAGTACACGTTCGGCGAGGCGAAGGCCGACTTCATGCTGATCAAGATCGGCAAGGGTGTCGGCGCCGGCCTCATCACCGGCAGCCAGCCTCTGCTGGGCAGCCGCTTCGCCGCGGGAGAGATCGGTCACGTCGTCGTCGGTACCGACGGGGGCCCTCGCTGCGCGTGCGGGAAGGACGGCTGTCTCGAGGCGTGGCTCAGCGTGAGTCGGCTCGAGGCGGCGATCGCCGCTGATCCGGAGGCACGCGATGAGATCCTCCGCGATGCCGGGACGCGGATGGCGATCGCGACCGCTCCGATCGTCGCTGCCCTCGACCTCTCCGAGGTGGTGATCTCCGGTCCGGCGGAGCTGCTCGACGGCATCTTGATCGAGGCCGCCATCGCGACGTTGCGCGCGCGCACCCTCGAGGGCGTGTTCGAAGACGTCGTCGTGCGGTTGACGCACCAGGAGGACATCGTCCTGCGCGGAGCTGCGGTCATGGTGCTCTCGGGACAGCTGGGAGTGTCGTGAACGTCATCCGCACCGTGGACGGCACGGCCGGGAGCAGCATCCGATGACGGGTGCGAGCACTGCCGACCGCGCCGGTCGGCCGATTCGAGTGGGCCTGGACGTCGGCGGCACGAAGATCGACGCGGTGGCCGTGGACCCCTCCGGGGCCATCCGCGGACGCCTGCGCCGACCGACGGGTTGGGGCGATGACGCGGTCGTCGAGAGCATCGTTACGGCCGTGAAGGCACTCGCGGAGGAGAACGGGTTCCCCCTTGCCGACGTCGGCTCCGTCGGGATCGGCATCCCCGGCCTCGTCGACGCCGAGACCGGCCGTGTCGACCACGCGGTCAACCTCGGCGTGGAGTCCCTGGACCTCGCCGTCAGGGCCGAACTCGCTCTCGGAGTCCCGTTCCGTGTGGAGAACGACGTGAAGGCCGCGGCCCTCGGCGCTGCGGTGCTGAGCGGAGTCGCCGGTTCCATGGCCTACCTGAATCTCGGGACCGGCGTCGCTGCCGGGATCGTGATCGACGGACGGATCTGGCGCGGCGCACGCGGAACCGCGGGGGAGGTCGGTCATCTCTCCGTCGATCCGCGAGGGCGCCTGTGCGGCTGCGGGCAGTACGGGTGCGTCGAGACGTTCTGCGGCGGAGGGGCGTTGGCCAAGGCCTGGGGGCGACCCGGCACTCTGCCCATCAGGGACATCTTCGATGCGGCGGACGCCGGGGATCCGCATGCTGTCTCCCTCCGTGACGACCTCTATCACGGGGCCGCCGCCGCAGTGCGTGTTCTCGTGCTCTCCGCCGACGTGGAGAGGGTGGTCATCGGGGGAGGGCTCACCGCTCTCGGCGACCGACTCGAGAACGGACTCCGCGCGGCCCTGCATGCCGGCGCGGAGGCCTCGCCGTTCATGCGGTCGCTCCGCCTGGATGAGAGAATCGAACTGCTTCCCGCGGGTTCCCCCGCTGCCGCATTCGGCGCCGCACTCGTCGGCGCCTCCACCACCGAGAAGGAGATCGTCCCGCATGGCTGAGGTCGTCATCGTCGAGAATGCCGAGGCCGCAGGCGCTTTGGTCGCCACCGAGATCGTGGAGCTGATCGCGCGTCGTCCCGACGCGGTCCTCGGCCTCGCAACGGGGTCGACCCCGTTGCCGGTCTACCAGGCGCTGCGCACGCAGCTCGCAGGCCGCGACGTCTCACAGGTGCGTGGTTTCGCCCTCGACGAGTACGTCGGCATCGACCCGGCGCATCCGGAGAGCTACCGCTCGGTCATCACCCGCGAGGTCGTCGAGCCGCTCGGTCTCGACCCCGCGCGCATCCACGTGCCGAACGGCGCGGAGGCCACCATCCAGCATGCGGGTGAGGACTACGACGCGGCCATCGCGGCTGCCGGTGGAGTCGACCTGCAGATCCTCGGGATCGGCACCGACGGGCACATCGGGTTCAACGAGCCCGGCTCCTCCTTCGCATCGCGTACGCGTGTGAAGACCCTCACGGAGCAGACGCGCGAGGACAACGCCCGCTTCTTCGAGTCGATCGACGACGTCCCGATGCACTGCATCACGCAGGGGCTCGGCACCATCCTGGAGGCGCGCCACCTCGTGCTGCTCGCCTTCGGCGAGGGCAAGGCAGAGGCTGTGGCCGGTGCGGTCGAGGGCCCGCTGTCGGCGATCCTGCCCGGATCGGCGATCCAACTGCACCCGCACGCGACGATCGTCGTCGACGAAGCGGCTGCGTCGCGTCTCGCGCTCGCCGACTACTACCGGTACACGTTCGCCAACAAGCCGGCCTGGCAGGGCATCTGAGACGTGCCTGATGCCTGCCTTGGTGAACTCAGTTCGCCGGGGCGGGCCAGGCGATCGGGAGCAGGTGCTCCAGGCTCAGCGGCGCCAGCGGCAGCGTTCCGACGTCTGCGGGCGTGATCCAGCGCAGCTCGGCGAGCTCGGCCTGGACGGCGACGGTCGCGGGATCGATGGAGGTCGCGAAGGCCTCGGCGACGACACGGTGACCCGGTTCGTTCGCTGCGGCGGAGACGAACGTGCCGAGAGGGCGGAGCGCCGCTTCATCGAGCACCACCCCGAGCTCCTCCTCGATCTCGCGGATCAACGTCTGCGCCGGGGACTCGCCGGATTCCGGCTTGCCGCCGGGCTGCATGAACATGGTCGTTCCCTGCTTGCGGACGACGAGCACCCTCCCCGCTTCATCGACGATCACGGCCGCGCTCACGTGGATGTCAGGCATCGGGGCTGAAGACCTTCCCTGGGTTGAGGATGCCGAGAGGATCGAAGACCGCGGCGATCTGGCGCTGGAGTCGCCACTGGTCGTCGCCCAGTTCGTCGGCGAGCCAGCGGCGCTTGAGCACCCCGATGCCGTGCTCCCCGGTGAGGGTTCCTCCGAGGCGGATGGCGGCGCGGAACAGTTCGTCGGCGGCCGCCCACACATGCGGAGGCGTCTGCGTCCCTTCGAAGATGAAGTTCGGGTGCAGGTTGCCGTCGCCTGCGTGTGCCACCGTCGGGATGACGATGTCGTACTCGCGTTCGATGCGGGCGATCTCGTCGAACATCGCCGGCATGGCGCTCCGTGGTACCGAGACGTCTTCGATCAGCGTCGTCCCCAGCGAGGCCATCGCTGCATGCATCGAACGGCGCACCGCCAGGAGGCGCTCGCCCTCGTCGCGGTCGTGTGAGACGACAGTGAGGCCGTCATGGGCGCGCAGGATCGCGGCGATCGCATCCGCTTCGGCCGCGGCGGCCGGACCATCGGTCTGGATGGTCAGCTGAGCTGTTCCCTGATGCGGGATGGGAAGAGCGAGGAGCGCGTGCACGGCGGTGAGGCTCGCGGCGTCCATCAGCTCCATGATGGCTGGCTGCACGCCGGCGGCTGTCACAGCGGCCGAGGCGGCGGCAGCGTGACGCACCCCCGAGAAGGTCGCGGCGATCGTGCAGGTCTCCCCGGGGACGAGCCTGCGGAGCTTGAGGGTCGCGCCCACGACGACGCCCAACGTGCCTTCCGAGCCGACCACCAACGCGGTGAGATCGAGCCCGGTCACTCCCTTGACGCTGCGGTGTCCGAGGTGCAGCAGGCGCCCGTCGGCGAGCACCAGGTCCACCCCCAGCACGGCGTCGCGAACCACCCCGTACTTGGCGCAGAGCAGCCCTCCGGCGCCTGTCGCGATGTTCCCACCCACCGTGGAGATGTCGCGGCTGGCGGGGTCAGGTGGCCACCACAGCCCGTGAGCCGCGAGCACGGCGTTGAGGTCGGCGTTGAGGATGCCGGGTTCGACGACCGCGAGCAGATCGTCGGCACGGATCTCGTTGATCGCGGTCATCCTGCGCAGGGAGAGGACGATCTCGCCCGTACCGGCGTTCGCGGCACCGGCGAGACCCGTGCCGGCACCACGCACCACGACCGGTGTGCGGGTGGCGGTCGCGATGCGCATGGTCTGCTGCACGTGCTCGACCCGCTCCGCATGGATCACAGCGAGCGGTCTGCCGGCGGCAGCGTGCCCTGAGCGGTCGGCTCTGGCTTCCTCGAGCGTCGCCTCATCGGTGTCGACGAGCGCTCCGAGGGACTCCTCAAGGAGCGCGAGCACACTCATGAGGGAGATCTCACGACAATGCGCGCCGGCCGCTGAGCACACCGGCGACCACGGCGACGAGGGCGAAGGCGGTGCCGATGAGTGCCTGCCCCATCGACCACCAGGCGATCGTCACGCCGACGTAGATCAGCAGCTCGACCGCGGCGCGGAGGAACGGGTGCACGCGCAGCACAGGTCGCGGCGAGAGGAAGAGAGCCCACACCAGGATCACCAGTACCGGCGCGCCGATACCGATGACGATGTTCCACGGAAGATCCCAGCTCGCGAAGCCCCACAAGGCCAGAGAGGCGACGGCGACGATGAGGACGACAGCGCGCACGATGTCGAGTGCGGTGACCACCGGACGGTCGACGCCGGGAACGGGAGCGGGATCCGAGGACATGGATCCAGTCTATTCGCCGGTGGGGGCTTCCTCAGCCGGTGCAACGGGCGCCTCCGTGGGCGCTGCTGCGGGCGTGGTCTCGGCCGGCGGAGTCTGGACGGGGGCCGTCTCGACCGGAGCGGGTGCTGCTTCGATCGGTGCCGGTGCTGCTTCGACCGGTGCCGGTGCTGCTTCGACCGGTGCCGGTGCTGCTTCGACCGGTGTGGGTGTCGGGTCTGACGCGGGTGCCTCCGGCTCGGCAGCGACCGGAGCAGACTCGGACGGCACAGACGACGCGGAAACGTCGCTCGTCGTGGAGGGCTCCGCTGTGGCCGATTCGACCGGAACCACCTCACCCGGAGTCTCGGGGCGGTTGGGCTCGAGATCGAGGAGGGTGGTGACCGCGGAAGGGCCCGTGCCGGACGCGAGGACGTAGCGGAACGTGACGGTCGTGAGGTCGGCGTCGATGAACTGCCAGAAGGTGGGACGGAGATCGATGACGCCGAAGCCGGACTCGTCGAGCAGGATGCTGTCGCCTCCGCCGGTGCTGTCGTCCAGGAGCGCCTCGACCCTCTGGCCGGCCACACCCGAGACCGGAATGCTGTAGTGGACCTGGAGTCCGTTGAACCAGATGGTGGCGGTCTGCCACGTAGGTGCCTCCGTGGGGGCGACCGGACCCACGGGGTCGACCGGGTCCACCGGATCGACGGGGTCCACCGGGTCGACGGGATCTACGGGGTCGACAGGGTCGACCGGGTCCACGGGATCGACAGGCGGGACGACGACCGGCGGAACGATGACCGGCGGGGCCGTGACGGGCGGGACGGTGGCGGGCGGTACAGGAACGGGTGCGCCCGCCTGATCTGCGCCGGGCTGAGGTTCTGCGGCCGGCGGCGCTGGGGTCTCGTCGGGGACGGTGACCGGGGGTTCGATGACGACGGGCTCGTCGAGGTTCATCGTCTCGTCGGGTCCGACATCTGCAGAGATCGAGGACGGGTCCTCATCGCCGGCGTTCGGAAGCGACGTCGCGGGATCGGCACCGGCGAGCCCGGGGACGATCGCGGCGGCGGCGACGACACCGGCCACGACCAGAGCGGCGGATCCCACTCCCACCAGTGCACCGATACCGGTGAACATGCCACCTGCGGATCCGGCTCCTGACGAAGCGCCGGCCGTTCCACCCGCTGAGCCGCCGGCACCGGAACCAGAACCGGAACCGCCGGCCGCGGCGAGACCGGTTGCGGCATGCGTGGCGCCGGGGTCGCCGGCGAAGACGGCGCCGGGAATGCTGGACGGCATCGCCGCCAGGGCGACGATCGGCGTGCCGGCGCCCTGGAGCGTGGCGAGGTACCCCGCGGCGCCCGTGACGCCGAGGACGAGTGGCAGCAGCACGAGGGCCAGACGCTTGGAGACGTCCTTCGCCTCGGCCGAGACGATCATGCACCGCGCGCACTCGTCCAGGTGCAGTTCGAGGCGCTTGTGATCGCGAGTGCTGAGGTTGCCGCGCGAGTACGCGCCCAGGTGCTCGATGGTCCACTGGCACTCTGAGCCGTCTTCGGCGCTGCGCAGATGGGCCTGGATCCACGCTTCACGCAGGCCTTCGCGGGCGCGGAAGGCCAACTGCGACACGGCGCCGGCCTTCATGCCGAGCAGGGGCCCGACTTCCTGCGGCTTCATCTGCTCGATCTCGGTGTACCAGAGCACCTCCTGCCAACGGGAGGGGAGGCTGCGGAACGCCTGAGCGGTGAGGCTGCGGTCGAGTGCCTCGCTCGCAGCCTGGTCGGTGCTGTCGGGGTCGGCGACGGTGTCGAGTTCGTCGATCGCCGTCTCGCGGCGCGCGCGCCCCCACCCTGCGGCCGTGTTGCGGATGCTCGTGAAGAGGTAGGCGCGGAACGAGCCGTTGGGGCCGCCGCCTTTGAGGATCGCCTGATAGATGCGCGTGTACGACTCCTGAACCAGATCGTCCGGGTCGATCGACGAGGTCACGGAGCGCGCGACGGAGAGTCCGGACGGATAGTGTCGGCGCCAGAGTTCACCGAACGCCCCCGTGTCTCCCGAGCGGGTGCGGAGGATCAGGTCGGCGTCGCCGATCGTTTCGTCGTGAGTCGTGTTCTCTTCGTGCACAATCATCCATCTGTCGCGGGGCGCAGCTGCGCCTCCACCGGAAGAGACGCAGGAGAGCGCCTCTCATCACGCGACTTCATCATTCTCTCGCGAATCTCCCAGGTAAGCCACCCTCCGTCGGAACTCCAAGCGGATGCCCGGCTTCGGGCACTGTCACCGCCCAGCGGGCGTGCGATGTGCGGGGCCGGAGATCGACGACGTCTTTTCGGGCTGTCGAAGTTTTTTCGGGAAGTCGCGTAATGAATCGGGATGTTCCACGTCTCATCCCATGTAGACAGCCGTAGCGATCCCACCGGGGGGCGGGATCCAGGCACTGGTGCGGGGGGTATTCGCGCCGGTCGGGCGGGTCGGGATCCTCGGGGGAGGAGAACCCGGCCGCCCGTCTCACGAGGGGGGACGAGGCCGCCGATCTGGGGAACGGCGGCCTCCCACACGTTGATCAGATGATCGAGAGCGATTTCTCGAAGTTTTTTCGGGAAGTCGCGTAGTGAATCGGGACGTGCCACGTCTCATCCCATGTAGACAGCCGTAGCGATCCCACCGGGGGGCGGGATCCAGGCACTGGTGCGGGGGGTATTCGCGCCGGTCGGGCGGGTCGGGATCCTCGGGGGAGGAGAACCCAGCCGCCCGTCTCACGAGGGGGGACGAGGCCGCCGATCTGGGGAACGGCGGCCTCCCACCCCACCAATGCATGACCGGAGAGCGCAGAGCTGCGCGTCGCGCGCGGCGCCGTCTCAGACGAGCAGCCGTGGTCCTGACCACACGCGCGCGACGCGCAGTTCCGCATCCAGCAGCACGGCGTCGCCGAGCATCCCGGGACTGAGTCTTCCCAGGAAGGCGTCGCGCCCGATCGCACGCGCCGGGGTCTCGGTGAGAGCCCGGACGGCTTCCGCCAGGCTCGCCCCTGCCTGCACGGCGCGCTGCAGAGCCACATCCTGCGTCAGCGTGGAGCCGGCGATCGACCCGGTGTCATCGGCTCTCGCGACTCCGTTCTCGACCGTCACGCTCACCGCGCCGAGGTCGTAGTGGCCGTCGGCGCTTCCTGCGGCCGCCATCGCGTCCGTGATCAGCGCCACTCGTCCCGGCGCGGAGTCGAACACCAGCTTGACGACGTGCGGGTCGAGGTGGACGTTGTCGGCGATCGCCTCGAGGACCACACGGTGGTCTGCCGCCGCGGCGAGCACAGGTCCGGGGGCACGGTGATGGATGCCCGGCATCGCGTTGAACGCGTGCGTGAGGATGGAAGCGCCGGCCTCGAACGCCGCGACCGCCATGCTCGCGTCCGCGTCGGTGTGCCCGATCGCAGCCGCCGAACCGGCTGCGACGATCTGCCTGATCGCGTCGAGCCCGCCTGGAAGTTCGGGAGCGATCGTGACCTGGCGGATGGTGCCACGTCCGGCGTCCAGCAGTCGCGCGACGTCGGCGGTCGTCGGATGGCGCAGCAGTGACGGTTCGTGCGCACCGTGGTGACCGGGGTCGAGGAACGGACCCTCGAGGTGCGAGCCGAGGATGTCGGCATCCGTCTCGGTCAGATCGGCGATCAGCCCGACGCTGCGGGCGAGCGAATCCAGCGACGCCGTGACCAGCGACACGACGGCACGGGTCGTGCCGTGCTCCCGGTGCAGATCGCGGCCGATGCGGATCGCCTCCGCCCCGTCGTCGAACGCCGCGCCGGCGCCGCCATGGCCGTGGATGTCGACGAATCCCGGGGTGAGCAGAGCGCCGGCACCGGCGACGGCCGTCGCGTCGACGACCTCATCCGCGGACGTCCATCCCGAACCGGTCCCGCGCTCGGTCACGACGCCGTCGTCGATACGGACCCAGCCGTCCTCGACGATGTCGCCGTGGTCGACGATCCGTGCGGAGTGGATGACCAGCGAACCGGTCGCGGAGGAGTGGGTGCTCAACGTGCGCTCCAGGGGATCTCGTCTGCGGGGTGGAAGTCGACCCCTTCAGCCTTCCACAACGGGGCGAGCGACCCGACGCGCACGCGGAACGACTCCCACGCGCGTTCCGGTGCCTCTCTCGGCGACCAGGCGACCTCGGCCTGTGCGGCTGCGCGAGGAAAGACCAGCTGTTCGACCTCGTCGAGCGTGCGGGTGGTCTCCGACCACAGTGGAGCCTCGATGCCGAGGATCGCGCTGTCCGGCACGTCGAGGACGTCGGTGGGTTCCCACTCGTAGGCGGAGCGCACATCGATGATCGCTGCCCAGGTGAGGCCCAGCGGGAAGTCCTCGGTGTACTTCATGTCGAGATACGTGACGTCCGCCGCCGACATGATCAGGGCGCCGCCGCGCTCGACGAAGTGGGCGGCCTCCTCGGCGTGTGTGCCCTCGGGGGTGGTCTTCCCCCAGTACTGTCCGACCGTGCCCTCGGCGATGTGTGCCGCCGAGCCCATCTCGTGCCAGGCCACCGGGATCCTGCCGGCTTCCACGACGATCGCGGTCGCGCGCTCCGCGAAGAGATCGAAGTCGGCTTGAGGTGTTCCGAGGGACTCGTCGCCGCCGATGTGGATGTACGGGCCGGGGGTCATCTCGGCGAGCTCGCGCACGACGTCGCGCACGAAGTCGTAGGTGCGCTCATCGTGGATGCGGACGCTGGAGTGGCCGACCCCCCACCCCAGGTAGGTCTCACCAGCGATGGGGAGGGGCTGGCCGAGCCGCTCCGACTCCGCGATCAGGTTGTCGTTCAGCACGGGCGCCTCGACGAGCTCGGGGTAGGCGACGCCGATCGCGTGGGTGTGGCCGGGAAGGTCGATCTCGGGGATGACGATCATGTGACGCGAGGCGGCATATCTCACGATCTCGCGGTAGTCGTCCTTCGTGTAGAAGCCGCCGGGGTCGCCGTCCGCCGAGGTGAGGGATGCCCGCTCGGTCAGCAGGGGCCAGGAGTCGATGTGCACGCGCCACCCCTGGTCGTCGCTGAGGTGCAGGTGCAGGTGGTTGAACTTGAGGGCGCTGGTGCTGTCGATGAACCGCTTGACGTCGTCGACGCCGAAGAAGTGGCGCGCCACGTCGAGCATGACTCCGCGCCGCGGGAAGCGGGGGGAATCCGCAACTTCCGCGCCGAGCAGGCCCCAGCCGGACTCGTCCTGGCGCAGCAACTGCAGCAGTGTCTGCACGCCGTAGAACAGTCCCGCCTCGTCGGCACCGACGACGACAGCCCGCTCGCCGACCTCGAGCGTGTACCCCTCGGGTGCGGAAGAGGTCGCATCGATCAGCAGCTCGATGTCGGCGGGTGCCTCGTCCGCGAGCGCCAGGCGGATACCGCTGCGACGCTCGACCGCCTCGATCAGCTGGTCGGCAGCAGGGGAGGAGCCGAGAACACGCGTCGTCGCGGTGATCGGCATCCGTCCTTCGCGCGGGACGGCCGAAACGGGTGCGGGGACCAGAGGGAGAGGATGAGGAAGGACCATGAACAAAACCTACCCGTCGGCGTCGTCGAGGGGAATGGTCGAGATCGAATCGATTCTGCGACGATGGCCGGATCAGCAACGTGCGCGCCGGCTCTGATCGGCTATGCTCGTAACCGTCGCGACTGGCGTCTGGGTGGACTACCACCGGGGAGCGACTGACCACGGAATTCGACCGCGCGCCTGGGCCGATAGGAACACCCCTTTCGAATCCGTCGTCAAAAGGAGCACGTCATGACCGACCGTTACTTCAACGCCCCGCTCTCCGAGGTCGATCCCGAGATCGCCCAGGTGCTCGACCGCGAGCTGAAGCGTCAGCAGACCTTCCTCGAGATGATCGCCTCGGAGAACTTCGTGCCCGTCTCGGTGCTGCAGTCGCAGGGCTCCGTGCTCACCAACAAGTACGCAGAGGGCTACCCCGGACGTCGCTACTACGGCGGCTGCGAAGAGGTCGACGTGGCTGAGGAGCTCGCCATCTCCCGCGCCAAGAGCCTGTTCGGCGCGGAGTTCGCGAACGTCCAGCCGCACTCGGGTGCATCCGCGAACGCCGCTGTGCTGCACGCGATCGCCCGCCCCGGCGACACCCTGCTCGGCCTGTCGCTCGACCAGGGCGGCCACCTCACGCACGGCATGAAGATCAACTTCTCCGGCCGTCTCTACGACATCGTCGCCTACGGGGTCGACCCCGAGACCTCGACGATCGACATGGACGAGGTGCGTCGTCTCGCGATCGAGCACAAGCCCAAGGTGATCATCGCCGGCTGGTCCGCCTACCCACGCACGATGGACTTCGCGGCGTTCCGTGCGATCGCCGACGAGGTCGGGGCGCTGCTCTGGGTCGACATGGCGCACTTCGCCGGCCTCGTCGCCGCAGGTCTGCACCCGAACCCGGTTCCTCACGCGCACGTGGTCTCCTCGACCGTGCACAAGACCATCGGCGGACCGCGCTCCGGCTTCATCCTCACCAACGACGCCGAGCTCGCCAAGAAGATCAACACCGCGGTGTTCCCCGGCCAGCAGGGCGGGCCGCTCATGCACGTGATCGCCGCGAAGGCGACCGCCTTCAAGCTCGCAGGCACGCCGGAGTTCAAGGAGCGCCAGGAGCGTGTGCTCCGCGGTGCGAAGCTCATCGCCGAGCGTCTATCGCAGCAGGACGTTCAGGACGCCGGCATCGCCGTGCGCTCGGGCGGAACCGACGTGCACCTCGTGCTCGTCGACCTGCGCGACGCCGAGATCGACGGCAAGCAGGCCGAGGACCTCCTGCACGACATCCACATCACGGTGAACCGCAACGCCGTGCCGAACGACCCGCGTCCGCCGATGGTGACCTCGGGTCTGCGCATCGGCACGCCCGCGCTCGCGACCCGCGGCTTCGGTGATGCCGAGTTCACAGAGGTGGCCGACATCATCGCGCTCGCGCTGCTCCCCGGTGCCGATATCGAGGCCCTCCGCGCGCGCGTGGACGCCCTCGCCGCCGCTTTCCCGCTCTACCCCGACCTGCAGCAGTAGCACCTCTCGCTCCTCGCTCCGCGAGTGCACGCGATATCGCCGAGTGCACGGCTCGTTCACGCGAACCGGCCGTGCACTCGCCGAGTACCGGTGCGCTCGACGGGCCGAGTGGGGCGAGGGGGCAAGGTGAGCAGGAACAGGACACGACAGGGAAAGAAGGAAGAAGACATGACCGCGAAGATCCTCGATGGGAAGGCGGCCTCTGCGGCGATCCGTGCCGAGCTCACCGAGCGTGTC
Organism: Microbacterium sp. Ag1; assembly: GCF_001005635.1. Taxonomy (NCBI): domain Bacteria; kingdom Bacillati; phylum Actinomycetota; class Actinomycetes; order Micrococcales; family Microbacteriaceae; genus Microbacterium; species Microbacterium sp. Ag1. The sequence continues at coordinate 88,626 of NZ_LBCR01000032.1, forward strand.
GCCGAGCTGAAGAGCAAGGGGATCACGCCGGGAATCGCGACGGTGCTCGTGGGTGCCGATCCGGCGTCGCAGCTGTACGTGGGCATGAAGCACCGGCAGTCCGAGGCGATCGGCATGAACTCGATCCAGCGTGAACTGCCCGCCGATGCGACGCAGGCCGACGTCGAGGCCCTAATCGACGAGCTCAACGCCGACCCCGCCTGCCACGGCTACATCGTGCAGCTGCCCCTGCCGAAGCACATCGACACGGACGCGATCCTCGAGCGGATCGACCCGGCGAAGGACGCGGACGGCCTGCACCCGACCAACCTCGGTCGGCTGGTGCTGAACGTCAACAGCCCGATCCACACCCCGCTGCCGTGCACGCCGCGCGGTGTGATCGAGCTGCTGCTGCGCAACGACTACGACCTCAAGGGCAAGCACGTCGTGGTGGTCGGACGCGGGGTGACCATCGGTCGCTCCATCGGCCTGCTGCTGACCCGACGCGACCTCAACGCCACCGTCACACTCACCCACACCGGCACCGTCGACATGCCGAAGTACCTGCGTGAAGCCGACGTGATCGTCGCCGCCGCCGGGGTGAAGCACCTGATCCGCGCGGAAGACGTCAAGCCCGGAGCTGCAGTGCTCGACGTGGGCGTGACGCGCGAGACCGACCCCGACACCGGCAAGAGCCTCGTGTTCGGCGACGTCGCACCGGATGTGGCCGAGGTCGCGGGGTACATCTCTCCGAACCCGGGCGGCGTCGGCCCCATGACGGTCGCCCTGCTCATGACGAACGTCGTGGAGGCCGCTGAGCGGTCGCTCTGACGACGACCGACCTCGAAACGAGAAGGCGCCCATCCTGGAGGATGGGCGCCTCTCGTCTTCGCGGAGCGGGGTCGAATCAGCCCAGCTCGTCGAGCATCCGACGCTGCTCGGCCGTCAGACCGTCTCCGAGCTCGTCACGTGCGGCTCGGGTCTCGGGGGTCTCTGGGACGGGCGCGGCGGCGGAGGGCGCGGTCTTCGTCCCGCCCTTCATCCTCGCCTGCACCGAGTCGTAGATCTCGCCGGTCTTCGCCCGCAGGCGATCGTCGATCTGGTCGTAGATCATCCACCCGAACAGCAGCGCCAGGGGCGGCAGCACGAATGCCCAGAATCCGGAAGCGCGCACACCGCTCAGCCAGACCGTGAGCACCCAGATGATGAGTTCGACGAGGTACACCAGCACGTACTGCACGATCTTCTCGCCGGTCTTCGTGCGCTCGGCCGCCGATTTCGCCGCCGATCTGCGGAAGGCCCCGGCGAGCAGGGGCTTCACGAACAGGGCGGCGAGAGTCAGGACGACCGATGCCCACAGGGCGTTGAGGCCGACGGAGACGCCCGGCAGCAGCAGACCGATCAGCAACAGGACCGCGACGTTGAACACGTAGAGCGCGGCGAACCGGACGATTCCGTTCTTCATGCGACCAGAATCCCACACCTCAGGAAGCGATCACCCCTGGGTCTGCAGGGTGCTCTCGATCCCGCTGATGCGGGCCTGCTCGTCGAAGCGGAAGCTCGCGGTTCCCGTGGCATCCGACACCGTCGCCCCGGAGAACGCCTCGTCCGTCCAGGTGAGGGTCCACCCCGCGAGACGCGCGAGGTCCCAGACCGCCGTGCGCGCGTCGGGGAGTGCCGTGGCGGAGAGGACACGGGGCAGTGCGATGACCGCATCCGCGACCGTGAGCGGTGCGAGCGGGGCATCGAGGAGGAACACGGCGCGGGTTCCGTTGCCGACCGGGGCGGAGTAGTACGGGGAGCGGCCCGTGAGCTCGACGGCGACACCGCCGATCGTGTGCGCAGCCTGAGCGATCCACGCGTCGTCGCCGGACACGCCGTCGGGGAACGGCACCTCCGCCGTCGTCAGTTCCGTGATCCCGTGCTCGCTGCCGTAGGCGTGCAGCTGACCCGCGACGCCCTGCGGGTCGCCGCTCGGATGTGCCCAGGCCCAGAGGAGAGAGCGGGGGCCCGGCGCGATCGTCGCGATCAGGTGGGCGCGGGCGACCAGCTGGCGAGACGGATCCGCGTCGGACGTGAAGGTGATCGTGCCGGCGGCCAGGTCGGCGTCCCAGCGGTGCTCGCCGAGGGCGTCGGCAGCGGCGGAGAGGGCGTCCTGACGGAGTGCGACGAAGAGAGCGGCACGATCGGCGAGGGGCTGGAGCGCGGCGAAGGTCATGCCCACAGTCTCGCGGTCGATGCTATGAATCCGCTCGCTCATACGGGGAGCGTCGCGGATTGCGGCCTGCCCATCCGCCACACGCTCGGCACCGCGAGCGTGACGAGCGCGACACCCGCGTAGACGACCCCGGACGTGATCAGAACGGTCGCCGGATCCGCGTGCGTGATCAGCCAGCCGTAGACCAGGGTTCCGATCGGCATCACGACGAAGCTCCCGAGCATGTCGTAGCTCGACACCCGGGAGAGCTTCTCGCCGGGGATGTTCTCCATCATCGCGAGGTTCCAGCCGGTGCTGAACACCTCGGCGCCGGCACCCGCGATGAAGGCGGCCATGGCGAGCAGGACCACGGCGGGGTGGACGCCCAGCATCGTGACGGGGATCGCGAACGCGGCCATGCCGATCATCCCGTAGCGCAGCGGTCGTCGCAGCGGGAACCACATCAGCAGCAGGGTCATCAGCAGCACCCCGACGCCTTCGGCGCTGACCACCCATCCCCAGCCGGTGATGCCCAGCAGGTCGTTGTTCTTGGCGATGTACGGACCGACGACGCCCCACGCGCCCACATGGATGGCGTTCATGATCATGAAGGCCAGCACGATCGTCCACAGCCACGACCGGCTCCAGAACTCCCGCCAGCCGATGCGGAGGTCGTGGAACATCGTGGTGCCGCCCGCGTGCGATGGCGGCGGGAGCTTCACGAGCGCCAGCACCGGGATCGCGATCACCCAGCCGGCGGCCTGCACCACCATCGCCCACGCCGGCCCTGCCGTCGCCACCAGGACGCCCGCGATGATCGGGCCGCCGATGGTCACGGCGGACCGCACGAAGGACAGCATCGCGTTCGCCTGCTGCAGGTGCTCCGGCGTCGTCAGCTGCGGGATGATGCCCTGCATCGCGGGCAGCACGAACGCCGTGGAGGCGCCGTTCACGATCGACAGCACGATGAGCAGGGGGATCGTGGCGGTGCCGGTGAACAGCAGAGCCGCGATCGTGCCGATCGAGAGGATGTCGACCACGTAGCAGGCCTGGATGATCAGCGCACGGGGGAGACGGTCGGCGATCACTCCACCGAACAGCACGAACACGATGTTGCTGATCGTGAAGGCGGCGAGCACGAACGACAGCGACCTGGCGTCGTTGTCGATCTCGAGGACCGCGAACGCGAGCGCGATCGACGACATCGAGCCGGCGATCATCGTGATGGCACGCGCCAGGAAGAACCAGCGGAAGTTGCGGTCCTGCATCGCGGCGAGCCCGCGGATCACCTCACGACCTCGCCTCTGTGCACCCGGCTATCCTGCCACGGCGTGGAGCCCTTCGAATCGCGCAAAGGGGTGCATCCAGGACCTGGATACGACGATTCGCGCGAGTCGTACGGTCAGTAGCTGGCGCGGTCGGCGGCATCCACGGCGATGAAGCGGGCGGCCAGGGCCTCGGAGGCTCGGGCGAGCAGCGCCACGTCGGCTCCGACCGCCACGAAGTCGGCGCCCGCCGCGAGATAGGCATCGGCGGCCGTGGGGTCGAAGGCGTTCACACCCACGGCCTTGCCCGCAGCCTTGACGGCGGTGAAGACCCTCTCGACAGCGGCCGTGACCTCGGGGTGGGTCTGCTGGCCGAGCAACCCCATCGACGCGGAGAGGTCGGAGGGACCGACGAACACCGCGTCCACCCCGTCGACCGCGGCGATGTCGGCGGCGGCTTCGACGCCCGCAGCCGTCTCGATCTGCACCGTCAACGACACGTGCTGCGCGGATTCCTGCAGATACCGGTCGACGCGATTCCAGCGGGCGCTGCGGGCCAGTGCGCTGCCCACTCCGCGCACGCCCTCCGGCGGGTACCGGGTCGCGGCGACGGCGGTGCGCGCCTCTTCGGCGGACGACACCATCGGGACGATGAGGTTCTGCGCCCCGAGGTCGAGGACCTGCTTGATCGCGACGGTGTCATTCGACGGCACCCGCACGAGGGGAGCGATCGGGTAGGCGGCGACCGCCTGAAGCTGCACCAGCACGGACTCCAGCGTGTTCGCCGAGTGCTCCATGTCGATCAGCAGCCAGTCGAGACCCGACCCCGCGGCGACCTCGGCGAGCAGCGGGCTGCCGGAGCAGACCCACATCCCCACGAGCGATCGGTCGGAGTCGGCCAACTGCTCGCGGAAGGACGGAGCTAGACGAAGCGGCATGCGATTGTTCCCATCGGTCCGTAATCGCACAGCACCTCGTCGCCGCGCGACACCCACATCGGGCGTGTGAACGATCCTGCCAGGATGATCTCGCCCGCTTCGAGACGCGCGCCGTGCTGGTGGAACTTGTTCGCGAGCCATGCCACTCCGGTGGCCGGATGCCCGAGCACCCCGGCGGCGACACCGGTCTCCTCGATCTCTCCGTTGCGGGAGAGCACGCCGGGCACCCAGCGCAGATCGATCTCGTTCGGGCGCTTGTGCACCGTGCCGAGCACCATCGCCCCGTAGGCGGCGTTGTCGCTGATGGTGTCGACGATCGTCCGGCCCTCGAGCTCGATGTGCGAGTTCAGCACCTCGAGCGCCGGCACCGCGTAGTCGATCGCCGCGAGAGCGTCCTCGAGGGTGCAGTCCGGCCCCTCGAGCGGCGTCTTCAGCACGAAGGCCAGCTCGACCTCGATGCGCACGTTCGAGAAGTGGTCGACGGGGATCGCGGCGCCGGACTCGTACACGGTGTCGTCGAACATGACGCCGTAGTCCGGTTCGGTGATCCCCGTCGCCTGCTGCATGGCCTTGGAGGTCAGGCCGATCTTGCGCCCCACGAGGCGACGTCCCGCAGCGATCTGCGAGTCCCTCCAGACGCCCTGGATCGCGTAGGAATCCTCGACCGTGGCTTCGGGGTACCGCGCCGTGATGCGCGGGATCACGCTGTGCGCGCGGTCGGCATCGGCGAGTTCTGCGGCGATCGCGGCGATCGTCTCCTCTGGCAGCATCGGATCCTCCTAGAGCTGGTGGCCGAGCTTGTACTCGCCCTGCTTGTACTCGGGCATGTCCTTGTCGTCTTCCGCTCGCGTGTAGGAGAAGCCGTCGGCACCGATGGTCACTGCCATCTCGCTGGAGTCGGTGCGGGCGACCACGGGCTGCGGGTTGCCGTCGAGGTCGAGCACCAGAGACGCATCCGTGTACCAGGACGGGACGACGGGGTTGCCCCACCAGTCGCGGCGCTGGTTGTCGTGCACGTCCCAGGTGATGACCGGGTTGTCGGGGTCGCCCGTGTAGTAGTCCTGCGTGTACACCTCGACGCGGTGCCCGTCGGGGTCGCGCAGGTAGAGGTAGAACGCGTTGCTCACGCCGTGACGGCCGGGACCGCGCTCGATCGAGTCGGAACGGCGCAGAGCTCCGAGCTTGTCGCAGATCGCGAGGATGTTGTGCTTCTCGTGCGTCGCGAAGCACACGTGGTGCATGCGGGGTCCGTCGCCGCCGGTCATGGCCGTGTCGTGCACGGTGGGCTTGCGGCGCATCCAGGCGGCGTAGACCGTGCCCTCCTCGTCCTGGATGTCCTCCGTGACGCGGAAGCCGAGGTCCTGCATGAAGCCGACGGCGCGCGGCACGTCGGGGGTGACCTGGTTGAAGTGGTCGAGCCGCACCAGCTCGCCGGGGATGTGCAGGTCGTACCGCCACGACATCCGCTCGACGTGCTCGGTGGCGTAGAAGAACTCGTACGGGAAGCCGAGGGGGTCGACCACACGCACCGAGTCTCCGATGCCCTTCACGAAGCCGCCCTCCTTGCGGCGCACGTCGCAGCCCAGCTCGGTGTAGAACTCGACGGCGCGGTCGAGGTCCTCCGGCGTGCGGACGCGGTAGGAGAACGCGGCGACGGCGGCGATCGGCCCCTTTCGCAAGACGAGGTTGTGGTGGATGAACTCCTCGGTCGAGCGCAGGTAGATCGCCTCGTCGTCCTCCGCGGTCACGTACAGACCCAGAACGTCGACGTAGAACTGGCGCGACGCGGCGAGGTCCGTGACCACGAGCTCCATGTAGGCGCAGCGCAGGATGTCCGGAGGCGAGCTCTGCGGCGTCGCGATGGGGTTGTCCGAGCGGATCGGCGCCTCCTGGGAGACGTAGAAGCCCGAGGAGGTCAGGGTCATGTCGTCGCGGTGTGTCATGTCAGCGTCCTTGCTTACGGTTCCGGTCGCGAAATTCCAGGGGATTCGGGCGAGAAGCCTGTCATATCGCGACCGGAGCGGAGGGGTAGTGGTCAGTTCTTGCCGAAGGTCGGGTTGTGCGAGTGCTCAGCGAGCGTGATGTGCACGCTCTGCTGGTCGGTATAGAAGTCGATGGAGCGATAGCCGCCCTCGTGGCCGAGGCCCGATGCCTTCACACCGCCGAACGGGGTGCGGAGGTCCCGCACGTTGTTGCTGTTCAGCCACACCATGCCGGCCTCGACCGACTGCGCGAAGTTGTGCGCACGCTTGAGGTCGTTGGTCCAGATGTAGGCGGCCAGACCGTACTTCGTGTTGTTCGCGAGCGACAGCGCCTCGGCGTCGGAGTCGAAGGGCGTGATCGCGACGACCGGACCGAAGATCTCCTCCTGGAAGATGCGGGCATCGGGGGAGACATCGGCGAACACGGTCGGTGCGACGAAGTTCCCTTCCTCGAAGCCCTCCGGACGGCCACCGCCGGCGACCAGGCGGCCCTCGCCCTTGCCGATCTCGACGTAGCTCATCACCTTGTCGTAGTGCTCGGGGTGAACGAGCGCTCCGACCTCCGTGGCGGGGTCGTGCGGGTAGCCGACCTTGACGCGCTTCGCCTGCGCCGCGTAGCGCTCCACGAACTCCTCGTAGATCGACCGCTCGACGAGGATGCGCGAACCTGCCGTGCAGCGCTCGCCGTTCAGGGAGAAGACTCCGAAGATGGTCGCGTCGACGGCGGCCTCCAGGTCGGCATCGGCGAAGACCACGGCGGGCGACTTGCCACCGAGCTCCATCGAGAGCCCCTTGAGGAAGGGTGCCGCGTTGCCGAAGATGATCTGTCCCGTACGGCTCTCGCCGGTGAACGAGATGAGCGGCACGTCGGGGTGCTTCACCAGGGCGTCGCCCGCGTCTTCGCCGAGGCCGTTCACGAGGTTGAACACACCCTGGGGGAGGCCGGCCTCCTCGAAGATGCCCGCCCACAGGGATGCCGACAGCGGCGTGAACTCGGCCGGCTTCAGCACGACCGTGTTGCCGGTGGCGAGGGCGGGACCGAGCTTCCAGGACTCGAGCATGAACGGCGTGTTCCAGGGTGTGATGAGTCCGGCCACGCCGATGGGCTTGCGGTTGACGTAGTTCATCTGCTTGCCCGGCACCTTGAAGGCGTCGTCGGACTGCGCGACGATCAGGTCGGCGAAGAAGCGGAAGTTCTCGGCGGCGCGGCGGGCCTGCCCCAACGCCTGCGTGATCGGCAGGCCGGAGTCGTACGACTCCAGCTCGGCGAGCCGGGCGTCGCGCGACTCCACGATGTCGGCGATCTTGTGCAGCACCCGGGAGCGCTCGCGCGGCAGCATGCGCGGCCAGGGCCCTTCGTCGAAGGCGCGCTTGGCTGCGGCCACCGCGAGCTCGATGTCGGCCTTCTTGCCGGCAGCGGCCGTCGTGTAGGTCTTGTTCGTCACCGGGTCGAGCACGTCGAACGTGTCGCCGTCGACGGAATCCACGAAGGCGCCATCGATGTAGTGCTGGATGTGGTCGGGGAGGTCGGCGGGGATGCGCGAATCGGTCATGAGGTTTCTCCGGTCGTCTGTGCGGAAGTCGTCTGTGATGAAGTCGTCTGAGCTGAGGTCGTCTGGGCGGAACGGGTGTGCAGGGCGTCGAGGAACGCGTCCATGGTGCGCCAGCGGTGGTTGCGCGCGGCGAGTTCGATCTCGAGCGGATCCGCGCCTGCTCGGATGAGGTCGAGGATCTCGGTGTGCTCCTCGACCGAGTGCTGAGCGCGCCCTGGAATCGAGGCGAAGGTCGTCTCGCGGATGCCGGAGAGTCGCGACCAGCCGCGGTGCACGAGATCGAGCAGGTGCGGGTTGGGGCACGGCTCGAACAGCACCGAATGGAACTGGCGGTTGAGCTCGGTGAAGGCGTGCGCGTCGAGGTGGTCGAGCATCTGCGCCATCCGGTCGTTGATCCGGGCGGCCTCCTCGAGGGCCTGGTCGTCGAGCAGGCGAGCGGACAGGGCGGTGGCGCAGCCCTCGACGAGGCCGAGCGTCTGCATCGTGTGCGCGTACTCGCTCTCATCCACGAGGGTCACCCGCGCGCCGACGTTGCGCTCGAAAGTCACGAGCCCTTCGGCCTCGAGACGGCGGATCGCCTCGCGCACGGGGACGACGCTCATCTGGAGATCGTCGGCGATGGATCCCAGCACCAGCCGGTATCCGGGGCTGAACATGTGTCCCGTGATGCGGGAGCGCAGCCACTCGTACGCGACCTCGGACTTGCTCGCGGCCGTCGTGGTCATCGTGTGCTCCCGTCGGACACGGCCTTCTCGTAGCGTGCCCGCCACTCGGCGTTCAAGGGGAAGAGGCCGTCGACCGGGTGTCCTGCGGCGACCTGCTCGGCGATCCAGGCGTCTTCGATCTCCTGCGCGACGGCGCTCGCCGCGACCTCGGCGGCCAGGGCCGGTGGGATCACGATCACGCCGTCGCTGTCGCCGACGATGATGTCGCCGGGCTGCACGGTCGCGCCGCCGCAGGAGATCGTGACGTCCACGTCCCACGGCACGTGCTTGCGACCGAGCACCGACGGGTGCGCGCCCTGCGAGAACACGGGAAGGCCGATCTCGGCCACCGCGTCGTAATCGCGGACGCCGCCGTCGGTGACGACTCCCGCTGCGCCGCGCACCTTGGCGCGCAGGGCCAGGATGTCGCCGAGAGTGCCCGTCGTGGCATCGCCGCGAGCTTCGATCACGATGACCTCGCCGTCCTCCACGGCATCGAACGCCCGCTTCTGGGCGTTGTAGCCGCCGCCGTGCGAGGCGAAGAGGTCTTCGCGGAACGGGACGAAGCGCAGCGTCTTCGCGGTGCCGACGATCTTCTGTCCCGGGATGTTGACCGAGACCCCGTCGATGAAGCAGGAGTGGTGTCCGCGCTTGCGGAGCTGCGCCGAGAGCCCGGCCGTCGGCGCCTCCAGCAACTGTGCGCGCAGTTCGGGGGAGAGGCCGGGAGCCTTCTCGACGGGAGGCAGTCCTGCTTCCGCCCGCGAGCCCCATGCCTCGGTGCGCTGCAGGTCGTCAACGGCGGGGAGCGAGCCGATCTCCCCGTCGAACGGAGTCTCGCCCTGGGTCACGGTGGTGACGAGGCGACCCGAGCTCGGGGCTCCCGGTGCATCCGGTGCGTCCACCTCGACCTCGACGACGTCGCCGGGGACGATGACGGATGAGCCGGCGGGGGTGCCGGTGAGGATCACATCGCCGGGCTCGAGCGTGAAGTGCTGGGAGAGGTCGGCGACGAGTTGGGCGAGCGGGAAGATCAGCCCTGCCGTGGTGTCGTCCTGGCGGAGTTCGCCGTTGACCCAGGTGCGCACGCGCAGCGCCGCGGGGTCGACGGTGCGGGCATCGATCAGCTCGGGGCCGATCGGGGTGTAGCCGTCGCCGCCTTTGGAGCGGACGTTCGAGCCCTTGTCGTTGGCGCGCAGGTCGTACAGGCCGAGGTCGTTCGAGGCGGTCACCCAGCCCACGTGGGACCAGGCGTCGTCGAGGGAGACGCGGCGCGCGGCCGAGCCGATCACGAGCGCGATCTCTCCCTCGAACGCGAGCAGCTCGGTACCGGCCGGCCGCTCGACGGTGCCGCCGGAGACGCCGACGGAGCTGGCCGGCTTGAAGAAGTAGGAGGGGGCGGCGGGGCGCCGGCCGCGCTGATCCGCTCGGGAGGCGTAGCTCAGGTGGATCGCGATGATCTTGCCGGGGCGGTCGATGGGTTCCGTCACGGGGCGCCTCCTCGCGCTGTCAGTGTCCTGCGCGACGCCTTGTGCGTCGTATTCGAAATCATATATTATCGGTTCACCCCTCGGCAAGCACTCCGGATTCACGTCCGTCGCGCGCCGTGACAATGCGGTCACAACCAAAGGAGACACCCCATGAGCGGGCAGTCACAGGCTGGGTTCACGCCCACCGGAACCATCGCGACAGCGGCAGACAGACGTCGTGTCGTGTTCGCCACCGTCGTCGGAACCACTGTCGAGTGGTACGACTTCTTCATCTACGCCACGGCCGTCGGTCTCGTCTTCGGCCAGCTCTTCTTCGCCCCGCTCGGCGAGAACAGCGCCCTGATCGGTTTCGCGACGGTCGGCGTCAGCTTCCTGTTCCGCCCCCTCGGCGCCTTCCTCGCCGGCCACTACGGCGACAAGCTCGGGCGCAAGACCGTGCTGATGTGGACGCTGATCCTGATGGGTGCGGCCACCGCCCTCATCGGCATCCTCCCCACCTACGAGACCATCGGGCTGATGGCGCCGATCCTGCTGGTGCTGCTGCGCATCGTGCAGGGCATCTCGGCGGGCGGCGAGTGGGGCGGCGCGGTGCTGATGGCCGTCGAGCATGCTCCCCGCAAGAAGCGCGGCATCTTCGGCGCGTCGCCGCAGATCGGCGTGCCCCTCGGCCTCCTGCTCGCCTCCGGTGTGATGGCGCTCATGACGGTGATCGCCCCCGGCGACCAGTTCCTCGCGTGGGGCTGGCGCGTGCCGTTCCTGCTGAGCGTCGTGCTGATCCTCGTCGGCTACTACGTGCGTCGCAAGGTCGAGGAGAGCCCCGTGTTCACCGAGCTCGCGGCCCGCAAGGAGAAGGCCAGGATGCCGATCGCGCAGCTGTTCCGCAAGCACCTGCTGCTCGTGATCGTCGCCGCGTTCGTCTTCGCCGGCAACAACGCGGTCGGCTACATGACCACCGGTGGCTACATCCAGGGGTACGCCACGGACCCCGCAGGTCCCATCGGCCTCGAGCGCGGCCCCGTGCTCTGGGCTGTCGCCGGGTCCGCGGTCACCTGGCTGCTCACCACGCTCCTCGCGGGGTGGCTCTCCGACCGCATCGGCCGTCGCACCACGTACATCGTCGGCTGGGTGCTGCAGCTGGTGGGTGTGTTCACGCTGTTCCCGCTGGTCAACACCGGTGAGATCGGGCTGCTGTTCACCGGACTCGCGATCCTCACGATCGGCCTCGGATTCACCTACGGCCCGCAGGCGGCGCTGTACGCCGAGCTGTTCCCCGCGAGCATCCGCTTCTCCGGTGTCTCGATCTCGTACGCGATCGGTGCCATCGCCGGCGGCGCGTTCGCCCCGACGATCGCGACGGCCATCGTGAAGGCGACCGGCTCGACGGGCGCCGTCACCTGGTACCTGGCCGGCATGACCGTGCTGGGCCTCGTCGCGACCCTGCTGCTGCGCGACCGCTCGGGCATCCCGCTCGGACCGGATCACGAGGAGGAGCAGTCCGTCAGCCCGATCTACGGACTCGCGAAGGCCTGAGCCGCGCCGCTCGTCGACCTGCTCCCGTCGCGCTCCCTGTCATCTGCCCTACGGCGACCGACCGGAAGCGCGGCGGGAGTGTTCGTCTGTGCGCGGTCTCGGCGGAGCCGGACGTCAGCCGTCGAGAGCGTCGCGGATGTCCGATGCTGCACGCTGGAGCCGTGCGGCGATCTCGGCGTCGTCGAGGTCTGTGGACACGTGCACCACGGCGATCGCGGCGGGGCGCTGTCCGCGCAGGGCGAGGGGGACGGCGACGGCCTGCACCGTGGGGATGACCTCGTCGTGGCTCGTCGCATAGCCGCGGATGCGGGTCGACTCCACATCGCCGGCGAGGGTCGGCGGCACGACGTGCGGCCATTCATCCTCGGGGAGCAGCGACAGGATGGCCTTGCCGGGTGCGCCGACCGTGACCGGGTGACGGGCGCCAGGGCGCTGGGCGACGCTCGCGACTGCATGTCGGGGCTCGACGCTCGCGAGGGTGATGCACTCCTCGCCGTCCAGCACGCCGAGGAAGCAGGTCATGCCGAGCTCGTTGGCGATGGCCGTGAGCTCGGGGAGTGCCTCGGCCTGGAGGTCGTGCGCGACCCCGGCGGCGAGTGCGGCCATCCGGGCGCCGAGGCTCACGGCCCCTGCGGCATCGCGCGTGACCAGCCCGTGATCCTCCAGCGTGCGCAGCAGTCGATAGGCGATCGAGCGGTGCACGCCGAGGCGGGACGCGAGCTCGTCGATCGTCAGGGGCGTGCGGGCATCGGCCAGCACTTCGAGGATCCGGATGCCGCGGCTCAGAGTCTGCGAAGCGGGAGAGGTGGTGCTGCCGGGCATGGGGGCACTCCCTTGCGATGACGGACGTCGCGGTTTAGGCTGTGTTCAATAGTAGAACTCTCTGTTCGAATATAGAACAAACCAGTTCTTCGCGCAACAGCTCCTCACACACGACCCGAAGCGCACGACCAGACCCGCTGGACCCGACGCGCTTGACCCGACGAAGACGTCCGGAAGGAATCGACGACGATGCAGTTCCACCACCACGGCTATGTGTCCGCTGACCCGCGTGTGCAGGACGCCGCCGGCATCGGCGCAGCCCGCCCCACCGACCTCCCTGACGAGATCGACGTGCTCATCGTCGGATCGGGGCCTGCAGGAATGCTGCTGGCCGCCCAGATGGCGCAGTACCCCGAGATCTCCACCCGCATCATCGAGAAGCGCGACGGCCGCCTCCCGCTCGGGCAGGCCGACGGCATCCAGCCGCGCAGCGTCGAGACGTTCCAGGCGTTCGGGTTCGCCGAGCGGATCATCGCCGAGGCCTACAACATCGGCTGGATGAACTTCTGGGGCCCGAACCCCGACAAGCGCGACGAGATCGTCCGCACCTCCCGGACGGCCGACTACGCCTACGACATCTGCGAGTTCCCGCACCTCATCGTGAACCAGGCGCGCGTGCTCGACTACTTCGCCGAGGCCGCGGCCAACGGTCCGGGGCGGATCGTGCCCGACTACGGGATCGAGTTCACCGGGCTCACGGTCCACGACGAGGGGGAGTACCCGGTCGAGGTGGGGATCCGCTACGTCGCCGGTGAGCGCGCGGGCGAAGAACGCAGGATCCACGCGAAGTTCGTCGCCGGGTGCGACGGCGCACGCAGCGGTGTGCGACAGGCCATCGGCCGCACGCACGTCGGCGCCTCCGCCGCGCATGCCTGGGGTGTGATGGACGTGCTCGTGAACACCGACTTCCCGGACTGGCGCACCAAGTGCGCCATCAACTCGGAGGCGGGCAACATCCTGCACATCCCGCGCGAGGGCGGATACCTCTCGCGCATGTACATCGACCTCGGCGAGGTCGCGGAGGACGACGACCACCGGGTGCGCCAGACGCCCATCGAGGAGATCATCCGTCGCGCCAACGCGATCCTGCACCCGTACACGCTCGACGTGCGCGAAGTGGCCTGGCACAGCGTGTACGAGGTCGGCCACCGCGTGACCGACGGCTTCGACGACGTCATCGACGGCTCCGGACGCACACCCCGCGTGTTCCTCACCGGCGACGCCTGCCACACGCACAGCGCCAAGGCCGGGCAGGGCATGAACGTCTCCATGCAGGACGGCTTCAACCTCGGATGGAAGCTCGGGTCGGTGCTCACGGGCCGCGCTCCCGAGGCGCTCCTGGCCACGTACGGCGCCGAGCGACGCCCCGTCGCCCAGCAGCTGATCGACTTCGACCGCGAATGGTCGAGCCTGATGGCCCGCAAGCCCGAGGAGATCTCCGACCCCAACGAACTGGCCACGTACTACCTCGCAACGGCCGAGTTCCCGTCCGGGTTCATGACGCAGTACACCTCCTCGATGATCACGGGGACCGCCGCGCACCAGGCACTGGCGCCCGGCTACCCGCTGGGCAAGCGGTTCAAGTCGGCCGAGGTCGTGCGCGTCGGCGACGGCAATGTGGTGCACCTCGGACACCACGCGAAGGCCGACGGGCGCTGGCGCGTGTACGCGTTCGGCGACCGCACCGGCGAGGCGCTCGCCGCCTGGGCGGAGCAGGCCGCTCCGCTGTTCGCGCGCTTCACTCCGACGGATGCCGACGTGGATGCGATCTTCGACGTCAAAGCCGTCTACCAGCAGCCCTTCGAGGAGGTCGAGGTCACCTCGGCACCCGAGCTGTTCCAGCCGAAGACCGGCCCGCTCGGACTCACCGACTGGGAGAAGGTCTACGCGGCGGGCCCCAGCAAGTGGACGGAGACCGACATCTTCGCAGCGCGTGAGCTTTCGCGCGACGGTGTGGTGGTCGTGGTGCGCCCCGACCAGTACGTGGCGGCGATCCTGCCGCTGGACGACACGGCAGAGCTCTCCGAATTCCTCGAGGGGGCGCTGCTCCCGGCACGATGAGCCGAGGGTCTCGACATGACACGTGTCACGTCGAGGAGATGACACCGCCCTCCGGACTCCTCGTCGGCATCGGACGAGGCTGGAGGCATGGACGACACCTCTAGGGACGGATCGGCGACGCGGGTCATCGCGCGACCGGCTTCCGCTGCCCCGATCGATGACCCCGTGGTGCTGGAGCTCAGCGCCGTGAGACGACACTTCGGCGCAGGGGAGCGCCGTGTGCAGGCCGTGGACGGGGTCGACCTGTCCATCCGGCGGGGCGAGGTCGTGGCACTGCTGGGACCGAACGGGGCAGGCAAGACAACCACGCTCGACATGCTGCTGGGCCTCACCGAACCGAGCAGCGGCACCGTCCGCGTGCTCGGGGTGACTCCGGATCGTGCGACCTCCAGCGGTGCGATCGGCGCCGTGCTGCAGACGGGCGGATTGCTGGGCGACCTCACCGTCGGGGAGACCGTGCGCCTCATCGCCTCCCTCTGCGGAGACGAGGCGCGGGGGAGGGTCGACGAGGTCATGGCGCGCGCCGACCTCACCGCTCTCGCCCGCCGACGGGTGTCGAAGTGCTCGGGTGGCGAGCAGCAGCGCGTGAAGTTCGCGCTCGCGATGATCTCCGACCCCGACATCCTGGTGCTCGACGAGCCGACGGCGGGGATGGACGTCACGGCCCGCCGCCACTTCTGGGACGTGATGCGTGCGGATGCCGACGCCGGCCGCACGATCGTCTTCGCCACCCACTACCTCGAAGAGGCGGAGCAGTTCGCTCGGCGGACCGTCGTGATGCATCGCGGAACGGTCGTCGCCGACGCCCCCACCGCGCTGCTGCGCGCCAGCCTCGGGGAGCGGATGGTGTCCGCCACGGTCGACGACGACCCGACGGCGCTCGTCGCGACGCTGACGTCGACGGAGGGGATCCCGGCTGTGCGTGTGGACGGTGATCGTCTCAGCCTGCGCGCGACGGACTCCGATGCGGCAGCGCGGATCCTCCTCGCCGGCGGCGCGCACGACCTCGAGATCGCCGCCCCCACCCTCGAAACCGCCTTCACGGCTCTGACGGAGAACTGACATGCTCGTCTCACCCACCATGCTGCGCATCGAAGGCGTCCGCCAGCTGCGCAACCCCTACACTCTCGCGTTCATCCTGGCGATGCCCGTCGCGATGTACCTGCTGTTCGGTGCCGGGATGGGATACGGCTCGCTCTCTGCCGGCCACGGGAACGTCTCGTTCTACGTCATGACCTCGATGGCCGCGTACGGCACCGCTGTCGCGATGAGCTCGCTCACCTCCCTCGCGGCGACCGAGGCGAAGCAGGGGTGGGGACGGCAGCTCGCGATGACCCCGCTCACCACCGCGGGGTATGCGCTGACCAAACTGCTCACTGCCGTGTCCTTCGCCGCGCTCGCCCTGGTCGCGGTGTTCGTGGCAGGGATGATGACCGGTGCTCAGGCCGAGGACGCCTGGCGGTGGGTCGCGACGGCGGGCATCATCCTCGGGATCGGTCTCATGTACGGGCTGTTCGGCCTCGGTGTCGGACTGTTCTTCAGCTCGGACTCGGCCGCGGCGCTCGCTTCCATCTCGATGACGTTCTTCGCGTTCTTCGGCAACGTGTTCATGCCTCTCGACGGCGTGATGCTCGACATCGCCCGGTTCACCCCGCTGTACGGCTTCGTGGCGCTGAGCCGCTGGCCCCTCACCGACGGGGTGCTCACGACCGGGCAGACCGATCCGCTGTGGATGCTGTTCCTCAACGTGGCCGTCTGGCTCGTCCTCTTCGCGCTCCTCGTCGCGATGGGAATGAAGCGCTCGCGGGCGCGGCAGTAGTGGCACGCGGCGACACTAGGTTGGACGGATGACCCCGCACGAGAAGCGCACGACGAGCCGCGCCACGGGAAAGGACCCGTGGGCGCGGTTCGGCTGGCTGATGGCGGTCGTCTGGCTGGTGTTCCTCGTCTACCCCGTGATCGCCCTGCTCGGTTCCGAGGCGCCCCTCGCCTGGGTGGTCGGGGGATGGGTCGCTCTGGTGACGTTCGTCGTGCTGTACGTCACCGGGTTCATGCACGGCATGCGCGGGGGTGGCGGGCTGGGGCGCACTCCCTCGAAGCGGCAGTGGGCCACGTTCGCCGCGCTCATCGTCTGCGCATTGGTCTCGGTGCCGGCCGAAGGCGGATCGGCGCTCAGCTTCCTGCCTTTCATCATGTCGTTCGCGTCCTACGGCCTGACGCGCGCATGGCACTGGATCACGACCATCGCGGCGGTCGCCGTGACGGCGCTCTGCGTATTCCTGCTCCCGGGCGGGCTGAGCTACCTGTCGGTGCTCGCGATCGTCGCGCTGCTCGGTGTGGTCAACACGGTGTCGACGTGGCTCATCCTGCGTTCGGCCGAGGCGGAGCGGCTCGGTCTGGAACTCGCGACCAGCGAGGGACGCGAAGCCGTGGCCCGCGATGTGCACGATCTGATCGGGCATTCGCTGACGGTGGTGGGTCTCAAAGCGCAGCTGGTGCGGAGACTCATGGACTCCGACCCGGAACGCGCCAGGGCCGAGCTCGCAGACATCGAGCGGTTGACGGCCGAGGCGATCGCCGGAGTGCGCTCGACGGTCGCGGGCGCGCGGGCGACCACGCTGATCGAGCAGCTCGCTTCCTCGCGGGATTCGCTCCGCGCGGCGGACATCGAGCTGCGGGTCGAGGGGGAGCCGGAGGCGCTGTCGCCGGTGCAGGCCATCACGGCGAGCTGGATCCTCCGCGAGGCGACGACCAACGTCCTGCGGCATTCGGGTGCCCGCACCGTGCGGGTCATCCTATGGCCGGGACGGCTCGCCGTGGAGGACGACGGAGTGGGCATCGGCGCGGGTATCGCCACCGCAGAGGGCAACGGCATCCGCGGCATGCGGGAGCGCGCGGCGGCTGCGGGGGCGGCGTTCGCCCTCGGCTCGACCGAGGAGGACGGAACCCGCGTGGAGGTGACATGGTGACGGCGCCTGACGATGGGTCCATCCGATTGCTGATCGCCGACGATCAGGCGCTCGTGCGTGGTGCGCTCGGTGCGCTGCTCGACCTCGAGCCCGACCTGACCGTGGTCGGCATGGCCTCGGACGGCGCGGAGGCCGTGCGGCTCGTTGAGGAGCTGCACCCCGACGTGTGCCTGATGGACATCCAGATGCCGGGCATGGACGGTGTGGAGGCGACGCGGCGGATCAGACAGGTGAGCACGAGGACGCGCGTCCTCGTGGTGACCACCTTCGCACGCCCGGGCTATCTGCGCTCCGCGTTGGACTCCGGGGCGAGCGGATTCATCGTGAAGGACACTCCCGCCGAGACGCTCGCCGACGCCGTCCGCCGCGTGCATTCGGGTTTGCGGGTGCTGGATCCGCAGCTCGCCGCCGACGGCCTGTTCGACGGAGCGAATCCGCTGAGCGACCGGGAACGCCAGGTGCTGCGACTCGCCGCCGACGGGCGCTCGGCGGCCGCCATCGCCGCCGAGGTGTTCCTGTCGGCCGGCACCGTGCGCAACCACCTGTCCGCTGCCATCGGCAAGACCGGTGCGGCCAATCGTGCGCAGGCGGTGCGCATCGCGCTCGACAAGGGGTGGATCTGACGCCGAGGCTCGCGGCGGCTCCACATCGCGTCTCGGTGTCCTTGCGGTCTCGGCGTCCATGCACGATTGGCGACTGTGCAGTGTCGGTGTCTCTGCGGTGTCGGTGGCCCCGCGTACCGTGGGTGCCGACGGGCGACGGAGCCCGACAGGAGGAGTGCGTGATGGACTGGAAGATCGAACTCATCTTCGTGCCGGTCACCGATGTGGACCGGTCCAAGGAGTTCTACGAGAGGATCGGATTCACCCCCGATCACGACCAGACGCCCGTCGATGGGCTGCGCTTCGTGCAGATGACGCCGCCGGGGTCCGCCTGCTCGATCGCGTTCGGCACCGGGCTGGGCATCGAGCTCGAGCCGGGACAGCAGAACTCGATCCAGGTCGTCGTCTCCGATGCCGACGAGGCGCTCGCGCACCTGCAGGGGCTCGGCGTCGAGGCCCGTGGCGTCCAGGACCTCGACTGGGGACGGTTCGTATCGTTCGACGATCCCGACGGGAACACCTGGACGTTGCAGGAGCTGCCCGACTACGGCGCCTAGGGGTCCGGCAGCAGGCCGGCTCGGCTACGACGGGTCCGCGACCACTTCGATCTTGAAGCCGGAGGCGTTCTCGAGCCAGCCCGCGTAGTGCTGGTCGCCGCCGGCGTGCGGGTAGCGCTCCGCATACAGCGGTCGCCAGCCGTGGCGCTCGGCCTCGGCCATCAGCGCATCCACCGCGGTGCGATCACCGCCCTGGAATGCCAGATGGTTGAGGCCGGCGCGTCGACGGTCGTGCGCGGAGCTCGACAGGTTCGGAGACATCGTGAGCGTGAGATAGCTGCCCCCTGCGGCCCACGACTCGCCGCCGCTCCATTCGCTCGTCGGGGAGAACCCCACGCGCTCGAGGATCCACCGCCACTGCGCGCGCACCTCATCGAGGTCGGCGATCCACAGCTCGACGTGATGGAGACCAGGCATCGTCCGATTCTGCCATTCACCTCACGGTCACGGTCCGGTCATCCGGCGGCCGTAGCTTTCGATGCGCCACGTCGTCGAAAGGACCTTCTCGTCATGACCTCCGCCACTCGGCCGAAGCGGGGGCTCCTCGCCCTGCTCGGCACCGGCATCGTTCTCGCCGGTCTCCTCGTCGTTCCCGCCGCTCAGGCGGCGGAAGGGATGCTCACGCTGGACACGCCCCGCATCGGGGTCGACGAGACGGTCACGTTCTCGTTCGACGCCGGCTCGGCGGTGCACGATCGCAACTGGATCGGGATCTATCGTGACGGCGCGGTGCCCGGCGGTCCGGCATCCCTCGACTGGCGATACGTCGCAGACCAAACCGGCCAGGTCACGTGGAACGCCTCGCGTCGGGACGGCTGGACCCGCAACTCGGAGACGATGGGGGCGGGCGAGTACGACGTCTACCTCCTCGAAGACGACGGCTACACCGTGCTGGCCGGGCCGATCGATCTCACCGTCACGGACGAGGAGGCGCAGCCGGTCGCCCCGGCCGAACCGAAGCCCGAGGTCGGGGGGAAGAGCGGCCTGAACGTGCTCACCTTCAACGTCTGGCACGGGGGCACCCAGGTGGCCGACGGTGCGCGTCAGATCGCCGATGTCATCACGCAGACCGACGCCGACGTGACGTTCCTCCCCGAAGTGGGTCAGGCGCCCGCTCAGGTCGCCGCACTGCTCGGCTACCAGCACCTCACGGCGACCGACACCGGGATCGTCTCGCGCTATCCGATCGTCTCCACCGACACGATCGGCCGCTGGTGGTCGAAGGCGGTTCTCGACGTGAACGGATCGGAGGTCGTGGTGTACGGCGGCCACCTGGAGTACCGCTGGTACACCACGTACCTCCCGCGCGGCTACGGCGGGGAGATCCACGGCGACTGGCCGGCCGGGTGGAACACCTGGAACAAGCTCGACGCCCCGGTGACCGACGTCGAGGCCATCCTGGCGGCGAACGCGCAGTCGGGCCGACCGGCCGCCGCTGCCGAGCTGCTCGCCGACATCGCCGCAGAGCGCACGACTGGACGGATCGCCATCGTGGGCGGCGACTTCAACGAGCCGCCGTCGCAGGACTGGACCGCAGCGACAGCCGAGCTGTTCGACCACAACGGCGTCGTCGTTCCCTGGCAGACGACGCAGACGCTGCTCGACGGGGGACTGGTCGATGCCTTCCGCACCGTGCATCCCGATCCCGCGGCGAATCCGGGCTTCACGTGGCCGTCGGACAATCCTCTGTTCCCCACGTCATCTCTGACCTGGGCTCCCGACGCCGATGAGCGCGACCGCATCGATTACGTCTTCGCCACGCCGGACGAGCGACTGTCGATCGACGGAGCGAGCGTGGTGGGACCGCAGTCGACGATCGTGCGCAATCAGCGTGTCGTCGACGACAGTGCCGATGAGATCCTGACGCCGGATGCCGTCTGGCCCTCCGACCACAAGGCGGTGCTGGCGAACTTCACCGTCTGCGGCGGCGGGTGCACGACGCCTGAGCCCGAGCAGCCGACCGTGACGCTCGCTTCGGCATCGGTCGCCGCGGGCGATGCGATCACGATCTCCGGCGCCGGCTTCCGCGCCGCCACAGCGCTGCGGATCGAGCTGCGTTCGACGCCGGTTCCGCTCGGTGCCGTGACGACGGACGCGACCGGCGGGTTCCGCGTGACCGTGACCGTTCCGGCCGCTACGAAACCCGGCACCCACAGCGTCGTGCTCATCGACCCGGACGGCGTGGAGACGACGGCGGCGATCGCCGTCACGGCTGCGCCCGGTGGCACACCTCCCGGCGGCGATACCCCAGGCGGAGGCGCTCCGGGTGGTGCTCCCGCCGACGGGTCGGGGAACGCGGGTTCCGGCCCCGGCACGACGAGCAACGGCGACCTCGCCGCGACAGGAGCCGACAGCGCGCCGTTCCTCCTCGCCGGGGTGCTGCTGCTGGCAGTCGGAGCGGGCCTCGGCATCGCGCGCAGGCGCCGGCGTCTCGGGTGATCGACTGAACGACGCTCGGGTGCGACGCGGGGGTCGGCACGACGTTCGCGTCGTGCCGACCCCCTCGCGTTGCCGACTGTCCCGCGGCGTCAGGAGTTCACGCGGATGATCTCCTGCTGGTACGGCGCGATCACATCGCCCGAGACGCGCAGATCGAGAAGCAGGAAGGGCCGTGAGGACGGGTCCTCTTCGACCCAGTTGGCGAGACGGTCGAGATCGGAGAGCGTGCGCACCACGACGCCCTCTGCGCCGACGGCCGCACCGAACGCGGCGAAATCGACCTCGGGGATGCGCATCGGTCCTTCCGCCAGTCCCTTGAGACCGTAGAGGTTGACCTCGGCTCCGTAGGCCGCGTCGTTCCAGACCACCGCCATGCCGCGTCCTCCAGCCGCCCGGACGGCCGACTCCAGATCAGCGATGGCCATCAGCCCGCCGCCGTCGCCGGAGGTGAGTACCACGGTGGACTCGCGGCGCGCGAGAGCGGCCCCGACCACGCTCGGCCAACCGAGCCCGATCGACTGGAACGCGGTGCCGACCATCATCATGCGGTCGGGGGCGGCGACCGGCCAGTACATGTTCGCCCACCCGATGAAGTGCCCGCCGTCCGACACCACGACGCGGTCTTCCGGCAGCAGCTCGGCGATGCGACGAGCGGCGGAGCGCGGGTCGAGACGCCCGTCGGGGGCGAGGTCGTCGCCGCGGTCGTAGGTGCGTGCGGCCGCCACGTCCACGCTCTCGCGCCAGGAGTGCGCCGAGCCGGCGTCTCCGATCCGCGCCACGAGCTCTTCCGCGGCGAGACGGGCGTCCGCACGGACGAAGCCTCCGACGTGGGCGTGCGTCGCCGCCGCCGCGATGTCGATCTGGAAGACCCGGGTCCCCGGCGCGAACAGGTCGCCGAAACGCATCGTGAACTGGTTCAAGCCCGCTCCGAAGACGACGGCGACGTCTGCAGATCGCACGAGCTCCATCGCTCCGTCGGCCCCGAAGCCACCGGTCACGCCGAGGTCGTACCTGGTGTCGGGGAACACTCCGCGGCCCAAAGCGGAAGAGGCGGTGAGAGCGCCGGTGGCCGCGGCCAGCTCTCCCAGCGCGGTGCTCGCACCGGACAGCCACGCCCCGCGACCGGCGAGCAGGAACGGGCGCTCTGCCCCGGCCAGGGCGGTGGCGATCTCGTCGAGCATCGCATCGGCGAATTCGCCGCGAGGGGCGAGCGGGGCCGGGATCCGGGGTGAGGGAGCATCCGGCACCTCACCGGCTTCGAGCGCTGCGACGTCATAGGGGATCGCGAGGACGACGGGCACCCGGTACGTGAGGGCGTGCTCGATCGCGATGACCGTGGTGGCGGCGGCATCGGCCCGTCCGACCGTATAGGTGCGGGCGCCGACCGCCGAGGCGAGGGCGATCTGATCGACGTCCCACGGGCGGGGGCCGGACGTGGGCTCATCGCCGACGACCAGCACCAGAGGCACCCGCGCCTGCACGGCCTCGGCGAGGGCGGTCAGCGTGTTCGTGAAGCCGGCTCCGTACGTCGAGGTGCCTGCGGCGATGCGACCCGAGGTGCGGAAGTGGGCGTCGGCTGCGACCACAGCACCCTGCTCGTGACGGACGGCGGTGAACACCGCATCCGTCTGCGTCTCGATCGCGTCGAGGAAGTAGGCGTTGCCGTTGCCCATCACCCCGAAGACGGCATCGATGTGCTGGGCGAGGGTGAGGGCGACATGGGCGGACACGGAGGGCATGGGAAAGCCTTTCGAGACAGGGACGGAGGAACTGCGGGATCCGTATGTGTCTCGCCTCCGCGTCTTCGCGAAGTGCTTCGTGCCTCTTTTTCAGGCACCGGCCTGGCCGGACCAGCTCAGTCTATCGGCGAGCGAACCCGCAGAGATGCGGGAGAATGCAGGAATGACTGATGCGGAGATCGAGCGCGAGACACTCACCTGGGACGGCTTCGGGGAGGCGACGCGCGATCTGGCACGAAGCATCCTGGACAGCGGCTTCATGCCGGAGGTCGTCGTCGCCATCGCCCGGGGCGGCCTGCTCCCGGCAGGGGCGATCGCCTACGGGCTGGGCGCGAAGAACTGCGGCGCCATCAATGTCGAGTTCTACACCGGCATCGGCACGGTGCTCGACGCGCCCGAGGTGCTGCCTCCCGAGCTCGACATGGCGTACCTCGATGGCCGCCGCGTGCTGCTGGTCGACGACGTCGCCGACTCCGGACGCACGCTCGCCCTGGCCGTGCAGCTACTGAAGGACAAGGGCGCCGATGTGCGGTCGGTCACGATCTACACCAAGCCCTCCACGATCATCCAGCCCGACTTCGCATGGAAGGACACCGACCTCTGGATCAACTTCCCGTGGTCGTTCCGCGGCACCGTGCGGGAAGAGGACCTGGGACTCGCCCCGTCGGCCTGAATGCCGTCGGCCTGGACGCCGTCCGCCTGACTCGCGTGGTTCGTCAGCCGCGCAGCAGGGAGCGCAGCGTCTGGATCGTGTCGGCTTCGGCCGGCGACTTGTCGGGCCGGTAGCCCTTCACCCGGGCGAAACGCAGCGCGACACCTCCCGGGTAACGCGGAGAGCGCTGCACGCCGTCGATGGCGATCTCGACCACGACATCGGGGCGCAGGAACACGCTCGACGCCGTGCGGTGGGTCTCATGCTCGGGGAACTCCTCGGTCTGCCAGCGCAGCAGCTCGTCGGTGAGGCCCTTGAAGGTCTTGCCCACCATGACGAATTCCCCGGCGTCGCCGAACTCGCCGTCGGGGTCGCGCGCACCCAGGTGCAGGTTCGACAGCCATCCCCGGCGGCGGCCCGAACCCCACTCCGCGCCGAGCACGACGAGATCGAAGGTCAGCACGGGCTTGACCTTGACCCAGGACTTGCCCCGACGGCCGGCGGCGTAGGGGGCGTCGAGACCCTTGACCACCACGCCTTCATGGCCGGCGGCGAGGGCTTCGTGCGACAGCTGCTCCGCGGCATCCGGGTCGTCGGTCACGATGCCGGGCATCCGCCACTCGCCGGCCACGCGCTCGAGCTCGGCGAGGCGGATCGAGAGCGGCTCGTCGATCAGGTCGCGTCCGTCCACGTGCAGCACGTCGAAGAACCATGGCCGCAGCACCAGTTCGCGGGAGGCATCGGCACCGAACCTCGACATCGTCTCCTGGAAGGGCCTGGGCCCACCGTCTTCATCGAGCGACAGCGTCTCGCCGTCGAGGATCACATCGTCCACGGGGAGAGCGCGCACGATCTCGACGAGTTCCGGTACGCGGTGGGTGATGTCGGCCAGGCTCCGCGTGTAGACGCCGACGTCGTCGCCGTGACGGTGCACCTGGATGCGAGCACCGTCGAGCTTGTACTCCACCGACGCCGTGCCGGTGATCTCGAGTGCAGCCGATGGCGTCGCCGCGGTGGAGGCGAGCATGGGAAGGACAGGGCGACCGACTTCGAGGCCGACCGCGTCCAGCGCGTCTGCGTCTTCGGTGAGGGCGACACGAGCGGTCTCGCCGAGATCGCCGGAGAGCATGGCGGCGCGGCGGACGAGGGAGAGCGGCCGGTCGGACGCTTTCGCGACCGCGTCGAGAAGGACGCCGGACAATGCCCCGGTGCGAAGCTCGCCGAGCATGGCGCGGACGAGGAAGTCCCATTCGGCGGCCGTCGCTCGCGAGCCGAGCTCGCCGAGGATCCCGGTGCGGGTTGCCGCGGAGCCTGATCCGGAGGCGGCGGCGAGGGCGGTGAGTGAGGCATCGACGTCGCTCACCGTGAGGGTGGGATCTTCCGCATGCGTGATCTCGATGGCGGCGAGTCCCCGCCAACCGACGCCGAGCCGTCCCTGGCGCGGAGCGGCCAGCAGGAGCCCCATGACGGCTGGGAGCTCGTCCGCTGCGGAACGCGCCAGCAGCCGTGCGAGGGCATCGATCTTCGTGAGGCGGGACGCCGTGGCGGAGACCTCTTCTGCCGTGGAGACGACCTCGGAGAGCATCATCTCCGTATTGTCGCATCGGCCTCCGACGCTGGAGACGACGCTGCCGAGAAGCGGGAACCCGGGCGTCAGCGCCCGCGGAACTCGGGCCTGCGCTTCTCCTGGAACGCCGCGAAGCCCTCGCGATAGTCGTCGGTGTCGCAGAGCGCGGCCTGTGCGGCGTTCTCGATCCCGACCGCATCCCACAGGGCGAGTCGCTCGTCGCGGATGCGGGCGATGAGCTCCTTGCTCGCGAGGAACGCCGCCGTCGCACCGCGAGCGGCGGCGGCGGCCGCATCGGTCGTGGCCTGCACCACCTCATCATCGGGGAACACGCGGGAGAACAGACCGGACGCCACGGCCTCTGTACCGCTCATCAGGCGTCCCGTGTAGATGAGGTCCAGCGTCTTGTGCGCGCCGAGCCGATCGAGGAAGAGCGCGTGTCCGCCGGAGTCCAGCGTCGCACCGAGGGAGGCGAACGGGGAGCCGATCTTCGCCGATTCCGCCACGTAGACCACGTCGGTCGCGATCAGCAGGCCGAGGCCCACGCCGAGGCAGGCGCCGTGGGCGACAGCGAACGTCGGCGCGGGGAACCGCGACATGCGCTGCAGCAGAGGGGTCACCAGACCGCCGAGATAGCCGAGCACATCGTCGTCCCGTGGGTTGACGCCGGAGATGTCACGCCCCGCGCAGAACGCGCGCCCCTCGCCACGGAGCACGAGTGCTCTCACTCCCGCAGCCTCGGCCTCGACATAGGCGGCATCCAGTTCGGCGAGTGCCCTCTCGTCGAGAGCGTTCAGCTTCGATGGCGCGTCCAGCACGATCGTGGCCACGTCGTCGGCGATGGTGAGGTCGAGCATGGGCGCTCCTCGGTCAGACGTCGTAGTCGACGACCACGCGGTCGCTGGTGGGGTGGGACTGGCAGGTGAGTACGAAGCCGCGCTCGAGCTCGTCGGGCTCCAGGGCGTAGTTCTCGGTCATCGTCACGCTGCCCTCGATCACGCGTGCGCGGCAGGTGCCGCAGACTCCGCCGGCACAGGCGAACGGAGCGTCGGGCCGTACGCGCAGTGCCGCATTGAGCACCGACTCCCTGGCGTCGACGGGGCTCTCCACGGTCGACGAGACGCCGTCGAGAGTGACCTCGATACGCACCGTCTTCTCGCCGGCACGCACCTGCACCGGCCGTGCCGCGCGCACGGGTTCATCACCCGTCGTGAACAGCTCGAAGCGGATGTGGGAGCGGTCGACACCGTGGTCGGCCAGCACCTCGCGACACAGGTCGACGAGAGCGAGAGGGCCGCACAGGAACCATTCGTCGACGGTCGACGGGGGGATGAGGGTCGCCAGGATCGTGCGGAGCTTCTCCTCGTCGATGCGCCCGGAGAGGACGGGAGCGGCCCGCTGTTCACGGGACAGCACATGGTGCAGCACGAGTCGGGTGGGGTAGCGGTCCTTGAGGTCGGCGAGATCTTCCAGGAACATCACGTCGAGCGTGGCGCGGTTCGTGTACAGCAGGGTGAATCGCGACGTGTCCGACCGGGTGAGCACAGTGTGCGCGAGGGCCATCAGTGGCGTGATGCCGGAGCCGGCCGCGATCCCCACCACGTGCCGGTCGTCGAGGTCGGGCAGAGCGGAGGTGAAGGTGCCCTGCGGGCTCATCACGTCGATATCGAAGCCGGCGTGGAGACCGGTCTGCGCCCACGTGGAGAAGAGACCTCCCTCGTCCCGCTTCACGGCGACACTCAAGCGCGTGTCCTGACCGTCGCCGCGGTGTTCCGGGGCGCGGCACAGCGAGTAGGAACGCCGGACTTCGACGCCGTCGAGTGTCGTGCGCAGCGCGACGTACTGACCGGGCAGGTGGTCGTACTCGTCGGCGAGGGCGGCGGGAACCGTGAAGGTCACCTCGACAGCGTCGTCGGTGAGCGGGCGCACGTCTTCGACCGTGAGGGTGTGGAACCGGGCGCGCTTGCGGGGTGCGGTCTCGCGGGGCGTCGTCGCCTGCGGGATGGGCGCTGGCGCGGAGGTGAAGAGCGACATGTCAGTGCACCTTGAAGTGGTCGAAGGGTTCGAGGCAGGCGCGGCACTCGAACAGGGCTTTGCATGACGTGGAGCCGAAGTGGGAGACCTCGCGCGTGTCGAGCGACCCGCAGCGGGGGCAGCGCACGCTCAACGCCAGGCGGATGGGGCCGGTCGACACGGCGGCGCGGCCCGAGGGCGGTGCGATGCCGTACTCGGCGAGCTTGCTCTTGCCCGCCTGCGTCATCCAGTCGGTCGTCCAGGCGGGGGAGAGGACCAGGCGCACGAACACCTCGTCGAAGCCGGCGGCGGTGAGAGCCAGGACCACATCGTCGCGGATCGTGTCCATCGCGGGGCAGCCGCTGTAGGTCGGGGTGATGTCGACATGCACCGCGGTGCCGTCGACCTCCACCGCGCGGAGCACACCGAGGTCCTCGATCGTGAGCACAGGAACCTCGGGGTCGGGCACGGAGGCAGCGATCCGCCACGCGGCCTGCGTCGGCGTGAGAGTCACCATATCGCCCCCGGATGTCTGCGGGCGAGCACCTGCATCTCGGCGAGGATGTGGCCGAGCGGGGTCGCGTGCGCACCGGTGCGCCCGCCGGCTGACGACGACATCACGGCGGGCACCGAGAGCTCCGCTTCCGCGAACACCGTCTCGACCACGCCGTCGAAAGCAGGCCGCAGCGTCGACGGCACCACGGCCGCGTCGCCGAGCCGCGCGATCAGATCGTCGTCGCGGAACAGCTCATCGACGTACGGCCACACGTCGCCGAGTGCGCGGATGATCCTGGCGCGCGACTCCTCCGTGCCTCCGGCGAGACGCAGGATCCACTGCACGGCGTGGTCGCGGTGGTAGTCGACCTCCTTGAGCGACTTCTCCGCGATCGCGGCGAACGTCTCGTCGCTGCTGCCGCGCAGGGCCGAGTACAGCTCGAACATGTACGTGGCCACCACGAACTGGCGAGCGATGGTCTGGGCGAAGTCGCCGTTGGGCTGCTGCACGATCCATGCACAGCGGAAATCGGGTTCGTCGCGGAAGAAGGCCAGATCATCTTCGCTGCGCCCGTCGAAGGACCCGGCGTAGTGGAGGAACGAGCGCGCATGACCGAGCAGGTCGAGGGCGATGTTGCCCAGGGCCACGTCTTCCTCGAGCTCGGGAGCGCGGGATATCCACGCGCCCAGCTGCTGCGAGAGGATCAGCGCGTCGTCGCCGAGACGAAGTGCGTACTCCGCCACGTCGGCCGATGCGGCGACCGCGCCGGTGCCGGACAGCTCCTGCGCCAGGTCGAGTTCGTCGACCGAGACGTTCCCGTGCACGTCGATGTCCTCGTGCACCGTCTCCTCGTGTGCCGTCTCCTCGTGTGCCGTGCTCACAGGTGCGGCACTCCCTCTGAGGCGGTGTAGTACACGGCGTGGCGGTAGTTCTTGCCGGCGGGACTCTCGAAGTAGGCGCCCTTGGCGTCGGGGTCGCTCGTGGTGATCGCGTCTGCGGGGGCGACCCAGATCGAGACGCCCTCTCCACGACGCGTGTACAGGTCGCGCGCATTGCGGATCGCCATCTCGGCGTCCGGAGCGTGCAGCGAGCCGACGTGCACGTGGCTCAGTCCGCGGTTCGCTCGGACGAAGACCTCCCACAGCGGCCAGGGCTCGCGCTCGTCGGCGCCGGGCGTCGCCATCACGCCACCGCCTTCGTCTTCGGCGACTGCTTGCGCGCGTACTCGGCCGCGGCCTCGCGCACCCAGGCGCCCTCTTCATGAGCCGTCCGGCGGCGTTCGAGGCGTTCGGCGTTGCAGGGCCCGTTGCCGCGCACCACCTCGAAGAACTCGTCCCAGTCGATCTCGCCGATCACGTACTGCCCGCTCTCCTCGTCGAAGTGCAGGTCGGGGTCGGGCAGCGTGACGCCGAGGATCTCGGCCTGGGGCACGAGCATGCCGACGAAGCGCTGGCGCAGCTCATCGTTGGAGAACCGTTTGATCTTCCACTTCATCGACTGCGCCGAGTTGGGGGACTGGTCATCGGGCGGCCCGAACATGGCGAGGCTCGGCCAGTACCAGCGGTTCACCGCATCCTGAGCCATCGCGCGCTGCTCCTCGGTGCCCTGCATCAGGGTGAGCAGGATCTCGAAGCCCTGACGCTGGTGGAACGACTCCTCCTTGCAGACGCGCACCATGGCGCGGCCGTAGGGGCCGTAGGACGCCCGGCACAGCGGCACCTGGTTGCAGATCGCGGCGCCGTCGACGAGCCAGCCGATCGCGCCCATGTCCGCCCAGGTCGGGGTGGGGTAGTTGAAGATCGACGAGTACTTGGCCTTGCCGCTGATGAGCTGGTCCATCATCTCGTCGCGCGTGGTGCCGAGGGTCTGGGCGGCGGAGTACAGGTAGAGGCCGTGACCGGCCTCGTCCTGCACCTTGGCCATCAGGATCGCCTTGCGCTTGAGGCTCGGCGCGCGCGTGATCCAGTTGCCCTCCGGCTGCATGCCGATGATCTCGGAGTGCGCGTGCTGCGAGATCTGCCGCACCAGTGTCTTGCGATAGGCGTCGGGCATCCAGTCGCGGGGTTCGATGCGCTGCTCGTTGGCGATGAGCTCGTCGAACAGGCGCTCCTCATCGGAGATCTCGCCCACCAGGGACAGGTCTGCAGGACTGGTCATCATCGACTCCTCGGCATCGGGCCATCTTTACTGACCGATCGTTTGGTAATTCTGACACAGTGGACTGCCGGATTCAAGACGGCGGGGTCAGCGCGAACGGGAGATCAGATCGAGGAGGGCGCGGCCGTACGCCTCCGAGGGGTCGGGGTGCTCGAAAGCGAGCAGCTCGCCCCCGACCTCGATCTCGACGCGGAAGGAGTCCTCGAGGCGCGCCAGCGAACGGAACGTGCCGCGGAGCAGATCGCGAAGCTGGTCCTCCCGCGGCAGCCATACGGCGTCCGCGAGCGTCACCGCGTCGAGCGCCCACTCCGTCGTGCCGTTGAACGCCAGATCGGTGCCGCTCGGCGTCTGACGGGCCTCGATCGTCATCTCACTCACGGTGAAAACGTCGGCCTCCGCTTCGAGTTCCACGTCGTCGGGGAGATCGAGCTGGAAGCGGTCGCCATCGGCCGGATGCCAGATCAGTCCGGTGTCCCGCAGGGCGACGGCGAGCTCGCGTGTGATCATCCCCTCACGCTAGACGACGGCACTCGCCCGGGGCCCGGCGAACCTGTGGAACGCGACCACGGGTGTCGGAGGTGTGGGAGGTGTCGGAGGTGTCGGAGGTGTGGGGCAGAGTGGGGGGATGACCGCCGACGCCGCTGCAGCATCCCCCGAGGCCGCCGACCTCCGCGAGTCCGCCCGTGCCGCGCTGCGCGAACTCGTCGGACGCCCGGATGCCGATTTCCACGACGGACAGTACGACGCGATCGAGGCGCTCGTCGAAGGACGCCGCCGCGCGCTCGTGGTGCAGCGCACCGGGTGGGGCAAGTCCGCTGTCTACTTCGTCGCCACGCTCCTGCTGCGTCGGCAGGGGGCTGGCCCGACCGTGCTGGTGTCTCCGCTGCTCGCCCTCATGCGCGACCAGATCGCCGCCGCCGAACGTGCGGGGGTGCGGGCTGTGGCGATCAACTCCACCAATGCGCACGAGTGGTCGGATGTGCTCGCGCAGCTCGATCGCGATGAGGTCGATGTGCTGCTGGTCTCTCCCGAGAGGCTCAACAACCCCGCCTTCCGTGAGCAGCAGTTGCCGGCGCTCGTCCGGCGCATCGGGATGCTGGTGGTCGATGAGGCGCACTGCATCAGCGACTGGGGGCACGACTTCCGTCCCGACTACCGCCGCCTGCGGGACCTGATCGCCCAGATGCCGCCTGACGTGCCGGTGCTCGCGACCACGGCGACCGCCAACAGCCGTGTCGTGGCCGACGTGGCCGAGCAGCTCGGCAGCCTCCGAGCGGACGACGGGACGGCCGCCGACGCCGATGCGGTTCCGGTGCTCACGATCCGCGGGCCGCTCGCCCGGACGTCGCTGCGACTGGGAGTGCTGCGCCTGCGCGATTCGGCGAGTCGCCTCGCCTGGCTGCTGAGCCACCTCGACGACCTTCCCGGTTCCGGCATCATCTACACGTTGACGGTCGCGGCCGCCGTCGACACCGCACGCCTGCTGCGTGAGCACGGCCACGACGTGCGTGCCTACACCGGGCAGACCGACCCCGACGAGCGCGCCGAGTCCGAGGGGATGCTCAAGCGCAACGAGGTCAAGGCTCTCGTCGCCACGAGCGCGCTGGGCATGGGGTTCGACAAGCCCGATCTGGGTTTCGTGCTGCACCTGGGCGCGCCGTCTTCCCCCGTGGCCTACTACCAGCAGGTGGGTCGTGCCGGACGTGCCAGCGAGAGCGCGGACGTGCTGCTGCTCCCCGGCGTCGAGGACCGTGACATCTGGCACTACTTCGCGACAGCTTCGATGCCCGATCGTGAACGAGCCGAGCGGGTGATCGGGGCCCTCGGCGACGTTCCGATCTCGACGCCGGCGCTCGAGGCGATGGTCGACATCCGCCGCACGCCGCTCGAGTTGCTGTTGAAGGTGCTCGACGTCGACGGGGCGGTCCGGCGCGTGCAGGGAGGGTGGGTCGCGACCGGTGCACCCTGGAGCTACGACGCCGAGCGGTATGAGCGCATCGCCGCCGAGCGTGTGGCCGAGCAGCAGCACATGATCGAGTACGAGCAGACCGACGGGTGCCGCATGGAGTTCCTGCAGCGCGCGCTCGACGACGACACGGCCGCTCCGTGCGGGAGGTGCGACAACTGCGCGGGGGAGTGGTTCCCGCGGGAGATCGGTGCCTCCGCGAGCTCGCAGGCCGTGGAATCGCTCGACCGCGTCGGAGTGCCGATCGAGCCTCGTCGTGCCTGGCCGACCGGTGCGGACCGGCTGGACGTGCCGGTCAAGGGGCGCATCCCGGCAGAGGAGCAGGCGAGTGAGGGGCGTGCACTCGCGCGTCTCACCGATCTGGGCTGGGGCGGGGCGCTGCGCGAGCTGTTCGCGGCCGGGGCGCCCGATGCCGCGGTGACACCGCAGCTGCTGCAGGCGTGCGTCCGCGTGCTCGCAGGTTGGGGGTGGGAGGAGCGCCCCGTGGCGGTGGTCGCGATGCCCTCGCGCTCGCACCCGCTGCTGGTCGACTCGCTCGCGCGCGGACTCGCCGATGTCGGGCGCCTGCCGTATCTCGGGGCGCTCGAACTCGTGGGAGGGGGGCCTTCCGGCGGGCCGGGTGGGAACAGCGTCTTCCGCCTGGCGGGACTCTGGGAGCGCTTCAGCGCTCGGCATCTGGATGTGCCGACCGGACCGGTGCTGCTCGTCGACGACCTCGTCGACAGCCGGTGGACGATGACCGTCGCGGCGCGTGAGCTCCGTCGTGCCGGGGCGACGGGCGTGCTGCCCTTCGCGCTGGCGCTGCGCGGCTGACAGCCGACCGTCGGGGTGGCGCTGCGTGGGACAGGTGTCAGTCGTCGGCGGGCGCGATGCGCGGGGGCCAGGCGGTGGCGCCGAGTTCGCGTGAGATGTTGCGTGCCGTCTCCCGCAGTGCGTTGAGGATCGCATCCGACGCCGGCGCTTGCGAGGTGGGCAACACGACGGCGACCGCGGCGACGATGTCGTTCGACGCGTCAGCGACGGGGGCGGCGATCGAGGACTCGCCGAGGACGGCCTCGTCGAACTCCCCGGCCATGCCGCGTTCGGCGATCGACGGCAACTCCAGCGTCAGGCGCGCCACGTCGGTGACGGTGTCGCCGGTGAGGCTGCGCAGCGGCTGTTCGAAGACGCTCTGCTGGAACCCGAGGTCGTAGGCGAGGAGCACTTTGCCCATCGCCGAGGCGTGGGCGGGGATGGCGACACCGGTCTCGAGCATCTGCTGGCTGTCATCGGGGCGCAGATTGTGGTGGATGACGAGCACATCGGTGAAGTGCGGAGCGCCCAGCCGTACGGACAGGTCGGTGCGGCGTGCGAGCTCCTGCGTCCACCGCATGGCTCTGGCGCGCACGTCGAGGGTGTCGAGGTAGACGTTGCTCAGGCGCAGCAGGGTGGGGCCGAGCATGTAGCGCTGGCCACCCCGCTCTTTCGCGACGAGCCCATGCGCGCGCAGCGACTTCACGATCCCGTGCACGGTCGACGGCGGCAGGCCGAGGGCTGCAGAGAGGTCGGTGATGCCGAGGTGGCGTGCTCCCTGGAGCAGTTCGAGGATCTTCGCCGCGCGGTCGATCGCCTGGATCACGGGGAGGGCCTCCTTCCGGTGCGTCGTCGAGCCGGTGTCGATGGAGCCGGGCTTCACGATTGATCTTGACAACCCGGCAGGCTCCGAGCATATTCGACATTAACGAATTGCTTTCGGATTTCTGCGAAAGAGTCCGCGAAAGATCAAAGGAGATCGAACGATGAAGAAGCTCATCAACGCCCCGGAAGACGTTCTCGTCGAGTCGCTGAGAGGCGTCGCGCTCGCTCACCCCGAGCTCTCCGTCGACCTGGAGAACCATGTCATCACGCGCGCCACGCCCAAGGCGCAGGGCAAGGTCGCGATCGTCTCCGGCGGAGGCTCCGGCCATGAGCCGTTGCACGGCGGTTTCGTCGGCACCGGGATGCTGGACGCCGCTGTCGCCGGAGAGATCTTCACCTCACCCACCCCCGACCGCGTGCAGGTCGCGACCAAGGCCGTCGATCGCGGAGCGGGTGTGCTCCACATCGTGAAGAACTACACCGGTGACGTGCTGAACTTCGAGATGGCCGCCGAGCTCGCCGCCATGGACGGCATCGAGGTGGGCAGCATCACGGTGGACGACGACGTCGCGGTGCAGGACTCCCTGTACACCGCAGGACGCCGCGGGGTGGGCCTCACCGTGCTGCTCGAGAAGATCCTCGGTGCGGCAGCGGAGGAGGGGCGCGACCTCCCGGCCGTGGTCGAGCTGGCGAAGAAGGTGAACGGACAGGGCCGCTCGATGGGAATGGCCCTCACCAGCTGCACGGTGCCCGCAGCGGGCAAGCCCACCTTCGACCTTCCGGACGATCAGATGGAGATCGGCATAGGGATCCACGGGGAGCCGGGTCGGCATCGCGAACCCCTCGCCCCGGCCTCCGAGGTCGCCCGGCAGCTCGTCGAGCCGATCCTGGCCGACATCGACGGCACCGGTCCTGCGATCGTGATGCTCAACGGCATGGGTGCGACCCCGCTGATCGAGCTGTACCTCATGTACGGCGAGGTCGCCGCGCTGCTGGAGAAGGCCGGAGTGCAGGTCGCCAGGAACCTCGTCGGCAACTACATCACCTCGCTCGACATGGCCGGGTGCTCGGTGACCCTGCTCAAAGCCGACGATGAGCTGCTGCGGCTGTGGGATGCCCCGGTGAACACCCCCGGTCTGCGATGGGGCGTCTGATGGCCGCGGTCGACACCACGCTCCTCGCCGACTGGATCGCACGCTTCGGCGCCGCCGTGACGGAGAAGCGCGACTGGCTCACCGAACTCGACTCGGCCATCGGCGACGCCGATCACGGGGCCAACATGGCTCGGGGCATGGGCGCTGTCGGCGAGAAGCTGTCCGCCGGCGCGCCGGCAACGGTGGACGAGCTCCTGAAGACGGTCGGCATGACGCTGGTGAGCTCGGTCGGCGGTGCCAGCGGGCCTCTGTACGGCACGTTCTTCCTCCGCATGGGCATGGCCGCGGGTGCCGTGTCCGATCTCGACGGCGACGCTCTCGCGGCCGCACTGCGGGCAGGACTCGACGGTATCGTCGCGCGCGGCAAGGCCGAGGCGGGGGACAAGACGATGTTCGACGCGATGGCGCCGGCGGTCGACGCGATGGATGCCGCGCTCGCCGCGGGCACCTCCGTCTCCGACGCCGCCAGAGCCGCTGCGGATGCCGCGGCGGCAGGTCGGGACGCCACCCTCCCTCTCGTCGCCCGGAAGGGCAGGGCGAGCTACCTGGGCGAGCGCAGCGCCGGACACCTCGACCCCGGAGCGGCCTCGACGGCGATCCTCTTCGAGACGCTCGCCGAGACGATCGAGGACAGCGCCAGATGATCGGCATCGTCGCCGTCTCCCACAGTGCACGGCTCGGGGAGGCGGCGCTGGAGCTCGCCCTGCAGATGGTCCACGACGGCGAGGTGCGGGTGCGGGTCGCCGCCGGCGCCGGAGTCGACGCCGAGGGCGTACCGATCCTCGGTACGGACGCTGTCGCGGTGTCCGCCGCCATCGATGAGCTCGCCACGGAGTGCGACGGCGTCCTCGTGCTCATGGATCTGGGCTCAGCCGTGCTCAGCGCGGAACTCGCGGTGGAGCTGCGTTCGAGCGACGTGCCCGTCCGGCTCGCTCCCGCACCCTTCGTGGAGGGGCTTCTCGCCGCTGTCGTGTCCGCTGCGGCGGGCGGATCGCTCGACACCGTGGCGGCTGAGGCCTCGACGGCCCTGACGGCGAAGACCGGCGCCCTCGGTGTCGAGGAGGCGCACGAGGCGGAGACCTCCGATGCTCCGAAGGACGATGACGCGCAGGTGCGACGAGTGCGGGTCCGCAACCCGCAGGGGATCCATGCGCGTCCCGCGGCACTGATCGCGAAGGCGTCGTCCGGCGCGGATGTGCGCGTGCGCCGGCTCCCCGACGGCCCCGACGCGTCGGCGGCGAGCCTGACGCGGCTGCTCGTGCTCGGTGCGCGGCAGGGGGACGAGATCGAGCTGACCGCACGGGGCGATGCGGGAGAGGAGGCGCTGGATCGCCTGGTCGCTCTGTTCGATGACGGCTTCGGGGAGGGGACCGAGGAGACCGGACCCGATGGCGACGCGACTTCGACCGCGATCGCACCCGCACCCGGTCTGCCGACGCGCGCGGATGAACCGAACTCGCGTGAGCAGGAGGAGCCGACGCGAACCGTCGCGCCGGGCGCCGTGCTCCGCGGGCGCGGGGTGAGCTCCGGCCGGGCCGCCGCCCCCGTCGTGCATCTCGCACCGCCGCTTCCCGAACCCGATCCGGACGTGCTGGTGCCCCCCGCCGACCGCGATTCCGAGGTGTCAGCGATCGAGTGGGCCGCCGTCGCGGTCGCCGATCAGCTCCGCTCACGCACGGCGCAGGCGACGGGAGAGACCAAGGCCATCCTCGATGCCTCGCGCCTGCTGGCCTCCGACCCCGAGCTGGTGTCCGAGGCGACGGCTCTGGTCCTCTCCAAGGGGCGCACCGCCGCCCGTGCGGTCTGGGAGACCGCCGTCGTCCACGAGAAGGCCCTCGCCGCGCTGGGGGGTCGGATGGCCGAGCGCATCGCCGACATCCGCGATGTACGCGACCGGATCATCGCCGAGATCCTCGAAGTCGACATGCCGGGTGTCCCCGAGCGCGACGATCCCTTCGTGCTGGTGGCCGCCGACCTCGCTCCCGCTGACACCGCTCTGCTCGCCGGGGGCCGATGCGTCGCCCTCGTCACGGTTCAGGGCGGACCGACCTCGCACACGGCGATCATCGCGCGCTCCCTGGGGCTGCCGGCTGTCGTCGGTGTCGTCGACGCCCGGGCGATCCCGGTGGGGACGATGGTCCTCGTGGACGGCGACCGCGGCACGGTGGAGGTCGCCCCGGCGGAATCCCGCGTCGCCGAAGCGCGCGCCTCGGCGACCGCTGTCGACTTCGACGGCGTCGGAGCGCTCTCCGACGGGCAGCGCGTACCGCTGCTCGCCAACGTCGGAGGAGCGGCGGACGCGACGGTGGCGGCCGCGGCGCATGCGGAGGGCGTTGGACTCTTCCGCACGGAGTTCTGCTTCCTCGACCGCGCCGAGGCGCCGAGCTTCGACGAACAGGTGACCGCCTATCGCGGCGTGCTGTCCGCCTTCCCTGGGCGCAAGGTCGTCGTGCGCACCCTCGACGCGGGGAGCGACAAGCCCCTTCCCTTCGCCAACTCCGACAGCGAGGACAACCCCGCGCTCGGCGTACGCGGGCTGCGGCTCGCCCGACGCCGCCCGCAGCTGCTCGATGATCAGCTGGTCGCCCTCGCACGAGCGGCCGCGGCGGAAGCGGCGGAGGTCGAGGTGATGGCTCCGATGGTCGCGACGGTCGACGAGGCCAGGGACTTCGCCGAACGCTGTCGGTCCGCGGGGCTCGACAGGGTCGGCATCATGATCGAGACCCCGTCCGCCGCACTGCTCGCCGCGGAGCTGTTCGAGGTCGTCGACTTCGTGAGCCTCGGCACCAACGACCTCGCCCAGTACACGATGGCGGCGGATCGGCTGCTCAGCGATCTGGGCGACCTCAACGATCCGTGGCAGCCCGCAGTGCTGCGACTCATCGCCGCCGTCGGTGCCGCAGGTCGGGCTGCCGGAAAGTCGGTGGGCGTCTGCGGCGAAGCAGGCGGCGACCCCGCGCTCGCTCCGGTCCTGATCGGCCTCGGGGTGACGTCGCTGTCCATGGCGCCGCGATCGCTCGGTCGCGTGGCCGCGCGCCTGCAGGAGTTGTCCGTCGATGACTGCCGACGAGCCGCGGAGGCAGCAGTCGGTGCGAGCTCTGCGGATGCCGCGCGCGCAGCCGTCTCCTCGACTCTCGTCGAGGGGTGAACGAGACGGTCCTGCCACGTCGTATGCGCACCTCGGCATGCGTTTCGTTCCATTCTGATATCGACATGGTCCAGAACCGTGAGGGCGATGGATCCGGCCCTAGGCTCATCAGCGAGGGGGCGTCGATCGTGGCGTCGCGAGCAATCGGAGGGTCCATGTCCACACGGTGGTCGTCACGAACTGTCCTGGGAATGCTCACGGCGGGGGCGATCATCGCCCTGTCGGGGTGCGTGCCCGCACCGCAAGCCACACCGAAGCCGACTCCGGCAACCGAGAGCCCTGCTCCGGCGCCGTACGACGGTCCGACGGTGTTCGTCGGAGACCAGCTCGACTGGTTCCTGCCGAGCGCCGACGAGATCGCCGGTCTCCTCCCCGACGTCGGCGACGTGGGGTCGCCGTCACCGTCGCTGATCCAGATCTCCGACGGAGGCGGCCCCGAGATCTCGCCGGCGATCTGCAACCTCTTCCTCTACGAGCCTTCCCAGGCGTCGATCGGCGCGCGTTCGGTCACGTGGACCAGCTCCCTCCCCGATGGGCGGGACGGCTGGATGCATGTGCTCCAGTTCGCGGACGAGGCGACGGCGCAGGGGCTGATGGACCGGTACGTCGAGGTGGCGAAGCAGTGTGCGGACTTCACCTACGGCAGCGGCGCGTCGACGTTCGACTCGACCACGCTCGACTCCGGGGATGGGATCCGCGCCGTCACCGGAGCGTTGGTGCTCGACGACGGACTCGGCGGCGGACACCGGCTCTACCAGGGGTACGCGTCGGTCGGCAACGTCCTCGTGAACTTCTGGCAGCCGTTCACCGGCGACGCCGCCTTCGACGCTGAGCGGGCCGCCGCGTTCCTGAGCGACCAGGCGTCCGACGCTCGGTCGCAGCTGATCGAGGAGTTGACCGCGAACCCGCCGGCGCCCGCAGCGACGCCGCCTGCTGTCGACCCTGCTGCGGCGTGGAGCAGCTGGCAGGTGAGCGCTACCGGGATCGGGCCGATCGTCCTCGGCTCCGACCTCGACGAGGCCATCGCGGCCGTCCCGGGAGCGACGGTGATCAGGCCGGAGTGGGACGGAGGGCAGACGCGGATCGTCAGTCCGGACGGTTCGGCCTCTGTGCTGTTGTGGACCGACGCGGGCGACTCCGTCGTCGATGCCGCATCCATCGGTTCCGCGAACGTCGGGAACGAGCCCCAGGAGGATCCTGCCGTGTTGCCGACGGCAGGCGAGGTGCGGATCGGGGACACCGTCGGCGAGGCCGAGGATGCGTTCCCCGGGGGCACGGCGATCCGCATCGTCTCCTCCGGCGAGTACTTCTATCAGTGGACGACGCGCGAGGGGGCGGCGATCCGGTTCCGCGTCGATCGCGACGCCGGCGACCCGAGTGCCGTGATCACCGGCATCCTGACGGAGGATGCGACACTGCGCCGGCTTCCCGACTTCAGCTGAGGGGTTCGTCCACAGGCCGGGATCCCGGAGCAGACGAGGCTGACCTGCTTGACTAGCTGAACGATCGGTCGGTTAGTATGAGCGGATCGGGTACCGCAGGTGCAGCGCCCGAACCCGCTCGACGAGGAGGTCGACGATGACGGAAGCGACGGCGCAGACGACGGACGACGTGCGCCCGAACCGCGCGATGATGGAGCGCGACCGCGCCTCGGCTTCGCTGGGCCTCGTGGTCGAACGCGATGACCCCGGCCACGCGGTCGTCTCGATGCGCGTGCGGGACGACATGACCAACGGCTTCCACATCACCCACGGCGGCTTCGTCTTCGCCCTGGCGGACACCGCCTTCGCGATCGCGTGCAACGAAGACGACAGGGTCACCGTGGCCGCCGGTGCGGACATCTCCTTCCTGAAGCCGACCGTATCGGGACAGACCCTCACCGCCACCGCCGTCCGACGGTCGCTCAGCGGACGCTCCGGCATCTACGACGTGACCGTGGTCGACGAACGGGGCCACCCCGTCGCCGAGTTTCGCGGGCGCTCCCGCATCACCAGCCAGACCTTCTGAATGCTCCGGAGAACCTCGTGTCGATGACGACCGCAACACCCTCCCACGTCCACCCGCCCGCATCCGCCGAGCTCGACGCGGAAGAGCGGATGACGCGCGACGAGATCGCCGCGCTCCAGCTCGGTCGACTCCAGCAGACCGTGCGCCACGCCTACGCGAACGTGCCTCTCTACACGCGCAAGTTCGACGAGGCCGGCGTGCACCCGGACGACATCCGCACGCTCGACGACGTGCGGCTGCTTCCCTTCACGACCAAGGCGGATCTGCGCGAGACCTATCCGTTCGGGATGTTCGCTGTGCCGATGTCCGACGTCGCCCGCATCCACGCCTCCAGCGGCACCACCGGCCGCCCGACGGTCGTCGGCTACACCAGAGGCGATCTCCAGCGGTGGGGCGCGCTGGTCGCGCGTTCGCTGCGAGCCAGCGGCATCCGCCCCGGCATGAAGGTGCATAATGCCTACGGCTACGGACTCTTCACCGGCGGGCTCGGCGCACACGCGGGCATCGAAGCGCTCGGCGCGACGGTCATCCCGATGTCCGGCGGCCAGACCGCACGCCAGGTGCAGCTGATACTCGACTTCGAGCCCGACGCGATCCTGTGCACGCCCAGCTATCTGCTGACGATCGCCGATGCGATGGCCGCGCAGGGAGTCGACCCGCGCTCCACCTCGTTGAAGGTCGCGGTTCTGGGAGCGGAGCCCTGGTCGAACGAGATGCGTCACGAGCTCGAGCAGCGCCTCGGCATCGACGCGCTCGACATCTACGGTCTCAGCGAGGTGATGGGGCCCGGTGTGGGCAACGAGTGTCTCGAGACCAAGGATGGTCCGCATGTGTGGGAGGACCACTTCCTGCCGGAGATCATCGACGGAGAGAGCGGCGCCGTGCTGCCGGACGGCGAACTCGGGGAACTCGTGTTCACCTCTCTGACCAAGGAGGCGTTCCCGGTCATCCGCTATCGCACCCGCGACCTCACCCGCCTGCTTCCGGGGACGGCCCGGCCCGGGATGCGGCGGATGGAGAAGATCACCGGCCGCAACGACGACATGATCATCCTGCGGGGCGTGAACCTGTTCCCCACGCAGATCGAGGAGCTGGTGCTGGGGATCGAGCAGCTGACCCCGCACTTCATCCTCGAGCTGTCGAAGGCGGGGCGCATGGACACGCTGAAGGTCCGCATCGAGCGGCACCCCGACCTGTCCGTCGAGACCTGCCGCAGCGCCGCGGAGGTGCTGGCGCAGCGGATCAAGATCTTCGTCGGATCGACGGTGGCCGTCCAACTCGAGGAGCCGGGAGCGCTGCCCCGGAGCGAGGGGAAGTACAGGCGGGTGTACGACCTGCGCTGATGCGGGCGATGCGGGGATTGACACGGAGAGCCGTCGCGCCCGCCTCGCGGTCGGTGCTCCCGCCCGCCTCGCGGTCGGTGCTCCCGCCCGCCCGCCGCTTCGAGTGCGAGACTGTGGGGTGATGTCCGAGATGCAGAGCACGCGACGAGGCCGACCGGGGTACGACCAGCAGGGGATCCTCGCCGTCGCCGTCGCCGCGTTCAACGAGTACGGGTACGACGCCACGTCGATCGGGATGCTCGCCGAGCGCCTCGGTCTGTCGAAGTCGGCGATCTACCATCACTTCGGCTCGAAGGACGAGATCCTCGACCTCGCTCTGGACGCGGCGCTGAGCGGCTTGGAAGCCGTGGTGGACGGCCCGATTCCCGACTCGGCTGCCGCTCAGGGGGCATCGAGCGCGGTCGACCGGCTCGAGCAGGTGCTGCGCGGCGCCGTCCGGGTGCTCGTGGAGCAGCTGCCGACCGTGACGCTGCTGCTGCGGGTGCGGGGCAACACCGAGGTGGAGCGCAGGGCTCTCATCCGTCGCCGGGCGTTCGACCGTCGGATCACCGCTCTCGTGTCTGAGGCGCAGCGCGAGGGGGAGCTGCGGGCCGACATCGACGCGAGTGTGGTGGCGCGTCTGGTGTTCGGGATGATCAACTCGATCGTCGAGTGGTATCGGCCCGGCGGGCGCGAGGGCGCCGACCGTCTCGCAGACGACGTGGTGGCCATCGCCCTGGACGGCTTGCGCACGGAC
The DNA here is from genome assembly GCF_001005635.1 of Microbacterium sp. Ag1. Classification (NCBI taxonomy): domain Bacteria; kingdom Bacillati; phylum Actinomycetota; class Actinomycetes; order Micrococcales; family Microbacteriaceae; genus Microbacterium; species Microbacterium sp. Ag1. The sequence goes on from NZ_LBCR01000032.1 coordinate 130,306, forward strand.
GATGGCGCGGGAGCCGCGGTCGTCTGACCGGGGCTCCGGCGCTCAGCGTCACGCCGCCGCCCGCTCCTTCGCCACCAGGGTGAGCACGTCGTACGTGGCCACGATGTCATCGTGCTGGTTCTTCAGCACCGCATCCCACCGCACCTCCCCGTACTCGTCGGTCTCCCTTGGGGTGATCTGCTTCGCGGTCAGCTCGACCCTGATGTCGTCGCCGGGGGAGACGGGCGTGACGAATCGCAGATTCTCCAGCCCGGAGTTCGCCAGCACGGGGCCGGGAGCCGGGTCGACGAACAGTCCCGCAGCCCACGACACCAGCAGGTATCCGTGCGCCACGCGTCCGGGGAAGAACGGGTTCGCGGAGGCAGCGTCCTCGTCCATGTGCGCGTAGAACGTGTCGCCGGTGAACGCCGCGAACGTCTCGATGTCGTCGAGGGTCACCGTGCGCGAGCCGCTGGCCACCTGATCGCCGACGTGCAGTTCGGCCAGCGACTTTCGGAACGGGTGCACGCCGTCGCCCCGCTCGTACGGGCGCGAGCTCGCGCCCTGGTGCCAGACTCCCGTGAGGGCGGTCATCATCTCCGGGGAACCCTGCACCGCGGTGCGCTGCATGTGGTGCAGCACCGCCCGGATGCCGCCGAGCTCCTCACCTCCGCCCGCGCGGCCCGGGCCACCGTGCACGAGGTTCGGGAGTGGAGAGCCGTGCCCCGTCGAGGTGCGGGCGTCGTCCCGGTCGAGGAAGAGGACGCGCCCGTTGTAGGCGGCCATGCCGGTGGCGAGGGCGACGGCCACCTCGGGGTCGTGCGTCGCCACGCTCGTCACGAGCGAGCCGCCGCCGCGAGCCACGAGGCTGCTCGCCTCGTCGAGGGTGCGATAGCCGACGATGCTCGACACCGGTCCGAACGCCTCGATCTCGTTCACGGCGGGGCTCGTGGGATCGGGGAAGCGCAGCAGCATCGGCGCCACGAAGGCGCCGTCGGGGGCTGCTCCTTCGGTGCCGTCGGCATGGCGGACGATCGGCGCTTCGGTCGTGCCGATCACCAGCTCGCCGCCGCCGGCCTGCAGGCGGTCGACCTGACGCAGTACCTCCTCACGCTGCGCGGTGGAGGCGAGCGGGCCCATGGTCACCCCTTCGGCGCGCGGGTCGCCGAGGATCACGCGCGACGACAGCCGCTCGCGGACCGCGGCGATCACGTCGTCGACAGCTTCCGCCGGCACGATCGCCCGGCGGATCGCGGTGCACTTCTGCCCGGCCTTCGTGGTCATCTCGGCGACCAGCTGCTTGACGTACGCATCGAACTCCGGCGTGCCCGAGACGGCATCCGTTCCGAGGACCGACGCGTTGATCGAATCGGTCTCGCTCGTGAAGCGCACCCCTCCCGTCTGCACGGCATCGTGGGCACGCAGGCTCTCGGCGGTCGACGCGGAGCCGGTGAAGGCGACCAGATCGCCCAGCCGCAGTTCGTCGAAGAGACCCGGCGCGCTGCCGGAGACCAGCTGCAGCGACCCGTCGGGGAGGAGCCCCGATTCCACCATCACGCGCACCATGGCCTCGGCGAGGTATCCGGTGGGGGTGGCCGGCTTCACGACGGTGGGGACGCCGGCGAGGAACGCGGGTGCGAACTTCTCGAGAGACCCCCAGACCGGGAAGTTGAAGGCGTTGATCTGCACGGCGACGCCGCGGAGTCGCGTGTAGATGTGGCGGCCGAGGAACGAGCCGTCCTTGGAGAGGTTCTCGACACCCCCGTCGACGTACACTTTCGCGTTGGGCAGCTCGCGCCGGCCCTTGCTGGAGTACGCGAACAGCACGCCGATCCCGCCGTCGATGTCGACCCAGGAGTCCTGCGCTGTGGCACCGGTGCGGCTGGACAGCTCGTACAGCTCGGCCTTGCGCTCGGTGAGGGCGAGGGCGAGCTGCTTGAGCACCACGGCGCGCTGATGGAATGTGAGCTCTCCCAGCGACGCCTGTCCCACGGTGCGGGCGTGGTCGAGCACGGGCCCCAGATCGAGCCCGTCGGTCGAGACGCGGGCGACGACCTCTCCCGTTGAGGCGTCACGGACATCCGTGGCCTCGGCGTCGGACGACGGCGTCCACCACGCTCCCTCGACGTAGCTGGGGAGGATCTCGATCATTTCTGTTCCCTTCCTGAGGCGTCCCATTCGTAGAAGCCGCGTCCGCTCTTGCGGCCGAGGTGGCCTTCGGCGACCAGGCGTCGCAGCAGGGCCGGAGGTTCGAAGCGCTCACCCAGCTGTGCGGAGAGGTACTCGGCGATGCCCAGGCGCACGTCGAGGCCCACGATGTCGGTGAGCCGCAGCGGACCGACGGGGTGCTTGTATCCGAGCGTCATCGCGGCGTCGATGTCCTCGGCGGAGGCCACACCTTCCTCCAGCATGCGGATCGCCTCGAGCCCGATCGCGACGCCGAGGCGGGACGACGCGAATCCGGGAGCATCGGCCACGACGATCGGTGTCTTGCCGATGGCGGCCACCCAGCCGCGGGCGGCATCGACGAGCGCAGGAGCGGTGCTCGCACCATGGACGATCTCGACGAGGGTGGAGGCGGGCACCGGGTTGAAGAAGTGCATGCCCAGCAGCCGCGAGGGGCGATCGAGCACCGCGGCCAGCTCATCGATCGAGATGGACGAGGTGTTCGAGGCGATGGCGGCGTCCGGTGCGATCTGCGCCTCGGCCCGACGGAGCGCGTCGACCTTGAGGGCGAGGTCCTCCGGAACGGCTTCGACGACGAACGTGCACTGCGCGAACAGGGCGGCATCCGTGCCCGTGGTCAGGCGCTCCCGATAGGCCTCGGGGGAGTCGAGGGCCGTGCCGCGTGCGACCGAGGCGTCGATGGACTCGAGCACGCGTGCCGTGGCCGCCTCCGCCGCGTCGGCGTCGCGTTCGACGATGCCGACCCGGGAGCCGGCGAGCAGGAAGGCGTGCGCGATGCCCGCGCCCATACGTCCGCCGCCGAGCACCCCCACCTGTTCGGGCGCGATGAACGTGCTCTCGGTCATCGGTCTCTCCGTTCGAGGAAGTCGGTCATCCGTCGGAACTTCTCCGGGCTCTCGAAGAGCTCGGCCTGGGCTTCCAGATCGGCGGCGGGGTGGTGGTCGCGGGGTGCCCGGAACACCCGCTTGGTCGCGATGGTCGCTGTGGGGTCGTTGCGGGCGATGCGGTCGACGATGGCGTGGGCGGTCGGCAGCAGGTCCGTCGTCTCGTGGATCGCCGAGACCAGCCCGATGCGCAGCGCCTCCTCTGCCTTCACCGTGCGACCCGTGAGCAGCAGCTCGATCGCCCTGGCGTCGCCGACGATCTCCTTGAGACGCCAGCTCGCGCCGGCCGCTGCGAGGATGCCCAGCCCGGTCTCCGGGTTGCCGATCGCGAGCGTCGGCGTCCCGATGCGGATGTCCGCCGCGTAGGCGAGCTCGGCTCCACCGCCGAGCGCGTAGCCGTCGATCGCCGCGATGACGGGCATCGGCAGTTCGGCGAGTCGGACGAACGCGTGAGCGTTGATCCCGCGCAGCGCGTCGGCGGCACGCCGTTCGCGCAGTTCGGCGATGTCGGCACCCGCCGCGAAGACCCCGCCGGCGCCGGTGAGGATCAGCGGGAGCGGCACGGTCTCCAGCTCGGCGCACAGCGCGTGCAGCGCGTCGATCGTGGCCTGGTCGATCGCGTTGCGCTTGTGCGGCCGATTGAGGGTGGCGACCACGCGGTCGTGACGCCTTTCGACGAGGAGGGGTTCGTCGTGCGCCTGCGTATCGCCGAGGGGAGACCGCGGCATCACACCTTCTCCACGATCAGGGCAGCGCCCTGGCCGACGCCGACGCACATGGTGGCGAGTCCGTAGCGGGAGCCCTCGCGCTCCATGCGTCCGAGGAGCGTGACCAGAAGGCGGGAGCCGGACGAGCCGAGCGGGTGACCGAGCGCGATCGCTCCGCCGTCGGCGTTCACGCGGGATTCGTCCAGCCCGAGGCGTCGGAGGCAGGCGATGGACTGGGTGGCGAACGCTTCGTTGAGCTCGACGGAGCCGATGTCGTCGATGGAGAGCCGGGCGCGCTGCAGCGCCTTCTCCGTGGCGGGCACCGGTCCGAGGCCCATGATCTCGGGCGCGAGTCCTGCGCTGGTGCCGACGACGATCCGCGCCCGCGGTGTCAGCCCGTGCCGCTCGACCGCCTCCGCGCTCGCGACCATGATCGCGGAGGCCCCGTCGTTGAGCGCGCTGGAGTTTCCGGCGGTGACGACCTGACCGCCCGCGACGACGGGCCGCAGTCGGGCGAGGCCTTCGAGCGTCGTCTCCGGTCGAGGGCCCTCGTCCATGAGCACCTCACCCGAGCCGACGGGGACTCCGACGATCTCCGCCTCGAACCGTCCGTCTGCGATCGCCGCGGCGGCCCGTTGCTGCGAGCGCAGGGCGAACGCGTCCGCCTCTTCGCGTCCGATGCCGTCGACGCGCGCGACCTCCTCCGCGGTCTCCGGCATCGTGTACGTCGCCTTCTCGCGGGCCAGGAGCCGCGGGTTCGGGAATCGCCAGCCGATCGAGGTGTCGAACGCGGCGCCGGGCTTCGCCCATGCCTTCTCGGGCTTGGCCTGCACCCAGGGTGCGCGGGTCATCGATTCGACGCCGCCGGCGATGATGAGGTCGGCGTCGCCGGCTCGGATCGCCTGAGCGGCGATCGTGACGGCGGACATGCCGGAGGCACACAGTCGATTGACCGTGATGCCGGGGACGCTGTCGGGAAGGCCGGCGAGCAGGACCGCCATCCTGGCGACATTGCGGTTGTCCTCGCCCGCCTGGTTCGCGGCGCCGAGGATGACCTCGTCGATCTCCGCCTGGAGGGGGTCGACGCCTGCGCGTCGCGCGGCCTCGCGGACGACGATCGCTGCGAGGTCGTCGGGACGGACGGAGGCTAGGGCTCCGCCGTAGCGACCGACCGGGGTGCGTACGCCTCCGACGAGGTAGGCCTCGGTCATGCGGAACTCCTGACTGCGTTGTCTCGACGGGTTGCCCGTTGTCCGGACGATCGGCCCGAATTACTGACCGATCGTCCGGTAATTATGTCACAGGTGTGGCCGGCGCCGCGATCGGGGCGGCTTCAGCTGAGCAGGTCCACGCCCTTCGTCTCCTTGACGAGCGAGACGCCGATCAGTGAGATCACGGATGCCACCGCGATGTACACGCCGATCGTCCAGGCCGCGTGGAATTGGTTCATCAGCGCCTCCGCGATCATCGGCGCGAACGCTCCGCCGAGGATCGCACCGAGGGCGTAGCCGATGGAGACGCCCGAATAGCGCACGTTCGCGGGGAACATCTCCGCGTACAGGGCTGCCTGCGGGCCGTAAGAGAGTCCGAGCGCGAACGTCATCACGAACAGTGCCACGAAGTACCAGAGGATGTTCGCGGTGTCGATGAGGAACCACATCGGCACCGCCCAGAGTGCGAGCGCCACGTAGCCGATCTGGAACGTGCGGATGCGGCCGAGCCGGTCGGAGAGGTGTCCGCCCCACAGGGTGAAGATGAGCCACCCGAACGAGGCGAGGGTGGTCGCCAGCAGCACCGGGGGTCGGTCCATGCCGAGGGTGGTGACGGCGTAGGTCGCGAAGAACGCGATGAGCAGGTACCCCGCCGCGTTGTTCGCGATGAAGATGATCGCGGTGAGGACGACCTGCTTGGTGTTCTGACGGAAGAGCCGGCGCAGGGGAGCGGATGCCTCCTTGCGGCGGCGCCGCAGGTCCTCGAACACCGGGCTCTCATCGACCGCGCGTCGGATCACGTAGCCGACTGCGATGAGCACGATCGAGAGCAGGAAGGGGATGCGCCAGCCCCACTCGAGGAAGGCCTCCGGCGACATCGAACTGGTGAGCACCCACAGGGTGGAAGTGGCAAGGATCATGCCGACGGGGACGCCGATCTGCGGGAACGCCCCGAAGAGTCCTCTGCGGCTGTTCGGCGCGTGCTCGACGGCCATCAGGGCGGCTCCGCCCCATTCGCCACCCGCGGAGAATCCCTGCACGATGCGGAGCAGGATCAGCAGGATGGGCGCGGCCACGCCGATCGCGGCATACGTCGGAAGGAGGCCTATCAACGACGTGGACAGGCCCATCATGACGAGGGTGAGCACGAGCATCTTCTTGCGACCGAGCTTGTCGCCGAGGTGGCCCGCGACGATCGCGCCGAGCGGGCGGAAGAGGAAGGAGATGCCGATTGTCGCGAACGAGAGCACCTGGGCGAAGCCGGGGTTCTCCTGTGCGATCGGAGCCAGGAAGAGGGGCGCGAGCACCAACCCCGCTGCTTGCGCGTAGATGAAGAAGTCGTACCACTCGATCGACGTGCCCACGAGGGTGCCGGCGAGTACGCGCCGTTCTTCGGCGGGCATCCGTGTGGATGGGGTGCGGTCGGAGACTGCTGACGTCATGAGAACTCCATTGTTCTGCGATTCCGGGGGAGAGAGCACTGTGCGGTGCTCGGGACTTTCCTAACCGAATGATCGGTCAGTAATTGCCGAGCGTAGCGCATGGTGGCCCTCGGGATCGAGATCGACGGACCTCTCGTCAGATCCTCCCGAATGCCCGCAACGGATGCTCGATGAGTTCGGTCACCCGGCGCAGGAAGCCCGCGGCGTAGCCTCCGTCGCATACCCGATGGTCGAACACCAGCGAGATCTGCACGATGCGGCGGGCGACGATCGCTCCGTCCACGACCCACGGGCGCTCGATGATCCGGCCGATCCCGAGGATGGCCACGTCGGGGTGGTTGATGATCGCGGCTGAGCCGTCAACGCCCAGGCCTCCGTAATTGTTGAGCGTGAAGGTCGATCCCCGCAGCCGCTCCGGTGGCATCGCGCCGGAGCGGGCCGTGGTGGTGAGTTCGCGCAGCGCCGAGTCGAGCTGGGTCACGGAGAGGGCATGGGCGCGGGGGACGACGGGGACCAGGAGCCCTCGTTCGGTGTCGGCGGCGATGCCGAGGTTCACTCCGTCGAAGGAGAGGATCTCGTCCCCGTTCTCGCTGAGGCGCGAGGCCAGCACGGGGTACTCCTCGAGGGCGAGCAGGACGAAGCGGGCGAGCAGTGCGGTCACCGACGGCGCCTTGCCTCCCTCCGGAGCCATCCGCGCACGCAGATCCCACAGCTCGGTGGCGTCGACATCCACCCAGACCGTGGCCTCGGGGATCTCGGACCGGCTGCGGGAGAGCTTCGCGCTGACAGCCCTGCGCAGCGGCGACATCCGCTCGCGCGCGCGCACCTCAAGACCGTCGACCGTCTCGCCTGCTTCGGGGCCCACGCCTGTTCCTGGCGTCGTCCGGCCGCTGTCGTGTGCGGAGGCGCCGTCGGCCACTGCGTCGACCGCGCCGTCCACCGCGGCACGCAGCACGTCGGCGCGGGTGATGGCACCATCGGCGCCGGTCGCTGTGATCGAGTGGACGTCGAGACCGAGGTCTCGCGCGAGACGACGCACGAGCGGGGAGCGGACGGCGACGGGGCGCCGCTCGGACGATCCAGCGGGCGAAGTGCCCGCAAGCGTCCCCGATGCGGAGTGGATCGTCGTCGATGCGGGGTGAATCGTCGTCGATGCGACCGGGGGGCGCCGCCGTCCCTTGGTCGCACGAGCGGTGGTGCCGTAGCCGATGAGGACGTTCCCTGAGCCCGCGCGTTCCTCCTCGCGGTACGCCTCGTGCTCGGGCTGGGCCGGTGGAGCGGGAGTCGCCGGTGATTCGGGAGCCGCCGCGGAAGACGGGGAGTCCGCCACCTCGAGCACGGGGGCGCCGACGTCGATCGTGTCCCCGGCGGTGCCGTGCAGAGCCGTGATGACTCCGGCGAACGGCGACGGCAGCTCCACGATGCTCTTCGCGGTCTCGACCTCGGCGATCGGCTGGTCCGTCACGATGGTGTCGCCGACCGCGACGAGCCACTGCACGAGTCCGGCCTCGGTCAGCCCCTCGCCGAGGTCGGGCAGTCGGAACACCCGCGTGCCCGTCTGCGGCTTCACCGGAGTGCTCATGATTCGTCCTCCCAGTGCAGGGTGTCGATCGCATCGAGCACGCGGTCGACGTCCGGCAGGTACCAGTGCTCGAGCTTCGGAGGTGCGTAGGGCGTGTCGAATCCGGTCACCCGTCGCACGGGCGCCGCCAGGTATTCGAAGCAGCGCTCGAACACGCGTGCCTGGATCTCGGAGGCGACGCTCACGTAGCCCGGCGCCTCCGCGATGACCACGGCACGGCCTGTCGACTTCACGGCGGCCGTCACGGTGGCGTCGTCGAACGGCGAGAGGGAGCGGACGTCGACGACCTGCACACTCCGCCCCTCTGCAGCGGCCACCTCGGCGACCTCCAGCGCGAGCGGCACGGACGAGCCGTACGCGAGGAGCGTCACATCCGTGCCGTCGCGGGCGATACGCGCCGAACCGAGCTCCGCGGTGACCGAGGTGTCGACCTCGCCCTTGCTCCAGTACAGCTTCTTGGGCTCGAGGAAGATCACCGGGTCGGGCGAGGCGATGGCCGCACGCAGCAGGGAGTACGCGTCCTGCGGAGTGGCCGGGCTGACGACCGTGAGGCCGGGGGTATGGGCGTAGTAGGCCTCGGACGAGTCGCAGTGGTGCTCGACGCCCCCGATGCCGCCCCCGAACGGGATGCGGATCACCAGGGGCATGCGCATGCCACCGCGCGTGCGGTTGCCGAGCTTGGCGACATGGCTCACGACCTGTTCGAACGCGGGGAGGGCGAAGGCGTCGAACTGCATCTCGATCACGGGGTGCAGCCCGTTCATCGCCATCCCCACCGCGGTGCCGACGATCCCGGACTCCGCGAGCGGGGTGTCGAAGCAGCGGTCCTCACCGAAACGTGCGGTGAGTCCATCCGTGATGCGGAAGACGCCACCGAGGGCTCCCACGTCTTCGCCGAAGACCACCACATCCGGATCCGACTCGGTGGCGTCGGCCAGCGCCCTGTTCAAGGCGGCGGCCATGGTCATCGTGGTCGTCGTGGTGGCTCCGCTCTCGATGCGCGTGTCGTCCTGTGCGATCGTCATCGGTGGCCTCCGGTCGTGGCGTGCTCGGCGTCGACGAGACGCGAGCGTTCGATCTCGTCGCGCAGTAGGTGCCACTGCTCGTCGAGCTGAGGGGAGCGGGTCGCGGTCACGAAGCGGAACAGGTCTTCGGGATCGAGGTCTGTGTCGGTGTTCAGCGCTGCCCTCATCGCCGCCGCGATCTCCTCGGCACCCGAGGCGAAGCGCTCCTCGGCGGCGGCATCGAGCGCCCCTGTCGCAGTGAGATGCGCGCGCAGGCGCAGGAGCGGGTCGCGGGCGAGCCAGGCCTGCACTTCCTCGCGCTCGCGGTAGCGGGTGTCGTCGTCGGCGTTGGTGTGCGCCTGCATGCGATAGGTGTGCGCCTCGACCAGGGAGGGGCCGCCGCCGGCGCGGGCGCGGTCGACGGCTTCCGTGAGTACCGCGAGGACCGCGGCCACGTCGTTGCCGTCGACGCGCTGCCCCGGCATGCCGTAGCCGACCGCCTTGTGTGCCAGGGAGGGGGCAGCGGTCTGCCGGGAGAGGGGCACCGAGATGGCGAACTCGTTGTTCTGCACGAAGAACACGACCGGGACATGGAACACGGCGGCGAAGTTCATCGCCTCGTGGAAGTCGCCCTCGCTCGTGGCACCGTCGCCGCAGAGCGCGAGCACGACGGTGTCCTCACCGCGGTGCCTCGCCGCCTGCGCGAAGCCGACCGCGTGCAGGAGCTGGGTCGCGAGCGGGGTGGCCTGCGGGGCGACGCGGTGCGCGCGCACGTCGTAGCCCGAGTGCCAGTCGCCCTTGAGGAGCACCATCGCCTCAGCGGGAGCGATGCCGCGGGCGATCACCGCGACCGAGTCGCGGTACGTGGGGAAGAGCCAGTCGGTGTCACCGAGCACCATCGCCGCTGCCACCTGGCATGCCTCCTGACCATGTGACGAGGGGTAGACCGCGAGGCGGCCCTGGCGGACGAGCGCGCCCGCCTGGTCGTTGATGCGTCTGCCTTCGACGAGCCCGCGGTAAGCGGCGAGCAGGACGTCGGCGGCGGGGAGCGCGTATGCCTCGTCGGGGAGGGTGGTCCCGTCCTCGTCGATCAGTCGTACCGCGGTGTCTCGCGGGAGCATGTCATGGGGGTGCATCCGTCCGCCTTCCTTGCCGAACTCGATGAGGACAGCATGCCGCGCATGCGACAGTCATCCAAGAACTGCTGCGCAATCATGGACGATTGCGCTCGCCGTGTCAGAATGGCCTCCGAAGTGTCAGTATTTCCCGGAGGAGAGAGGGGTGCCATGGCGGCGCTCGACGACACGGATCGCGCGATCATCGCTGAGCTGCGGCGGGATGCTCGCGCGTCGATGACCGCGATCGCCGAGTCGGTGCACATCTCCCGCGCCGGAGCGCACGCGCGGATCAAGCGACTCACCGACGCCGGGGTGATCACGGGGTACACGGTGCGCACCGACCCCGTACTGCTCGGACACCACGCGAGCGCCTATGTGACGCTCGCGATCGAGCAGGCCACGTGGCAGGAGTTGAGCGCGCGGCTCAGGGTGATCCCCGAGATCGAGCACATGGCTCTGGTCGGGGGCGACTTCGACGTGCTGCTGCTCGTGCGGGCCAACGACGCCCGCGACCTCCGTCGCATCGTGCTGGAGGACATCCAGGCGATCCCGTCGATCCGCTCCACACGGACGATCCTGATCTTCGAGGACTCCGACCTGGTGTGAGGGTTCTCCTGTCGGATACGACGGGGGAGGTGGGTTCGTGTTGTGAAGTGTTGATTGGGCTCTCTACGGGTGTAGGAGGAGTAAGTCAGGCGTACTGGAATATTGCTCTGAACGGGGGTTATCCGGCCTGTGAATGTCGGTGGCCTTCTGTTGAATCGACGTATGGAAGGCACTCCGGCAGCGGTTCTCGACGACACGGTCGTCGCTCTCGACGCCGTTCTGCGATCGGGCGCGGTGGGCGCTCTCGACCCACAGGAGATGATGAACCTGCTGCGGGTCGCGGGCGAGATCCAGCGACGCGCGGAGGCCGTGGTCGTCGAGGCCGTGGCGAGCGTCGATCAGCGTCCTGCCGAGTCGGGGGAGCCGGCGTTCTGCGGACTGTTCGGCTGCCGCTCGATGAACGAGCTGCTGCAGCGTGTGCTCCGCACCGACACGGCGGGTGCCGCGCGCCTTGTGAAGGGCGCGCGGTTGGTGCGACGCGATGTCGACCTCTCCTCCGGAGAGTGGCTGCCGGCGCGGTGGCCAGCGCTGCGCGAGGCCCTCCTCGACGGGGCGATCGGCGTGACCGGGTTGCTGGCTGCGACCGGGCCGATCGAGCAGGCCGGTCCGCGCGTGCGCGTCGCCGACCGGTGGGAGGCGGACGCGTATCTGGCGGGAGTCGCTCGTGGCGCGGAGAGCGACGACGGTGCCGAGAACGAGCCCGGTCCGGCACCGCCGCCCGAGGATCTGCGGGTGCAAGCTCAGCTGATCGTGCAGTACCTGGACCCGGACGGGGCGGAGCCGGCTGAGGACATCGCGTTGCGAGCGCGGGGTGTGGTGTTGGGGCGCGCCAAGGACGGCGTCATCCCGGTCCGCGGCGCGCTGTTGCCGGAGGTCGCGGGGCAGCTGCAGCGGATCTGGGACGCGTATCTGAACCCGAGGGTCGACGGTCCGCCGCTTCCCGGTGTCCACTTCGTACCGTCCGCGGAGCTCGAGGAATTCGTTGCCGGGAGTCCGCATGCTCCGGTGTCGCCGGATGACGATGTGCTTCCGTCCGGGGACCGTGGCGGGATGATCGACGCGCGCACGCGGGCACAGAAGCAGCACGATGCACTCGCGGCGGCCCTGGGCATCGCGGCCCGACACGACGAGATGCCGCGGCTGGGCGGTGCTGCCCCGACTCTCGTGGTCACGGTCGGTGCCGAGGATTACGCCACGGGGCGGGGCTGGGCGCGGGTCGACGGGGTCGACACGCCTGTCTCGACCCGCGTCGCCGCGCACACGGCGTGCGGCGGTTCGATCCAGCGGGTCGTCTACGGGGCCGGAGGAAGGATCGTCGGGCTCGGGTCGAGCGACCGGATCTTCACCCCGGCGCAGCGCCGCGCGATCTGCGTGCGGGACCGCGAATGCCTCATTCCCGGGTGCCACGTCCCGGCCGCCTGGTGCGAGATCCACCACGTCACGGAGTACGCCCGTGGGGGTCCCACCCACACCGACAACGGGGTGGCGCTCTGCTGGCACCATCACCGCACGTTGGACACCTCAGGTTGGCAGATCCGCATGCGAGGGGGAGCGCCGCAGGTGCGAGGGCCGGCCTGGTGGGACCCGGCGCGGCGATGGCGCACGCCGCGACCGGCGACGGGGACTCGAACCGATCGCGGGAGGCCTGCTCGCCGCGCACCTGCCAGCGGGCGCATCGTTCGCGCGAGGACATCTTCGGCGCGCTCCGCGACAAGTGCGGCGGGAAGGGGCATCCGAGAATGAGAGGAAGGCCGGCGGCCACTCCGCCATCGGTCAGCGCCACGCTCGAAGGAGAGACACCGATGTCCGATTCCGCAGCTTCCGCAGCCGCCGCGCTGCTCGACCGCATCCAGGCGCCGGAAGGCGAGGGCCGTGAGATCCCCGATGCTGCGACCCGCGAGGTCATCGGCCGGGCACCCGTCGCCGCCGTGGACGACCTCGACGACGCGATCGCCCGTGCGAAGGCTGCGCAGCCCGCGTGGGAGGCGCTCGGTCACGAGAAACGGAGCGAACTGCTCCTGGCCGCGGCCGACGCGATCGATGCGAACGCCGAGGGTCTGGCCTACCTCCTGTCGCGCGAGCAGGGGAAGCCGCTCAACGGCCCGAACGCGCGGTTCGAGCTCGGTGCCTGCTCGGCATGGCTGCGCACCAATGCCAGCACCGTGCTCGAGTCGCAGGTGCTCGTCGACGACGAGACGCTGCACGCCGAGCTCGTCTACAAGGCGGCTGGTGTCGTCGGAGCCATCGGGCCGTGGAACTGGCCGCTCATGATCACGATCTGGCAGATCGGGCCGTCGCTGCGGATGGGCAACACGGTCGTCGCGAAGCCCAGCGAGTACACCCCGCTGAGCGTGCTCGCGATGATCGCGGTGATGAACGAGGTGCTGCCGGCGAATGTGCTGCTCGGCGTCTCCGGAGACCGTGAGGTGGGCGCTCGCCTCGCGTCACACCCCGACATCGCCAAGATCATGTTCACCGGCTCGACAGCGACCGGTCGCCGCATCATCGAGAGCTCCGCAGGCAACCTCGCCCGCCTCACGCTGGAGCTGGGCGGCAACGACGCGGGCATCGTGCTTCCCGGCACGGACGCGTCGGCCATCGCCGAAGACCTCTTCTGGGGGGCGTTCATCAACACCGGACAGACCTGCGCAGCCATGAAGCGCCTCTACGTGCACGACTCCGTCTACGACGAGGTCGTGGACGCACTCGCCGCGATCGCCGAGCAGGTGCCGATGGGCAACGGACTCGACGAGGGCAACGTGCTCGGACCGCTGCAGAACCGGCCGCAGTTCGACATCGTCAGCCGCCTGGTCGACGATGCGAAGAGCCGCGGTGCCCGGATCGTCACCGGCGGCGAGCCGGCATCCGACCTCGGCGAGCTGTTCTACCGGCCCACCATCGTCGCCGACATCGACAACGATGCGGCGCTGGTGCAGGAGGAGCAGTTCGGTCCCGCACTCCCCGTCATCCGCTACAGCGACGTCGACGAGGCCTTCACGCTCGCGAACGCCCTCGACGTGGGCCTTGGCGCCTCGGTGTGGGCCAGCGACCCGGAGGAGGCCCGCGCCGTCGCTGCGCGCATGCAGTCCGGCACGGTATGGATCAACTCGCACGGTGGGCTGCACCCCATGGTGCCGTTCGGCGGTGTGAAGAGCTCGGGCTACGGGCTGGAGTTCGGCGTCGAGGGACTCAAGTCCGTCGCCGTCACCCAGGTCGTCTCCGGACCGGGCCGGAAGGCCTGAGCGTGACCGCGGCGAACAGCGGCGCGGTGCGCTCCGCCATCGTCGTCGGGGCCGGCACCTCGGGCGCCATCGTCGCCCGGCGTCTCGCCGACGCCGGGGTCGCCGTCACGCTCGTCGAGGCCGGCGGCTACGACACGAACCCGGCCATCCACGACCCGTCGCGGGCGGGGGAGCTCTGGCACTCCGCCGAGGACTGGGACTTCTTCACCGTGCCGCAGCCGCACGCGGCCGGTCGACGTCTGCATCTCCCTCGCGGCAAGGTGACCGGCGGCTCGCACGCGCTGAACGCCATGATCTGGGTGCGCGGCGCGGCCTCCGACTACGACGCGTGGGAGGCCGCCGGCGCGACGGGATGGGGCTGGGCCGAGGTCGAGCCGATCTACGACGCGATCGAGAACGACCTGCTGCCCGTGACCGACGATTATGCGCTCTCGCCCATCCAGGCTTCGATCATCGACGCCGCCGTCGAGGAGGGGCTGCCGCGCAACCCGAACTACAACGGGGGCACGCTCGACGGGGTCTCACAGGAGCAGGTCACGATCAAGGACGGACGTCGGGTCAACACCTGGACGGCCTACGCGCAGCCCGTCGCCGACCGGATGACGATCCTCACCGGTCGCGCCGTCCACTCCGTGATCGTGCGCGACGGGCGCGCGGTCGGCATCCGGCTGGGGGAGGGCGATGAGACCGAGGAAGTGTTCGCGGACGAGATCGTCCTGTCGGCGGGAGCGCTCGGCACGCCCGTCATCCTGCTGCGCTCTGGCATCGGTCCCGCCGACGAGCTGAGTGCGCTCGGCATCCCCGTCGTGCACGACGCCTCCGCTGTGGGCAAGAACCTGCACGACCACCTCCTCTCCCCGGTGATCTTCGCGACCGAGAAGAAGCCCATCGGCCCGCCGCAGTCGGGGGTGTCCGTCACGCAGAGCCACCTGTTCTGGCGCAGCCGCGACGGCCTCGCGCAGCCGGACACGCAGCCCATCCACTTCTCCGTGCCGATGTGGGGCGACCTGGAACCGCGGGGCGACGACGGGTTCACGCTCATGGCGGGCCTGGTGACGCCGTACAGCCGCGGCGAGCTGCGCCTCACCGGTCCCGGCCTCGACGACCTGCCGCACATCGACCTGGCGGCACTGGAGGATCAGCGCGATGCCGACGCCCTCGCCGCCTCCGTGCGCCAGTGCCGCCGCATCGGCGCACAGCCTGCGCTCGCCGAGGAGTGGGGAGCGGTGGAGGTGTACCCCGGGCCGGACGTGACGGACGACGATGTGGAGGACTGGGTGCGCCGCACGGCCATCACCTACCACCACCAGGTCGGCACCTGCCGCATGGGCAGCGACCAGGAGTCCGTGGTCGATCCGCAGCTCCGGGTACGCGGGATCGACGGGCTGCGTGTGGTCGACGCCTCCGTCATGCCGACCGTGCCCACCGGCAACACCAACGCGCCTGCGGCCATGATCGGCGAACGCGGCGCGCGGTTCATCCTCGCAGGCTGAAGGCAGGACGACGGATGCGATCAGCGGGCGGGCGGGACGGAGGGGCGACGGAGCGTCGACAGCAGCGCGTCGAGGCCGTCGTTCAGCCGCCCGTCGCCCGCCGAATCCGGCATCAGCACCGAGATCATCTGCCACCCCGCATTGCGCGACGCGATCTCGTTCACCGCGGTCTCGATGTCGATGCCGTCGGCGAGCTCGCCGTCGTCCCTGGCCTCGATCAGACACTGGCGGAACAGGTCCCGCCAGTGCAGGTTGTTCACGCGGTGGATCCTGGTGACCTCGTCGTCCTGCGACGCATGATCCCAGAACGCGATGACCACCTTGGCGTACAGCGGGCCGTTCGGGCTGTAGGGGAGGATCTCCCTGCACATCCGCTCCAGAGCCTCGAGTCCTCGGACGCCCTCGATGCGGGCGTGGATGCGGTCGTTGGCGAGCGAGTACAGACGGAGGAACGCCGCCGTGAGGACGCTCCTCTTGTCGGGGAAGTACCGGGCGATCGCGCCATGCGCGTAGCCGGCCTCCGTGGCGATCTCGCGCATCGTGAGGTTGTCGAAACCGACGCGGATGATCACCTGTGTCGCCGCATCGGCGATGTGGGTCCTGCGTTCCTCATGGTCGACGATCTTGGGCATCGCGCCCCCCTCTCCGGTCCTGCACTCTCACATCCACGATTCTCCATTTGTCGTTTTTAGTCACCAAACGGTGACTAATGTAACCCGATCGTAATCAACGAAGTACTAAGCGCGACTACGATCTTTAAAATCACCAACCGGTGACTAACTCGAAGAGGAGTTCTCATGAACGTCACAAGACTCGCACGTCGCGCCTCCGGCGCCCTCGTGGTGGCCGGGACGCTCGCGCTCGCAGCCTGCACCTCCGCCCCCGCGTCCTCCTCCGGCGGCGACGGCGAGCTGACGACGCTCAAGGTCGCGACCATCGGCCTCGTCTCCGACGGGGCGCTGATACGGGGACAGGAGCAGGGCTTCTTCGAGGAGGAGGGGCTGAAGCTGGAGACCTCGGTGGTCGCCAACCCGCCGGCCGGACTCGCCGCCGCGCAGGGCGGACAGGTCGACATCGCGTACGCCCCCAGCATCCCGCTGCTGAACGCACTCAGCAGCGGCGTCCCGCTGAAGGTCGTCGCACCGGCGGACGGATTCGTCGCCGGAGCGGCTGACGCCGAAGACCCCGCGGCCGTCGACGACACCGGTCTGTTCGCCTCCGCCGCCAGCGGCATCTCCTCGGTCGCGGACCTGAAGGGGGCGACCATCGCCATCCCCGCGCGCAAGGCGCAGCTCGAAGTCGTCATCTCCGATGCCCTCGACCGTGCCGGCGTCGACCCCGGCTCGGTGGAATGGGTCGTCCTGGACTTCACCTCGGCGGTCGCCGCGCTGCAGAGCGGCACGGTCGATGCGGCGGGTCTCGTCAGTCCCTTCACCGCGGAGGCGGATGCGGCGGGTGCGGTGCAGCTCGACTCGCCGTCCGTCGGCTTCTTCGAGGAGGGCGCCGTGGGGCTGTGGACCGCGGGGGAGAGCACGATCGCGGCGAAGGCCGATGCCATCGCCGCCTTCCAGCGCGCTGTCGCCAAGAGCAACGCCTACGCGAACGAGCACCCGGAGGACGCGATCCAGGCCGGGATCGACGCCACAGGCTCGACGCTGACGGTCGACGACGTCAAGCTGCCGTTCTGGCCGGCCGAGGTGGCGCCCGTGGATCTCGAACGCGTGAACGACAAGCTCGTCGCCCTCGGCTTCCTCTCGGCTCCGGTCGACCTCGAAGGCATCGTCCTCGCCGCCGGATGATGCTCATGAACCGCTCTTCTCTCCTCCCGCCGCTCATCGGAGCAGCCGGCGTCGTCTCGGCGCTCGCGCTCTGGGAATGGTCGGCGACCGCCGGGCCGCTCGCCGGGTCACCGCTGCCGGCAGCCACGGCCGCGATCGGCGAGGCGATCCGTCTGCTCGGAACCCCTGCGACGTGGACGGCCCTCGGTGACACGCTCACGATGGCCCTCGTCGGACTCGTCTTGGCGATCGTCGTCGGTGTCGCCCTCGGCGTCGCGATCGGCACGTCCCCGCTCGCGATGCACGCGACGCGGGTGCCGCTGGAGTTCCTGAAACCCATCCCGCCGATCGTGATCCTGCCCGTCGTCGTGCTGGTCATGGGGCCGACGGCGAGCATGGGCATCTTCCTGGTGTTCTTCGGCTGCTTCATCGCGATCGCCGTGCAGGCCTCGGCCGGCGTCTTCGACACCGATCCGGTCGCCAGGGCCACCGGACGCTCGTACGGCATGGGAAGAGCCGAGATCCTCGGCCGGATCGTGCTCCCGAGCGCGCTGCCCTACATCGGCACGGCCGTGCGGGTCGCCGCACCGACATCGCTCGTGGTCGCGGTGGTGGCAGGACTCCTCGGGGGAGGGCCGGGTCTCGGCCAGAGCCTGCTGCTGTCGCAGATCACCGGCAACCAGGCGCAGCTCTTCGCGTACGTGCTGATCCTCGGCGTGCTCGGCCTGTTGATTCAGGGACTCAGCCAGTGGGGCGAGCGCACGCTCCTGCACTGGCATCCGCAATACCGGAAGCAGGTCGTGTGATGACCCTCACCTCGTCGATCCAGACCCGAACCAGGCTCGCTCGACGACGCGGCCAGGACGGACTCCCGCGCGGCGTTCTGCTCGGTGCCGAGATCGCGGTGCCCGTCGCGCTGCTGGCGCTGTGGTGGTTCGCCTCGGCCGGGTCGACCAACGCGTTCTTCCCGCCGCTGCAGACGATCCTGCAACGGCTCTGGCAGCTCGCGCAGACGCCCGCCTTCCTGCTCGACATCGCCTCGTCCGTGGGCAACCTGGTGGTGTCCTTCCTGCTGGCGACCGTGATCGGTGTGCTCGTGGGGCTGCTGCTGGGCCTCGTCCGTCCGCTGAGCTGGTTCGCCGAGCCGACCATCCACTTCTTCCGTGCGATCCCGCCGGTCGCGCTGGTGCCGATCTTCGTCTCGCTCATCGGTTTCGGCACCGAGACGCGCATCCTCTCCATCACCCTGGCCGCGGTGTTCCCCATCCTGATCTCGACGATCGACGGCGTCCGTGCCGGCGAGCCCACACTCGAGATGGTGAGCCGCGTGTACCGGCTGAGCGCCGGCGAGCGGCTGTTCTCCGTGATGCTCCCCGCTGCGAGTCCGCGCATCCTCTCCGGGATGCAGGTCAGTCTGATCACGGCGTTCGTCGTCATGATCGCGAGCGAGATGCTCGGCTCCTCGACGGGGCTCGGAGCGGCGACCCTGCTCGCGCAGCAGTCCTTCGCCATCCCGGACATGTGGGCCGGGATCCTCGTCCTCGGCGTCATCGGATACACCGCGACCGCCGTGTTCACCCTCTTCCGGCGCCGCGTGCTGCGCTGGTACATCGCCTCCCAGCAACAGGAGAAGAACGCATGACCACCACCACCGTCACCGCGCCGGTGCGCCTGAGCGTGCAGGGCCTCGCGAAGTCGTACGAGACGAAGGCGGGTCCTGTGCCCGTGATCGCCGACCTCACCTTCGACGTGCACGCCGGGGAGGTGTGCTGCATCGTCGGTCCCTCCGGCATCGGCAAGACCACCCTGTTGAAGTGCCTCACCGGGCTGCAGAGCATCACCGCCGGGAGCGCGGCCATCGACGGGACCCCCATCGACGGCCCTCCCGAGGAGATGGCGCTCGTGTTCCAGGAGTACACCCGGTCGCTGATGCCGTGGCTCACGGTCGAGAAGAACGTGCGCCTGCCGTTGAAGCATCTGCGCCTGCCCGCCGCGGAGCGCGAGGAGCGCATCGCCGCCGCCCTCTCCGCCGTCGGACTGTCCGGTGCGGAGTCCAAGTTCCCCTGGCAGCTGTCCGGCGGCATGCAGCAGCGCGTCGCGATCGCGCGGGCGATCGCCTACCGGCCGGAGGTGCTCGTGATGGACGAGCCCTTCGCCTCGGTCGACGCGCAGACGCGCTTCGAGCTGGAGGACCTGTGCCTGCGCATCCGCGAGCAGTTCGGGATGACGATCGTCGTCGTCACCCATGACATCGATGAGGCGGTCTACCTCTCCGACCGTGTGGTGGTGCTCGGCGAACGCCCCGCGAAGGTCACCGAGATCATCGAGATCGACTTCAGCGGTCCTCGTGATCAGCTCACGACACGAGCCCTCCCGGTGTTCGCCGAGCTGCGCACCCGCATCTTCGAGCTCATCCGGAAGGCGGGCTGAATGTCCGTGTCGTACGAAGCCCGTGGATACGAACGGTTCCAGGGCCGCGCCGAGGAGTTCACCTCGTCCTCCGAGCCCTGGTGGCCGGAGCCTCGCCGCGCGAGAGCGGGGGCTCCGAACGTGATCGTGATGCTGATCGACGATCTGGGCTTCAGCGACCTCGGGCCCTTCGGCAGCGAGATCGACACCCCGCGCATCGACGCGCTGGCCGCCGACGGCTGGGTCTTCACGAACTACCGCACCGCTCCGATGTGCTCCCCGGCCCGCGCCGCCCTGCTCACGGGCCTGAACCCCCACCGTGCGGGCTTCGGCTTCGTGGCGCACGTCGATCCCGGTTACCCGGGGTTCAGCTGCGAGCTGCCCGCCGACGCCCCGACCCTCGCCGAGTCGCTGCGGGCAGGGGGATACGCGACGTTCATGGTCGGCAAGTGGCACCTGACCCTGGAGTCGAGCCTGCACGACGGAGCCGACCGTCGCACGTGGCCGTTGCAGCGCGGCTTCGACAGGTACTTCGGCAGCATGGACGGCTTCACCTCGCTGCATCACCCGCACCGGCTCGTGCAGGACAACGCAGTGGTCGATCTGCATGAGTACCCCGACGGCTTCTTCCTGACGGACGAGCTCACGGACAGGGCGATCGGCATGATCGACGATCTGCGCGTGAACGACCCCGACAAGCCGTTCTTCCTCTATTACGCGCACACCTCGGTGCACGGCCCCATCCAGGCGAAGGACATCGACATCGCGAAGTACCGCGGTCGGTACGAGGCCGGGTGGAACCGGATGCGCGAGGATCGCTTCGCTCGGCAGCGCGAACGGGGCATCGTGCCGGCGCATGCCGACCTGCCGGCGGACGCGATAGCCGACGGTGCGCAGATCCCCGCCTGGGACGACCTCGCCGAAGAGGACCGGCGGCTGTTCGCGAGGCACATGGAGGTGTACGCGGCGGCCGTGGACGAGATCGACCAGAGCGTCGGTCGCCTGCTCGATCGACTCGAACGCAGCGGGGAGCGCGAGAACACCATCGTGGTGATCGCCAGCGACAACGGGGGGACGGCGGAGGGCGGTCCGACCGGCACGCGGAGCTACTTCGCGCAGTTCGGCAGCCACGGCGGCATGCCCGAGGACTGGGTCACCGACGTGCCGCGCGACGTGGACGACATCGGCGGGCCGCGCCTGTTCGGGCAGTACCCCACAGGGTGGGCGCGGGTGTCCAACACCCCGTTCCGCTCGTTCAAGGCCACCACCTACGAGGGGGGAGTGCACGCGCCTCTGCTCGTGTCCTGGCCCGATGCACCGATGCGCGGCGGGCTGCGCGACCAGTTCGTGTTCGTGTCCGACCTCGCGCCCACGCTGCTGGAACTCTGCGGGGTGCCTGCCCTGGCCGAACGCAACGGCGTGCCCGCGCTCGACATGGACGGCGGCAGCATCGTGGATGTGCTCGCGAACCCTCGCGCGGACGGGCGTGAGGTGCAGTACTTCGAGTGCGTGGGGCGGCGAGCGATCGTGGACGGCCGCTGGAAGGCGCTCTCGACCGTGACCCCCACACCGGACGAAGGACCGGCAGGCGGGAGCTGGGAACTGTACGACCTGGAGCTCGATCCCACGGAGACCGTCGACGTCGCGCATGCCCACCCGGAGGTCGTCGCCGCACTCGCAGATCGTTGGCATGCCGAGGCATGGCGAAACACAGTGTTCCCGCTGGACGACGAGGGTGCGCTGTTCCGGGTGCGACCCGACACCGAGGAGCCGTTGTCGGCACCGGTCGACCTGATCCCGTTCCGCCCGCCGCTGGAGAGATTCCGTGCGGCGAAGCTGACGGTGCTGCGCTCGTTCCGGATCGAGGTGGATCTCGAGGCCGGCCACGACGCCGCAGGGGTGATCGTGGCGCACGGCGACCAGGGCGGCGGCTACCTGCTCGCGCTCGACCGCGGCGCCCCGCTGCTCGTGTACAACGCGTACGGACGCATGCACCGCGCGCGAGGTTCCCTGCTCGGCGCCGGTCCGCATCGCCTCGTGGTGCGCATGGACGAACAGCCCGGTCTGCGCTGGAGCGCGAGCGTCGAGGTCGACGGGCGAGACGACGCCCGGATCGACGACGTGTCCATGCTGATCGGGATGTCGCCCTTCACGGGCATCAGCGTCGGCTACGACTTCGGTGGCCCCGTCGACTGGGAGCTGCACGAAGAGCACCGGTCGTATCCGTTCCGCGGCGGTTCGCTGCAGCGCGTGCGCTACGTGCCGGGTGCCCGTTCCGTGCACGACGCCACTGTGCTGCGCGCGGTGGGACGCGCCGTGCTGACGGTCGCCGACTGAGGTCGGCACCGGGTCCGGCTGGCACCGGGTCCGGTCGGCACCGACGTCTGAGGGGGCGTCGGTGCCGACCAGTCACATCGCGAGCTGTGCGACGACGACGAGGACCACCGCGATCACGCCGAAGCCGGTCCCGAACACGGTGAGCGCGAGCAGGAGCGAACCACCGGGAAGGGGCCCCGCCGCCGTCTCCGTGAGCACGGCGGTCGTGCGGCGCTGTCGTCGTCGTGCGGCGATCCAGAGCACGCATGCGGTGCCGACGCCGATCACGCCTGGTGCGATGCCCCAGGCCCCGAACACGGGCGGCAGGACGAGCGGGAAGACCCGCAGCGACAGCAGCGAGCCGATCGCGATCGCGAGGGCGGTGCGTCGCCAGGCGAGTTCGGTGCGCTCCGGTTGCAGTCCGGGGTCATACCGTCGTTGCGGTTCGATGGCACGTCGCATCATCCGCGCTGACCGATCAACGCCACAGCACGCCGGCGAGCACCAGCAGCCCGACCGTCACGACCACCGCCGCCAGCGGCACGGCGGACAGCGCGCCGGGCAGCGGCCGTGACTGCCGCATCGCGCGTTCCGCCCGCATCCACTCCCACCACGCGAGAGGCGCGACCACGGTACCGGTCACCATCAGCAGCAGCGAGGCCGCGAGGCGGAACCCCGGATGCAGATCCAGGCCGAGCACCTCGAGCGCGACGCCCCCGGCGATCAGCGCGAGAGCAGTCCTGGTCCACGCCAGGAACGTGCGCTCGTTGGCGAGCGAGAACCGCGGGTCGGGCTCTTCTCCGACGCCGTACACGGAGGAGGGGAAGCGTCGCATCGCCTCATCGTATCGGCGCGACCGCCGCATCCGCGGGTCAGTCCCCGTGCACACGGCGACCGGCGAACCACGTCGACTCGATCGAGGTGTGCACGATCTCGTCGGCGGGCCCGGCGATCGCATCGCGTGCCAGCACCACGAAGTCGGCCGATTTGCCGGGGGAGAGGGATCCGGTCTCGTTTCCGAGGCCCATCGCGGTCGCCGCGTTGATCGTGAAGACCTCCAGTGCCTCCTGCGCCGTGATCGCCTGTTCGGGCCAGAGACGTCCCGGTGCGCGGCCGAGCGGATCGGCTCTGGTCACCAGGCCCTGCAGACCCTCCAGCGTGTTCGGGGAATCGCTCACCGGCCAGTCGGATCCGCCGGCCACGAGCGCCCCGGCATCGAGGAGAGAGCGGTTGGGCTGCGAGTGCTCCGCCCGATCACCGAGCACGTCGGCCAGCGCCTGCGGGATCACCCCGGGGTACCAGATGAACGGGGAGATGTCGGCCGAGACGTTCAGCTCCGCCAGCCGAGGGATGTCGGACTCGGCGAGGAACTGCCCGTGCGCGATCTGCACGGGCGTGGTGAAGCCTGCTGCGCGCAGCTGCTCCGCGGCGTCGAGGACCAGTCGGGCGGAGCCGTCCCCCGTGCAGTGCACCTTGGCGCCGAGGCCACGCTCGGCCACGGCGCGCAGCCACCTCGTGAGCTCGTCGAGGGTCATGGTCGTCTCGCCGTGGAAGTGTGCGCCGTGCACCGGGTCGGCGGGGTACGGGTCGAGGAAGGCGGCGGTCCGGGCAGGCGGAACGCCGTCGAGGAAGATCTTGACGAAATCGGGCCGATGGTGCGGGGTGCGGAACTCCTCGCCCCGGTCGAGCAGGGGAGCGCCGATCGGGTCGAACCCGAAGATCTCGTCGTTGATCAGCAGCGATGACACGACCCAGGCGCGCAGGTCGTCCGCGCGGTCGAGGTCGGAGAGCGCGCGGAGGATGTCCACCGAGACCCCTGCATCCTGGAACGCCGTCACGCCGTAGGAGTTGAGGATCTCGACACCTCGTCGGGAGGCCGCGGCGTGCTGCTGCGGTGTGAGCCCGCCCGTGCGGTCGTACGCCTCCTGCACCGGGATCCCCGCGGCTTCGAGCAGGACGCCGGAGGGCGTGCCGTCGTCAGGGTCGAGAAGGGTCACCCCCGACTCGGGGGCGTGCTCCGCCGTGATGCCCGCGAGCTCCAGCGCCCGACTGCTCACCCAGCGGTTGTGGCGGGAATCCTCCATGAGCATCACCGGGCGCCCGCCGCTCGCCTCGTCCAGGCGGCGTCGGCTCGCGGTGTTCGCGAGGGAGGGCAGCAGGGTGGTCGCCACCGCGCCGCCGACGATCCAGGCGTCCTGCGGCAGCTCCGCGGCCTTCTCCCGCACGCGGTCGAGCACCTCATCGAGACTCAGCGACGGCGCGAGCGACAACTCGAACAGGTCCGTGCGCCCGGCGAGCGCGTGGTGGTTGTGCACATCGACGAAACCGGGGTACACGGCCGCGTCGCCGACCTCGAGCAGACGGGTCCTGCGGCCCCGGAGCGCTTCGATGTCCGAGCGCGCTCCGACCGCGGTGATCCTGCCGTCGCGCACGGCGAAGGCCTCGACCACCGGGTTCGCGCGGTCGGCCGTGCGGATCGCGGAACCGGTGACGATGAGGTCGGCGACGTCGGTCATGTCAGACGGCTCCGAAGGTCGCGGGCTCGAGCTCCGGCGCGTGCAGCGTCGTGGA
Source organism: Microbacterium sp. Ag1 (assembly GCF_001005635.1). Taxonomy (NCBI): domain Bacteria; kingdom Bacillati; phylum Actinomycetota; class Actinomycetes; order Micrococcales; family Microbacteriaceae; genus Microbacterium; species Microbacterium sp. Ag1. The sequence continues at coordinate 154,835 of NZ_LBCR01000032.1, forward strand.
GAGCAGTCGTCCGTGGGCGCCGAACGTGAAGTGCGTCGGCACCTCCCCGCTCTCGTCGAGGCCGAACAGCACGCCGTGCGAGCGGATCGCGTTCACGTCGCGGTGGTCGGCGATCGTCACGGATGCGCAGGGGATGACCTTCTCGCGCCAGGCGAACACGTAGATGCCGGGGCGGATCTGCCACACGCTGTTCTCATCCGTGTCGGCGAGGCCGCGTTCCGGTCCCGCGAGGCACTGCCACGAGTACCAGTGCGACGACAGGTAGACGTGTTCGTACGCGTGCTCTTCGCTGTACACCCACTCGACCCTGCGACCGATGAGGGTCCTCGTGGGAGCGGCCTCCTCGCCGCTCTGCTCGATGCCCTCGATCACCCCGGGGGCGAAATGGTGCTGCACGCGGGTGCGGCCCTGCTCCGGTGCCGGCAGGATCTCGGAGATCACGGCCAGAGCGCGCCCCTGTCGCAGGTCGAGGATGAGCGAGACGGCCTCGTGCGGCAGGTAGCGGTGGTGGAACTGCACGAAGTAGAGCTGTTCGTCGACCTCGAAGGCCTCGTAGTCGTCGGTGTCCGCCGCGGCCTCGGTGTCGTCCTCCGCTCCCGGCTGGTACTCCCACGAGACGGTCGAGTCGGCGAAGCGATGCACGATGCGGGTGCCGCGACCGTCGACGACGGTGACCTCGGTGCCGCTCAGCGCGGTCGAGTGCGGGGCCTTGTTGGCGTCGAAGCCGGGTGCCAGTCCCTCCAGGGGCAGCCAGGTCGAGGTGTCGGCGGGATTCAGAGTGGTCATGCGATCTCCTTCGATGGATGGTCTGGGGGAGGGGGTCAGCGGTCGCTGAACTGCTCCAGGTCGGTGGCGAGGCCTTCGTAGACGGCCGGTCTGGCGCGCTTCAGGTAGGCCCCGTAGCCGATGCCGCCGATCAGGGCGACCACCAGCAGCAGCGGCATCAGCCGGATGGCGAGCTCCTCCGACCCGGCGACGATGTTGAAGTTCACGACGGCGAGGACGGAGATGGCCGCGATGCCGAGGAAGCCGATGCCGGGGGCGATGAACGTGCTCCACCAGCGCGGGTCCTGGCGGCGGCGGAAGTAGACGACGATCGAGATCGCGGCGAGTCCCTGCAGGATCAGCACGCTCAGGGTGCCGAAGCCGAGCATGGCGGGGACGAGCGTGACGATCGGGTCCGCTCCCGCGATGGCGAAGATCACCGCGACGACCGCGGCGAAGCCGGCCTGCACGATCCCGGCCAGCTGCGGCGCGCCGTTGGCACGCGTGCGGGCGAGGGCTTGCGGGAGGATCCTGGCCCGCCCCAGCGAGTACAGGTAGCGCGTCGCCGAGTTGTGGAAGGCGAGCATGGCGGCGAACAGGCTCACCAGGAGCAGGATCATCATCACGGTCGTGAGCGGGCCGCCCAGGTACTGCTGCGACAACGAGAAGATGAGGTCGCCCGTTGGCAGGTGCTCGAGCGCGGTGGCCTGGGCCTGCGCCACACCGGTCGCGCTCACGACGGCCCAGGTGGTGACACCGAGGATCACGCCGATCGCGATGATCGAGGTGTAGGTCGCCCGCGGGATGGTGCGCAGCGGCTGCTTGGCCTCCTCGCTGAACAGCGCCGTCGCCTCGAAGCCGAGGAAGCCGGTCGCCGCCAGCAGCAGGCCGATGGGCAGCGACCCGGAGAACACGGCCTCGGGGCTGAACGCCGCCACGTCGTAGCCCGTCTGCACGAGCACGGAGATGTCGAACACCACGAGCATCAGCACCTCGAGCACGAGGCAGACCCCCAGGATCTTCGAGCTGAAGTCGACACCCACCCGGGCCAGCACGAAGCAGACGACGATGGACAGCAGGCCCCAGACGAGCCAGTGCACGTCGAGGCCGGTGAGGTCGCGGATGATCGTCTGCATGAAGAAGCCGCTGGTGCCGATCGTTCCGACGACGAAGAAGTTGTAGCCGAGGGTGGCGATCAGACCCGCGATGAGGCCACCGGTGCGACCGAGGCCCTTCACCACGAACGCGTAGAAGCCTCCGGCGTTCACGAGCTGCTTCGACATCTGGGCGTAGCCGATCGCGAACAGCAGCAGGATCGCCGCGACCAGGAAGAACGACATGGGCGTGCCACCGCCGTTGCCCAGCGCGATGGCGAGCGAGGCCACCACCACGATGCCCGTGAGCGGGGCGACGGCGGCGAGGACGAGGAAGACGATCCCGGCGACGCCGAGGGCTCCGGGTCGGAGGGAGGTGTGCGTATGCGTCGTGGACGCGGATGTCGGGTCTGCCACGTCGGCTCCTTTGCTGGGTGACGGCCGTGCGGACACGGCATCGACGACGAGGGGAATCGTCGATAGAGCGAGTCTGCTCGTGCTGTCGACGACGCGCTTGACCCTGAGGGAAAGACGATGGTGCCAGCGTGCACAGCCTCCTCCCGAACCTTCGAACGGCCGGGAACAGGGGAGCAGGATGACCGTGATGACACCGCCGTCCTCTCCCGCACCACCGGTGCAGGGACGGCCTGCGAGGGACAGATGGATCTGCAGCTGCACGACAGGACGGCCCTGATCACGGGTGCCGGGAGCGGCATCGGGCGCGCCACGGCCCGCGCGCTCGCGCGGGAGGGGATGCGGGTGGCGTTGCTCGACCGCGACAGCGTCGCTCTGGAGGGCACCGCTGCGCTCGTGCGGGACGCTGTTCCGGAAGCGGCGGAGGCGGTTCTCGTCCTCGCCGACGTGACGGATGAAGAGCAGGTGCGCGCCGGCGTGCTCAGGGCGGTCGACGGTCTCGGCGGGGTGGATCACGTGGTGTGCTGCGCAGGCATCTCCGGCCCGGTCGGCTCGTCGATCGAGGACACCGACCTCGCTACGTGGAACACCGTGCTCGCCGTCAACGTGACAGGGCCCTTCCTGGTGCTCAAGCACGCGCTCCCCGCGCTGCGGATCGCGGATCGGGGATCCATCGTCCTCCTCGCGAGCGACTCGGCCCTCGTCGCGTCACCAGGGATGGTCCCCTACTGCGCGTCGAAGGCCGCGGTCGTCCAGTTCGGCCGCGCGCTGTCCGTCGATCTCCTCGGCACCGGGATCCGCGTGAACTCGATCGCCCCGTCGATCGTCGACACACCGATGAGTCGCGGCGATCTGGGGGAGGCCGCTCTGGACGATCCCGGGTTCCCCGTGCAGACCGCGGACGAGGTGGCCGCCCACGTGGCCTACCTGCTGTCGTCTCACGCCGCGGCGGTGAACGGCACCACGCTGATCAGCGACTTCGGCTACACCGCCCGCTCGGGATTCCCCGCCTGATACGGACGCATCGGACCAGACCACCGCGCGCACGCGCATCGAGCGAACACCACACAGGAGAAGACATGGGAATCACTGTCGGATCGAGCGTCTCAGGGCGCGTCGTCGTCATCACCGGAGGCGGCACGGGCATCGGCGCGGCCATCGCCGAGCGCTACGCGGCAGAGGGGGCCCACGTCGTGGTGGTGGGTCGGCGAGCGGAGCCGCTGCACGAGGTGGAGCGGGCGGTGGGTGCGGTGCCCGTCATCGCGGATGCCGCGGACACCGCGTCGGCCCAGGCCGCTGTCGCCGAGGTGCTGGCGCGCTTCGGTCGCATCGATGTGCTCGTCGCGAATGCCGGCGGCCACGGGTTCTCCCCGGTCGGCGACACCGACGATGCGAGCTGGGAGGCGGCGATCCGCGCGAACCTCACGACGGCGTTCACGATGGCGCGCGAGGCCCTTCCTGCGCTGATCGAGGCGAAGGGGCAGATCGTGATCGTCTCCTCGCTCGCCGGTCTGTTCGCCGGCCCGTCGGTGGCCGGGTACACGGTGGGCAAGCATGCGCTGATCGGTCTGACCCGCACGTTGGCACGTGACTACGGCCGGCACGGCGTGCGGGTGAACGCGATCTGCCCCGGCTGGGTGCAGACGCCGATGGCCGACGACGAGATGGACGAGTTCGCCTCGCACGCGGGGCTCGGTTCCCGTGAGGAGGCGTATGCGACCGTCACGGCCGACGTGCCGCTGCGTCGCCCGGCGCGCCCCTCCGAGATCGCCTCGGTTGTGCGCTTCCTCGGGTCAGGGGAGTCGTCTTACGTCACCGGTGCCGTGATCGTCGCGGACGGCGGCTCGCACGTCGTCGACGTGCCGACCATCGCCTTCGACCACGCCGGGATGTGACCGACCGAGGGTGCGTCAGGGGCGGGTCCCGGCCGTTGCGCGGTAGCGGAGACCGTCCACGAGCAGCCCGACCAGGACCTGACTCTGCTCCTCCGACCCCGCGGAGTGGCAGAGGTTCGCTGCGGCGTACAGGAGTTGCGTCGCGTCGACGTCGCGGCGGATCGACCCCGCCTCGGCTGCGGCGTCGAGAAGACGTTCGAGCGCTCCGCCGAGTTCGGCGGTGAAGTACGACGGCAGTGCCTCGAAGGCGGGATCTCCGGAGTGCAGCGCGGCAGCGAGCCCGCGCTTCGTGGCGACGAACTGCGTGAAGCGCTGCAGCCACAGGGCGAGCGCGTCATCCGGGGAGTGCGCGGCGGCGAGCTCGTCCGCGGCCGCCGCGGTGGCATCGACGGCATGCCGGAAGACGGCGACCACGAGGTCCGACCGCTGCGGGAAGCGGCGGTACAGGGTGCCCACTCCGACGCCTGCGCGCTCGGCGATCAGCCTCGCGGGCGCGTCGACCCCCTCCGTGGCGAAGACCTCGCGCGCGGCGTCGGTCAGTGCGTCGGCATTGCGGCGGGCGTCGGCGCGCATGGATCCTCCGGGGGTTGCATAAACGGAACACTGTTCCGTATGCTTCCGGAAAGGCGTTCCACTTCGGTCAACGATAGGGCACCGGACAGCAGAGCGCCATCGATGGAAGGAACACGACATGCACTACCGCACCCTCGGCAGGACCGGGATCCAGGTGAGCCCGTTCGCCCTCGGGGCCATGATGCTCGGCACGGACGGCAGCATCGGGAACGGCGACGAGCGGGACTCCATCCGCATCGTGCATCGAGCCATCGATGCGGGCATCAACATCATCGACACGGCCGACCGATACTCGCAGGGCGGCTCCGAAGAGCTCATCGGCAAGGCGCTCGCCGGCCGTCGCGACGACGTGGTCCTGGCCACGAAGTTCAACGGACCGATGGGCACCGACCCTAACAGGCGCGGCAACTCCCGCCGATGGATCATGCGCGCCGTCGAGGACTCGCTCCGTCGGCTGGGGACCGACTACATCGACCTGTACCAGGCGCACCGTCCTGACGACACCGTCGACCTCGAGGAGACGCTCTCCGCGCTGACCGATCTGGTCCGCACCGGCAAGGTGCGGGCGATCGGCAGCTCGGACTTCCCCGCCTCGATGCAGGTCGAGGCGCAGTGGACCTCCGAGCGTCGGGGCCTCGAGCGCTTCCGCACCGAGCAGCCGACCTACTCGATCCTGAACCGTGGCATCGAACGGGAAGTGCTGCCCGTCGCGCAGCGCTACGGCATGGGCGCCCTCGTCTGGAGTCCTCTCGCCGGCGGCATGCTGACCGGACGGTTCCGGAGGGGACAGCAGACCGATCTCGCTCGCGCGACCATGTTCCGGCACAACCAGGACGAGCGGCGGATCGACGCCGTGGAGCAGATCGTCGCGCTCTCCGAGGAGACCGGCATCCGGATGACCCACCTCGCGATGGCGTTCGCGATCGCGCATCCCGGTGTCACGAGCGCGCTGATCGGCCCGCGGTCGATGGAGCAGCTGGACGACCTGCTTGCGGGAGTGGACATCGCGCTCACGGACGAGGTGCTCGACCGGATCGACGCGATCGTGCCGCCCGGCACCGATGTCGGACGCCTCGATCAGCAGTACAACCCGCCCGCTGTGCTCGAGCCCGCGCTGCGACGGCGACCGGTGGCGCACCGCTCCGCCGCCTAGGCGACCGGGTGTGAGCTCCGGACCGCTCAGCCGATCCGGAGCTCGAAGCCGTCGTCGACGGCGGCGATCGACACCTGCGTGAGGTCGTCCACGTGCGCGGTCGGGGCGTGGGCGGCGGCGTGCGGGCCGACTCCGATCACTCGCATGCCCGCGGCGTGGGCGGCCTGGATCCCGGCGCCGGAGTCCTCGAACACGAGGCAGTCCGCGGGGTCGACGCCCAGCGTGCGCGCAGCGAGGAGGAAGCCCTCAGGGTCGGGCTTCGACGCGGACACGTTCTCGGCCGTCACGGCGAGGGCGGGCACGGTCAGCCCGGCCTGACGCATCCGCGCGGTCATCAAGGCGACGTTGGCGGAGGTCACGATCGCGTGGGCGAAGGGCTGCAGAGCATCGAGCAGACCGTCGGCGCCGGGGATCATGATGACGCCTTCCACGTCGGACGCCTCGTTCGCGAGCATGACCTCGTTCTCGCGGAGGTTGATCGCGTGATCGCGCTCGGGCAGCATGATCGCCATGCTCTGGTGACCCTGACGTCCGTGCACCACACTCAGCACCGTCTCGGGGGCGATCCCGTGCGGCTCCGCCCAGGCCAGCCACAGCCGCTCCACCACGGCGGTCGAGTCGACGAGGGTGCCGTCCATGTCGAGGAGGGCAGCGCGGGCGTGGATGGTCTGGGTCATCCTCTCAGGCTAATCCCCACGTCCCGGTGATCGCCGACGGTCGCTCGACCCCCGACACGTGCTCAGCCGCCGAGGTAGGCCCGGTGCAGCAACGCGGGGTCCTCCTGCAGCGCCTGCGCCGTGCCCTGGAACGAGACGCGCCCGCCGGCGACGACCACCGCTTCCTCGGCCAACCCGAGAGCGAGCTGGGTGAACTGCTCGACCAGCAGCACCCCGACCCCGGACTCGGCGACGGACTGCACGATCGGCATCAGCCTCAGGAAGACGACGGGGGCGAGGCCGAGCGACATCTCGTCGATCAGCAGGATGCGGGGTTTCGCGGCGAATGCCCTGGCCAGCACGACCATCTGCTGCTCCCCACCCGACAGCAGGGCGGTGGGGGCGTCGATGCGTTTCTCGAGTTCGGGGAACTGCGCCAGGACGGCGTCGAACTCCGAAGGGGTGCGCGCTGTGAGCGAGAGGTTCTCCCGCACGGTCAGCGACGGGAAGACGGCACGGCCCTGCTCGATGTGCACGATGCCGCGGCGCGCCCTCGTGACACGGGAGAGCCGGTCGATGGGTTCGCCGTCCAGGGTGATCGTCCCCGCGGAGTGAGGGGTCACACCGGAGACGGACTCGATCAGACTCGTCTTCCCCGCACCGTTGGGGCCGACCAGGGCCAGCACCTCGCCGCCGGCGACCCGCAGCGAGACGTCGGAGATGACAGGTCCGGCTCCGCGACTCACCGTCACGGCGTCCAGCACGAGTTCGCTCATGTCAGCAGCTCCGTCTCTCCCATGTAGGCCTTCACCACGTCGGGGTTCGCGAGCACCTCGGCCTGCGGCCCGCTCGCCAGCACCCGACCGAAGTCGAGCACGGTCAGAGTGGGGCATACGGAGCGCACGAGGTCGAGGTCGTGCTCGATGATGATCAGCGCGACGCCGTAGCGCGCCGGCAGGTCTCGCAGACGTGCCGCGAGCGCCAGGTGCTCCTCGTGCGACAGGCCGGCAGCGGGTTCGTCGAGGATCAGCAGACGGGGTCGGGCGGCGACGTTCGCGGCGACCTCCACGAGCCTCCGGGTGCCGACGTCGACGCTCGACAGGCGCGCGCGGGAGGGAGGGCAGCCGAAGAACTCCAGCACCTCGTCGATGTCGGCCTTCGCGAGCCGGCGTCTGGCTACGAACCGCACGTAGGCGCCGACCGTGAGCGCGGGCGGGACCCGATCCTGCTGGAACGTGCGCCGCAGCCCCAATCTCGCGCGACGGGTGGGGGAGAGGCCGGCCAGGTCGCGGTCGCCGAGCAGCACACGTCCTCCGTGCTTCGGCAGGAAGCCGCTGATCGCGTCGACGAAGGTCGACTTCCCTGCGCCGTTGGGCCCGATCAGCCCCATGATCGATGCGGCCGGCACCTGGAACGACACATCGTCCAGTGCCTTGAGTGCGCCGAACTGCACGGTGAGACCCTCCACGGTGAGCACGGGCGCACCACGCAGGTCCGCATCGTCGACCGTGGCCGTTGTCGTCGTCGTGACGGCCGAGGCATCGGCTCCGGCATCGGCCGGCAGGGCGGTGAGCTGAGCGTTCGCGGTTCGCCGGTCCGCGCGGCGGTAGAGCAGGTTGCGGATGCCCTGGCCGAGGTTGGTCCCGCTGGTGAGAGCCTGCACGCCCAGCACGCCGAAGACGACGAAAGCCCAGTCCTGCGGCACACCCCAGCGCTTGAGCAGCTCGGGAACGAGCACCCAGAGCAGCCCGCCGAAGATCGCCATGTCGATCAGGTGGGCGCCGGACATGATCGCCAGCACGTAGAGCGCGAGGGACTGCAGCGGCGTGAAGCTCGACGCGAACGGCAGCTGCACCTGACCGGCCAGCAGCCCACCCGAGATGCCGCCGAGGGCCGCGGAGACGGCGAAGGCGGTCAGCTTGGCCGCCTGCACGCTCTGCCCCGAGGCGGCGGTTCCCCGTTCGGAGAATGCCACGGCCTTCCAGCTCGACCCCCAGCGGCCCCGCTGCAGGAAGAACACTCCGAGGGCGCAGACCGCGAGCACGACGATGGACAGGAAGAAGAACTCGCGGTCGTTCGAGAACATCTCCGGTCGTTCGATGGCCGTGCCGTCCGCCGAGCCGGGGAACTGGATCTGCACCAGCGTGACGTCGGCCGCTGCGGCGAAGCCGAGGGTCACGACCGCCAGGTTCACCCCCCGCAGCCGCAGGGCGGGAAGGCCGACCAGGATGCCGACGAGCCCCGCCGCGACACCGCCGAGGATCAGCCATAGGAGGAATCCTCCCGGCGCCTGCACAACGTTGAGCAGCGACACGATCCAGGCGCCGACGGCTGCGAACGTGAGCTGGCACAGGGCGATCATCCCTGCGGAGCCGGTCACGATGCCGAGGCCGAGGATGGCGATGGCGGCGGTGACCGCGCTGATGGCGAGGAAGACGAAGTACCCGGGCAAGGCCGAGCTGAGGATCGCGCCGACCCCGATGCCGACGAGGGCGACGGCGAACGGCCAGGTGACCCGGAACCAGGGGCGGTCAACGAGCGGCATCCCACACCTCCTTGCGCTGCGTCCAGAGCAGCAGGACGACGATGAACAGGAACGGGAGGAAGTTGCGCACCAGCGCGACCTCGTCGATCTGGGCGACGAGTCCGCCGAGCACGCCGAGGATGAGTCCGCCGGCGACGGCGAGGTCGAGACGGCGGAAGCCGCCGAGGAGCGCGGCCGCGGCGGCGGGCACGATGAGCATCGACAGGCTCGTCGCGTCGTTGGACTGCGACGGCGCCACGATGATGATCGCGATCGCGCTGATCACACCCGTGACGAACCACACCGCGATGGAGAGCGGCCGCGAGCGGATGCCGAGCAGCTCGGCCGTCGTGGGGCGCTCGGAGAGGGCGCGCAGCTGCGTTCCGACTCTGGTGCGACGCAGGACGATGCGCACGGCGATGGCCGTCACGATCGCCATCGCGACGGTTGCGACCGTGACCTGGCTGACGACGACGCCGCCGATCGTGAAAGCGGGCCCGGCGATGATCGGCGCGAACGGCTGCGGTTTGTTGCCGAACAGGATGAACGACATCGAGATCAGCAGCAGCAGCGGGCCGACGGTCATCGCCGAGCGGGTCGTGGTCGACGCTTCGGACAGCCACGTCGCAGCGATGAAGCCGATCGCCGCGGCCAGCAGCCCTGCCACGAGCACCCCGAGCACGGAACCGACCCAGATGGGCAGCCCCAGTTCGCGCACGAACCACACGGCTGTGAAGCCGCCGAACATGCCGGTCGCGGCCTGGGCGAAGTTCACGACCCGCACGAGCCGGGACATGAGCGTCAGGCATACGCCGAGAACCGCGTAGAGACCGCCGGCGGCGAGCCCCGCGATGGCACCTTGCAGCATGGGCGTCCTTTCTGTTCCGAGGGGGAGGGGGAAGGTGCCTGCCGCCGGTAATGCGCCCGGCGGCAGGCGGTCTGGTGGATTACTCGCCGATGCGGAGCCAGTCGTCGGCGACCTGCTCCCAGGCGTGGGTGCCGGACTTGAGGATGATCGGCCAGCCCGCGGTGTTCTGCGTGCCGAACGCGTAGGGCGTGCCGACCATCGGGTTCTCGATCGGCTCCATGTTCTTCAGCGCCTCGGAGACGCTCTCACGGGTGATGTCGCCGTCGATGCCCTTGAGCACCTCGATGAAGTAGGTCGCCGCGAGGTAGCCGCCCTGACTGAACGACGTCAGCGGGATGTCGTTGTCCTCCATCAGGGTGCGCCAGTCGGCGTTGATCTCGCTGTCGTCCGTGAACGGGTAGAACTCGGCGGGAACGTAGATGCCGGCTCCCGCATCGTCCACGGCCTCGGCGAAATTCTCGCTGTAGACGCTCGTCAGGTACAGCCAGGTGACGTCGTCCCAGCCCTGGGCGTTCGCGGCCTTGACCTGACCGATCGCGTCCGGCTCGACGGGGTTGATCGCGAGGGCCTTGCAGCCGGCCTCGCGCGCCTTGACGATGTACGGGGTGTAGTCGGATGCGCCGTACGGGACGGTGTCGTCGACGTACTTCGGCTCCTTGCCGGTGATCTCCGACCACTTGTCGATGGCGGCCTGGTAGGTCGGCCGGGTGGAGCCGGCGATCTCCAGCAGGATGCAGATGTCGTCGAGCCCGAGCACCTCGGATCCGTACTGCAGCGTGAGGGTCATGTCGTTGAACGGGCCGACGTTCGCCGGTGAGATGTTCTCGCTGTCGAAGCAGCCGGTGTCGACGCCGATTCCCGGCATCGACAGGATGCTCTCCTGCTCGTAGTACTTGGCGTTGATCTCGCACTCGATCAGGCTCGCGGAGCCGACCAGCGCGACGGCGCCGTCGCTACCGACCAGTTCCCTGGCCGAGGCGGTCGCCGTGGCGGGGTCGCCCTTGTCATCGAGGGTCTTGTAGTCGATCTTGCGGCCGTCCAGTCCTCCGGCGTCGTTGAAGGCGTCGAAGACCGCGGCCGCCGCCTGGGAGGCCTCGGGGAAGGTGGCCGGCCCGCTGATGGTGTTGATGGACCCGACCACGATCGGGGCTCCGTCGCCCCCACCGGATCCGCCGTCTCCTCCGGCGCAGCCGGCCAGGGCGAGGGCTGCCACGGCGATGAGTGCCGCGGCGCCTGATGCGCGCTTGTTCATGTGGTTCCTGCCTCTCGTGTTCGGATCGTGCTGTGCGTGCCGTTCGTGTCGCGCAGTGATGGGGTGGCGTCGCTCAGCCGCGCAGTGCGCGGGACACGAGCTCGGTGTCGGTGAACTGCTCGAAGGCCACGACCTTGCCGTCCGCCAGGCGCCACACATGGGCCACCCGTGCGGCGAAGAAGCGGCCGGTGCGCCGATAGGTGCCGGAGTAGGTGCCGATGCCCACGACCGCATCGCCGGCGTCGAGGACCTCGTCGATGGCCACGGTGTAGTCGTCCCAGTCCTCCTGGATGCGCTGGAACACGTTGGCGGCCACCGCGTCGGGGCCGATGTAGGTTCCCGCGTAGGGGAAGCCGGCGGCCTCGGTCCACTGCACATCGGGTGCGAACGGCGCGAGCATCCCGTCGAGGTCGCCGCGGTCGCTCGCCGCGTAGTGTTCGCGGATGATGTCGGCATTGCCCATGGTGTCTCCTGTTCTCGCTGTCGATCAGACGGGCTGCGCGTCGGGATAGGCGACCGAGCCGAGCGGGTAGATGTGCCCGCCGGCCCTGGAGTGCTCGGAGTCGCCATCGCCGTTCAGCCCGAGGAAGATCCCGGTCGTCATCAGCTGGTAGCCGAGGTCGTGCAGCCAGACGCTCGCGACGGCGATGCGGAACTCGCGGAAGCAGAACAGGTACAGGCCGTCGGCGAACTTCCAGACGGTCGACAGGTCCATGTCGCCGTGACCGCGCTGCACGCCCTCGAGGCACTGCCACGCGTACCGCTGGCTCGACACGTACACGTGCTCGTACAGGTGGTACGGGCTGTAACGGTAGATGTTGCGCTTGCCGATCAGGTCGCGGCTGGGGCCGGGGACCTCGCCGGTGGCCGGTCCCGCATCCGTCGTGGCCGCCCAGAAGTCCTGTCCGACCTGCGGAGTGCCCTCGACGGCCTCGGAGGCGATGCGGGAGCGGATGACGGTCGCCCGATGCGTGGAGGAGGAGACCACGACCGTCAGGGCCTCGCGCTCCCGGCTCTCGAACGGGATGTTGATGAACACGACGTCCTCGCGCACACGGACGGCGTCATACGGGTCCGTGCCGCCGACCCCGAAGCCCTCCCAGGTGACGGTCTCCTCGTCGAAGCGCAGCGAGAGCGTGCCGCCGTCGTCGAGGGTCAGCGTCAAGGAGGTTCCGGCGAGCAGCGTGCTCGGCAGGCGGAAGGTGTCGATCCCGGCGGCGAACTCATCGTAGGTTCGCCATTCATCCAGTGCCGGGTCGGTCGTGATGTCGGTCATGCGGGTCCAGACGTCGCACACGGCAGGGCCTCTTCGCCCCGGGCACCGCGTCGTCGCGATGCGCTTGCCTCATGCTCGGTCCGACGCCCTCAGGGGCTCAAGGTCGCGAGGCCCATCGCGCGCCGAGAGTCAACCGGCGTGCCGTCCAGGGCAAGCGGTCGTGACGGCGATTCCGCGCGCATCGATCACCGGTCCCGCACGGTGAGTCCTCGGGTCGCGCTCAGTGTGCGGCGCGGTACTCGCTGGGGGAGATCCCGAATGCCGACTTGAATGCGCGGCTGAAGTGCGCCGCGTCGACGAAGCCCCAGCGGGCGGCGATCGCGGCCACGGGTCGGTCGGCGAGCATCGGGTCGAGCAGATCGCGGCGGCACTGTTCGAGACGGCGCGTGCGGATCCACGTCGACACGGTCACACCCTGCTCCTGGAACAGGCCGTGCAGGTGACGGGTCGAGATGAAGTGTGCCGAGGCGATCGATGCGGGACCGAGGTCGGTCGACGCGAGGTTCCGGTCGATGTGGGAGCGGATGCGCTGCACGAGCGCGCGATGCGGATCCGCCGAGACACCGTCGAGCCCGAGCTCGCGGGTGAAGACCGTGGAGACGAGGTCGAGGGCGCTGTGCGCGAGGCGTGCCCCGGTGGCACCGGCGAGCTGGTCGAGGTTCCCGGCGAGTTGGGTGAGGTACGGCACGACCATTCCGCCCAGACCCTCCTGCCCGGAGATGCGCACGGCGGTGAGCTGGCCGACCACGTCGGGGGGAAGGCTCAGGAGGTGCTTCGGGAACATGACGACCATCGTGCGGAACCCCTCGTCGAAGACGAGCGAGTACGGCCGATCGGTGTCGTACACCGCGAGATCCCCGGCCTGGAGCACGGCCTCCCGATCGTCCTGGATCAACAGGCCGGTGCCGGCGAGCATCAGGCTGAGCTTGAAGTAGGACCGGTCGCTCCTGGCGATCAGCTCCGGGGTGCGCTCGACGATGTGCGATGTGGCGCGCACTTCGGTCACGTGGACCTCGTCGACGGACGCACCACGGATGACGCCGCGGAAGTGGTCGGGCCCTGCCGTGGAGACCTGCAGCGGGACGAAGGACTCGGAGACGGCGGCTCTGAAATCACTGATGTTGCGCGCGACGAGAGTCGATACCGATTCGGCGGGGGCAGCGGGTGCACCGTTCATGACTGATCACCTCGGGTGGTGGAACGACGACGTTGTATACGATCCGTTCCGTGATGGTACCACCGGCCGCGCCGGATCTGCGCTCCTTCTATGATGTGGACCGGGAAGGACGAGGATGAACGCGCTGGCGAGCAGAGTCGTGCAGGTGCTGAGACAGGTGCGCGGCCCGGAGACGTCCGCCGCGGTCTTCGAGGCGACGGCACTCATCGTCGGTGCCGGCTTCTTCGTCGCGGGGTTCGCGATCGGCCTGCCGGTGTTCTGGGGTCACGACCTGGCGATCAGCGGCAGCGGGTCGATCGGCGTCTTCGCCGCATGCGGCGGGGCCATCACCGCGGTGATCGCGTTCACGCTCGGCCGGTTCGCGGTGCGACCGGAACGGCCCGACCCGCAGGCGGTCCGCGACGGCTTCAGCGTGCCGGGTGATCGGCTGCGCTGGTACGACCTCACCGCCATCGCGTTCGCCCACGCGGCGATCGCCTGCCTCGGCTGGCTCGGCATCGCCGAACTCCTCGAGCGGAGCTTCACGGACGCCCCGGTGTTCCCGCTCCCCGGAGCGATCCTGGTGGCCGTGGCCTTCGCCCTGACCGGATACGTCTGCTTCCTCAGCGCGGTCGCTCTCAACCCCATGGTGCTCTCGCTGGTGCTCGCCGTGTTCCTCGTGGTCGGAGCGTTCGCCAGCATGCTCGCCTCGAGCGATGTGCACTGGTGGCGTGACAACCTCTCCGCGCTCGGGATGAGCACCAACAGCGCGTCCGTCGCCTTCAACGTGACGCTGGTCATCGCCGGGATCATGGTCACGACCATCTCCCGGTACGCCACAGCCGGCCTGCCGGCCGAGACCCCTGAGGAGCGTCGCGGCCGGTTCATGGTGCGCGGCGGGCTCATCCTGATGGGGATCTTCCTCGCGTGCGTCGGGCTCTTCCCCGTCGACGAGTTCTTCCTCCTGCACAACACGGTCGCGACGGGCATGACGGTCGTCTTCGGGATCATCGTCGTCGGGCTGCCGTGGTTCCTGCCGAGCATCCCGCGCGTGTTCGTGGCGTTCGGCTGGATCTACGTTCTGGTGATCATCCTGCTCGCCGCCTTCTTCGCGGTCGGCTACTACAACCTCACCGCGGTCGAGCTGATCGCCGCGGTGCTGATCTTCAGTTGGATCATCGTCTTCCTGCGCACGGCCGGGTCGGTCTCAGCGCCCACTCCCGATGCGCGGGCCGACCGGTCCCCGGTCGACGCCTAGTCCCGGATCGGCTCGACGCCTCGTCCCGGATCGGGTCGACTCCTAGTCCCAGATCGGGTCGTCGGGGTCGGGGGAATCCGTGCCGTCCGCGTCGGTCATGATGCGGGCTCCGTCGATCCATGCGGTCAGGGACGCGTCGTGCAGCATATGCGGTCGCGGTGCGCCGAGGAGGTCGGGGTCCCTCACGACGCTCAGCGGCTCATCGCTCGCGAACACGACGACGTTGCCGAGAGGCCCCTCATCATCTTCCGGCTCGGCGTCCAGGACGACGGCGACATTCTGGAACACCGACCGCAGCGTCGCCGCCTGTCGCCGCGAATACTCGAACGGATGCCCGTCGAGGAGGTTCACCGCCACGACGGCGCCTGCTGCGGAGCGGGCGGCGACCCGACGATAGAACTCCTGGCTGGCCACACGGTGTCGGATGACCGCGGCGTCCCACAGGTCGACGACGGTGAAGCGTGCATCCACCCAATCGGTGTCGACGGCACTGCCACCCGTCGTCGGGGCGCCGAGCCCCGGGGAAGGGGATTCCGGCACCGCCGATCGGTCCGTGTCAGGGTGATCCGCGTCGAGGTGATCTGTGTCGGGGTGATCTGTGTCGGGGTGATCGGTGTGGGGGAGTTCCGCGTCCGCGACGGCCCGCGCGTCCCCGAAGACGACGCGCAGATCAGCGCCGGGCGGGAGGGGCAGCGCGGCGATCACCGCGGCATAGAGCGCGGGTTCGAACTCGACCACGAGCTGCGGGGATCCGGGGCGCGTGGCCTCGACATAGCGTGCCAGCGTGAGCGCTCCGGCTCCCAGGTGCACGGTGAACAGCGGTGCACCGGGCTCAGCCGCGGCATCGATCGCTCTCGCGATGTGCTGCGTGTACGCGTACTCGAGTGTGGTCGGGTCGGTCATCGAGACCACCGACTGCGCGATCCCGTCGACACTGAGCTCGTAGTGCCCTGGGCGCCTTCTCGACTCCATCAGCTTCGCCCTGCGGTTGTCGAGCATGAGCGAGAACACCCGGCGATTCCTTGGCACCCGTCGATTTTAGATCGGGCGGAGCCGAACGACGATCCGGCCACCCGCCGCGGTCCGACGGCGGCGGTCGTCCTGGCGTCACCGGGCGCGGCTACCCTGGAGGGAACATGGCACATCTTCTCGGGGCTGAAGCCCTCCACCTCGAATATCCGACAAGGGTCGTCTTCGACTCCGTGACCCTCGGCATCGAGGAGGGCGATCGCATCGGCATCGTCGGCCGCAACGGAGACGGAAAGTCGAGCCTCCTCGGCATGCTGGCCGGCATCAAGGAGCCGAACTCCGGACGCGTCACGGTGCGTGGCGGCACGCGCATCGGGGTGCTCGATCAGGCCGACAATCTTCCGGACGACCTCACGATCAGCGCCGCGGTCGTCGGCGACACTCCGGAGTACGAGTGGGCGGGCGACGCGCGGGTGCGCGATGTCATCGAGGGGCTGCTCACCGATCTGCCGTGGGACGCCGAGATCGGCTCTCTCAGCGGTGGACAGCGTCGCAGGGTATCGCTCGCCAGGCTCCTGACCGGTGACTGGGATGTCATCGCGCTGGACGAGCCGACCAACCACCTCGACGTCGAGGCGATCACGTGGCTCGCCGGGCACCTCAAGAGGCGCTGGTCGTCGAACTCGGGCGCCCTCATGGTCGTGACCCACGACCGGTGGTTCCTCGACGAGGTCTGCACCGAGACCTGGGAGGTGCACGACCGCATCGTCGAGCCCTTCGAGGGCGGCTATGCGGCCTACATCCTGCAGCGTGTCGAACGCGACCGCATGGCGGCCGCCACCGAGGCAAAGCGCCAGAACCTCGCCAAGAAGGAGCTCGCCTGGCTCCGTCGTGGCGCCCCGGCCCGCACCGCGAAGCCGAAGTTCCGCATCGATGCGGCCAACGAGCTCATCGCCGACGTTCCCGAGATCCGCGACAAGGTGTCGCTGCAGTCGCTCGCGGTCTCACGCCTCGGCAAGGACGTGGTCGATCTGCTCGACGTCGGGGTGACCTACCCGACGGCGGACGGCGGCGAGAAGGTCGTGCTGCGCGACATCGAATGGCGCATCGCACCGGGTGAGCGCACCGGCATCCTCGGTGTGAACGGCGCGGGGAAGTCGACCCTGCTCGGCCTCATCTCCGGCACCGTCGAACCCACCGTCGGTCGGGTCAAGCGCGGCACGACCGTGAAGGTGCAGACCCTCACGCAGCGGCTCGACGAGCTCACCCAGCACTGGAACGACCCGGTGCGCGTGATCATCTCCGGCCTGCGAACCTCCTACACGATGGGCGCGGGCTCGAAGGCGCAGGACCTCACGCCGGGGCAGCTCCTCGAGCGCCTCGGGTTCGACTCCGCTCAGCTCTCCACCCCGGTCAAGGACCTCTCCGGTGGACAGCAGCGCCGTCTGCAACTGCTCCTCGTGCTCCTCGACCAGCCGAACGTGCTGATCCTCGACGAGCCGACCAACGACCTCGACACCGACATGCTCGCCGCGATCGAGGATCTCCTCGACTCGTGGTCCGGCACCCTCCTCGTCGTCAGCCACGACCGGTACTTCCTGGAGCGCGTCACCGATCAGCAGTATGCGATCCTGGACGGCCATCTGCGCCACCTCCCCGGCGGGGTCGACGAGTACCTCCGCCTGCGCGAACTGCAGTCGTCCGCGGGCTCGAAGCAGACCGCGACGGCGGCAGCGACGGCAACCTCAGCGGCGGCGACGAAGGGCATGGACGGAGCGGCGCTGCGCGCGGCGCAGAAGGAGATCTCCGCGCTCGAGCGCCGCATCCAGAAGCTCACCCAGCAGGTGAACGCCGCCAAGACCGCGCTGGCCGATCACGACCAGTCCGACTATGCGGGGCTGGGCGATCGCATGAAGAAGATCAGCGAGCAGCAGGCCGAGATCGAAGAGCTCGAGCTGCGCTGGTTCGAACTCACCGAGGAGATCGGCTGACGGAGGAATATCCTTCTCTCACCGCTGTTGGGAGGTAGGGATGGAAGGCCTCGAAGTAACAGTCCTGCTCGGACTCACGATTCTCGTCGGAACCCTGATCGCCCCGCGCGTGCGTCTCGCGCTGCCCCTCGTCCTCGTCATCTTCGGACTGCTGCTGGGCTTCGTGCCGCAGCTTCGCGAAGTGCAGCTGCCCCCGGAGACGGTGCTGCTGCTGTTCCTCCCGGTGATGCTCTTCTGGGAGAGCCTCACCACGTCCCTGCGGTCGATCCGCCGCGACTTCCGTTACATCCTGCCCATGAGCACGGTGCTGGTGGTCGCCTCGGCGTTCGCGGTCGCGGGCATCGGTGTGCTGTTCGGGATGCCGTGGGAGATCGCCCTCATCCTGGGCGCTGCGGTCGCCCCACCGGATGCCACCGCCGTCGCGGCCCTCGGGCGTCTACTGCCGCGCCGCATGTTCATGAAGTTGAAGGCCGAGAGCCTGACCAACGACGGCACGGCCCTGGTGCTGTACGCGATCGCGGTGTCGCTCGCGCTCGGCGGCCAGATCACCCCGCTGTCGGTGACGCTCGACGTGCTGATCTCCTACGTCGGTGGAATCGCCGCCGGCGTGGTCATCGCGGCTCTCGGCTACCTCCTGCTGCGGCGCACCTCGTCGACGATCGTGATCAACGTCGCGCTGCTGCTGATCCCGTTCACCGCATTCCTCGCCGCCGAGATGGTGCACGCCTCCGGAGTGCTGGCGGTCGTGGTGGCGGGGCTCATCGTCGCGTACGTCTCTCCGCGGGTGACCACCGCCTCGTCGCGACGCCAGGCGGATGCGGCGTGGCCGTTCGGTGTCTTCCTGCTCAACGGCGCCCTGTTCGTGCTGATCGGTCTCGAGGTGCAGTACGTCGCGCATGAGATCTCGGCCGCCGCGATCGGGCGCCTGGTGCTCATCACTCTCGCCGTCTGGGCGACGCTGCTGGTGGTGCGCTATGTGTTCCAGCTGCTGAACGTGGTGTTCCAGCGGCAGAGCGGTCCGCGTCCGGCGCCCGGCGCGAGAGCACGGGCCAGGGCCGTCTCCACCGTCGCCGGCATGCGCGGTGCCGTCTCCCTCGCCATCGCTTTCTCCGTCCCGACGAGCATCACCCAGGGCGGCGCGATCAACGGTCGCGACGAGATCGTGTTCGTGACGGCGGGTGTCATCCTGCTGAGTCTGCTCGTGCAGGGTCCGCTGCTGCCCGCCATCGTGCGATGGGCGCGGTTCCCCGTCGACCACGCCGAGGACGAGGAGTACGAGCTCGCAGAGCGGGCGATCTCCGGTGCCGCCCTCGCCGCCCTCGACGACCTGGCCGCCGAGCACGGTGTGGGCCAGGAGGTCCTGGATCGCGTGCGATCGGAGGGGTATCAGATGCTCGAGTTCGCCAACGCCCGGTCGCTGGCCCGCGAGCAGGCCCTCGTCGACGCTGAGGCCGACGTGCTGGACGAGATGCTCGGCGAGCCCGACCCGCTCAGCGCGGGAACCGCCGACGTCGGTGGCGACCCGGCGCCCGGAGGCGGCGTCTCGCAGGTCGTGGAGGGAGAGGCCACGGACGGCACCGTACTGCAGATCATCGCGACCTCCGCCGACGTCGATCTGGCACAGCGGTCGCCCTTGGTCCGACACGAGGAGCACACGCGCCTGAAGCTCGCCCTGCTCGACCGCAAGCGCGAGGTCCTGCTCGGACTGCGCGGCGCCGGCACCATCGACGACATCGTGGTGCGTCGCATCTCCGCCCGCCTCGACCTCGAGCAGGTGCGCCTGCAGGGGATCGAGGACTACGACTGAGCGTCCGGGCGTCCGGGCGTCCGGGCGTCCGGGCGTCCGGGCGTCCGAGAGCCGGACCCACCGATGAGAACGAGGAGTCCCATGCCCACGACGATGAAAGCCCTCATCCTCGATCGATTCGGTGACGAGACGGAACTGCATGAACACTCGGTTCCGGTCCCCACGGTCGGGGACAGCGACGTGCTCATCCGCATCCATGTCGCAGGGCTAGGGTCGTGGGACCGAGAGGAGCGCGAGGGTCACTATGAAGGCGCATTCGGCGTGCCGACGACCTTCCCCTACATCCTCGGGTGGGAAGGGGCGGGGACCGTCGAGGCGGTCGGGGCCGAGGTGACGCGCTTCGCCCCGGGCGACCGGGTGTACGCCGCCTCGACCCCCGTCCCGAGAGGCGGGTTCTACGCCGAGTACGCCGTGGTCGACCAGGAACACGTCGCTCCGGTGCCCGCCCGTCTGACCGACGAGCAGGCAGGAGTGCTGGCCTGGGACGCGCTCACGGCCACGAGCGGACTCGACACCATCGATGCGAGTCCCGGTGATGCCGTGATGATCTTCGGCGCGAGCGGAGGGATCGGCCATCTCGCGGTGCAGCTCGCCAAGCATCGAGGGCTTCGTGTCCTCGCCGTGGCCTCGGGACAGGACGGAGTCGCGCTCGCGAGCAGACTCGGAGCCGACGCGGTCGTCGACGGTCGGAGTGACGACGTGCCGGCGGCCATCGCGCGCTTCGCACCGGACGGGCTCGACGGGGCCCTGGTCACGGCGGGAGGAACGGCGGCCGAGGAGGCACTGAGCGCAGTCGCACCCACCGGCCGCATCGCGTGGGCGCACGGCGTGAACCCGCCGCCGTCAGCGCAGCTCGTCGATCGGGTGTCCTTCTACGACGGCGATCGCAGCCGCGCCGCACTGCAGCGTCTCAACGAGGTCATCGAGTCGAGTCACATCTCACCGCATGTGTCCCGCGTCTTCGACGCCGATGAGATCGCGACGGCGCACCGGGCGCTCGGAGAGCACTACGTGGGCAAGCTGGCCCTGAGGGTGCCGCGGCCCTGACCACGCCTCGCTGTGACGCCGTGTGACACTCGATTCCGCGTGCGCCGCGCGGCCTGCCTAACGTATTCGAGTCCCCCAAGAGAGGAACTCCTTCACATGTCACGCCGCACCACTTCCATCCTGGCCGCGCTCGCCGCGGTCCCGCTCTTCGTCGCGCTCGCCGGGTGCGCCACGGGGTCGTCCGATGCCGGATCCGGCAGCGAGGGGTCCTCCGAGAACGAGGTCGTCAAGATCGGCGTCGTCGGCAAGGGCGACGAGCAGTGGCCGGCCTTCGTCGACGCCGCAGCCGAAGAGGGGATCACGGTCGAGCTGGTCGACTTCGGCTCCTACGAGCAGCCGAACCCCGCGCTCACCGAGGGGGAGATCGACCTCAACCAGTTCCAGCACATCGTGTACCTCGCCGAGTACAACAACGCCTCGGGTTCCGACCTCACCCCGATCGGCTCGACCGCGATCTACCCGCTCGGTCTGTACTCGAAGAAGTACGACGACGTCGACAGCATCCCCGAGGGCGAGACCGTCGCCGTCCCCGATGACGCCTCCAACCAGGCGCGTGCGCTGAACGTGCTGCAGCAGGCCGGCCTCGTCGAGCTCAAGAGCGGCGGCACGCCGTACTCCGACCTCGCCGACATCGACACCGACAAGTCCAAGGTCGAGGTCAAGGCGCTCGAGGCCGCGCTCATCCCGACCTCGCTGCCCGACGTCGCCGCTGCGATCATCAACAACGACTTCGTGCAGGACGCCGGCCTCACGTTCGAAGACGCGATCGCCCAGGACGACCCCGAGGATCCCAGCGCGCTGCCGTACGTGAACATCTTCGCCGCTCGTGCGGAGGACGCCGACAACGAGACCTACCTCAAGCTCGTCGAGATCTTCCAGACGAACGAGGCCGTCCAGAAGGGCCTTCTCGAGTCGTCGGGCGGCACCGCCGTGGCGCTGCAGACGCCGGTGGATGACCTGGTCGCCTCGCTCGCGAAGGTCCAGAAGGACGCCGACGCGAAGAAGTAGGACGCGGGAGATCCACCCCGTCCGATGAGGGAGAATCGGGTGGCGCGAAAACGCGTCACCCGATTCTTCGTTCCCGAAGCAGACCGGAGCACCACATGCCGATCGTCACCCTGACGAACGTGTCCAAGACGTACCCGCCCCGCACCCGTGACGGCGCCGAGGTCGTGGCCGTCGACGACGTCTCCCTCTCGATCGAGAAGGGCGACGTCTTCGGGATCATCGGCTATTCCGGGGCGGGAAAGTCGACCCTCGTGCGCCTGATCAACGCACTGGAACCGGCCACCAGCGGCACCATCACGGTGGACGGCGTGGACATCACCGCGCTGAAGGAGAGCGAGCTGCGCAAGGTCCGCGGCGGGATCGGCATGATCTTCCAGCAGTTCAACCTGTTCTCCTCGCGGAGCGTCAGGTCCAACATCGCGTATCCGCTCAAGCTCGCCGGCTGGTCGAAAGCCGATATCGAGACACGTGTGGCGGAACTGCTCTCGTTCGTCGGTCTCTCCGACAAGGCGAAGGCCTATCCCGAACAGCTCTCCGGCGGCCAGAAGCAGCGCGTAGGCATCGCCCGTGCCCTCGCCACCGGGCCGGCGATCCTCCTCGCCGACGAGGCCACCAGCGCCCTCGACCCGCAGACCACCCACGAGGTGCTCGATCTGCTGAAGCGCGTCAATCGCGAGCAGGGTGTCACGATCGTCGTCATCACGCACGAGATGGATGTGATCCAGACCATCGCGACCAAGGTGGCGGTGATGGAGAACGGTCGCGTGATCGAGCACGGCGATGTCTTCGACGTCTTCTCCGCGCCGCAGAACCCGGCGTCGCAGCGTTTCGTCGGAACGGTCGTCAAGGGCGTGCCGTCACCCGCAGAGCTGGCGGTGCTCCGCGAGCGCCATCAGGGCCGCCTGGTCACGTTCTCGTTCCGCGACGGCGACTCCTCGCAGGCGCAGGTCTTCCTCGATCTCGCCGGTGCCGGCCTCGACTTCGAGCTCGTCTACGGCGGCATCAACGACATCCGCGGACGGGCCTTCGGGCACCTGACACTCGCGATCCGCGGTGACGCCGCGGCGATCGATCGCACCCTCGCGAGCATCGCCCGACGTGTCGAAGTGACCGAGATCGCCGGAGAGGAGGCGCACTGATGGAACGCCTGAACGAACTGTGGCCGGAATTCTGGGCGGCTGCCCTCGAGACGCTCTACATGACCTCCTTCGCGCTCGTGCTGGGTGGCGTGCTCGGTCTCGCTATCGGCATCATCCTGTACGTGACGCGGCCGGGCGGCCTCGCGCAGAACAAGCCGGTCTCGCTGTTCGCGAACCTCGTGGTGAACTTCTTCCGCCCCATCCCGTTCATCATCTTCCTCGTGGTCGCGCAGCCGCTGGCCCGTGCCGTGGTCGGTGTCGGCATCGGCACGACGGCGGGTGCCTTCATCATCGGTCTCGCCGCGGCCTTCGCGATCGGACGGATCGTCGAACAGCATCTGATCTCGGTCTCGCCCGGCGTGATCGAGGCGGCGCGTGCGATGGGTGCAGGGCCCTGGCGCATCCTGTTCACGGTGGCGATCCCGGAGTCGCTCGGACCGCTCATCCTGGGCTACACGTTCATCGTGGTCGCGCTCATCGACATGACGGCGATGGCAGGTCTCGTCGGTGGCGGTGGCCTCGGCGCATTCGCCCAGATCTATGGTTTCCGACAGTTCGAGCCGCTCGTGATGTGGGCGGCGATCGTCCTCATCGTCGTGTTCGTGCATCTCGTGCAGATGCTCGGAACCCGCCTGGCCCGCAAGGTCATGCGCCGCTGACGCGAGCCTACGGATTCTCACCACGAGGCGCGTGCTGCAGCGCCCGCCTCGTGGTGAAGACCCGCTCCGCGCCGCTCAGCGGATCGACGAAGCGCAGCTCGCGTGCGAGCAGCTGCAGCGGGCGGTCGAAGTCGTCCGGCACATCGTCGAGCAGCTCGGGGTAGAACCGGTCGTTGAGGATGCCCATGCCGAGGGCGGCGAGGTGCACGCGCAGCTGATGCATCTTCCCGCTGTGCGGGCGGAGCAGGGTGTGCACCACACGGTCATCGGCGCCGATCAGTTCGATCAGCGTCTCGGCGTTCGGCTCCCTGGTGTCGTCGACCTGCACCCGCACCTGGGCACGCGGCTTCTCGATGTGGTTGCGGTAGACGAGCGGGAACGAGGGGAGTTCGCCGTGCGCGGGCAGCGCGGACACCGCCTCGTAGACCTTCTGCACCTGCCGGTTCTCGAACATCAGCTGGTAGGCGCCGCGGGTGACGGGCCGCGTCGAGAACATCAGCAGTCCGGCGGTCGCGCGGTCCAGACGGTGGATGGGCGCCAGGTCCGGGTTGTCGAGGAGGTTGCGCAGCCGCACCAGTGCCGAGTTCTGCAGGAACTTGCCGCCGGGAGTCGTTGGCAGGAAGTGCGGCTTGTCCACGACGACGAGATGCTCGTCCTGGTGCAGGATCTCGATCTCGAACGGGATCCGCGTCTCGATGGCGGGCTCGCGGTAGTACCAGATGAACTCGACACTCCCGAGCGGGGCATCGCGCGGGACCGCAGAGCCGTCGGCGCGAACGATGTCGCCGCGATCGAACCGCTCGAGCAGCCGCTCGGGATCGAGGTGGAAGAACCTCTCGATCATGTAGGCAGCGACCGTGGGCCACGAGCCGGTGAGGGGCACGTGCAGCCGTGTGGCTCCCACGCCGTCGCGCACGGGCAGGGGAGAGGGCATGCCCATCAGCTGCGGCCGGTCACGAGTCGAAGCTCAGGCTCAGCTTGCGCAGCAGCCCCGCGAGGCGGTCGCGGTCGGAGCGGGAGAGCGCCTGCAGCAGATCGGCCTCCACATCCACCAGACGCGTGATGGCGGCGTCCACGCGGATGCGCCCGTCATCGGTGAGCGTCACCAGCACGCTGCGACCGTCGCCTGGGTCAGCCTCGCGCCGCACGAACCGACGCCCGACCAGGCGATCGATCCGGTTGGTCATGGTGCCGCTCGAGACCAGGGTCTGCTGGAGCAGTTGCTTGGGGGAGAGTTGGAACGGCGCCCCCGCTCTCCGCAGCGCGGAGAGCACGTCCCACTCCCAGTGCTCCAGATCGCTCCGTCGGAACACATCGCGGCGGGCGCGATCGAGGTGCCGCGACAACCGGTCCATCCGCGACAGGACCTCGAGCGGGGAGAAGTCGAGGTCGGGACGCTGGGTGTTCCACGCGCCGACGATCCGGTCGACCTCATCCACCTCGCTCATCCGCCCATTATCGCGCGCGCGGCGACGAGATCAGGACGCGGTCGGGAGCGTGACCGTCATGAACGTGCTGTACGGATCGAGCGCGTAGCCGCCGAACGGGCCGCACTCGCGGAATCCCGCCGCGGCGTACAGCGCACGTGCCGGGGTGAAGAAGTCCGCGCTCCCGGTCTCGAGCGAGAGGCGGCTGATGCCCCTGGACTCGGCGTCCGCCAGGAGGAACGCGAGCATGGCGCGGCCGAGGCCCTGTCCGCGCAGGGCGGGGTCCGTGCGCATCGACTTGATCTCCTCGTGTCCCTCCTCGACAGTCGCCAGGGCGCCGGTGGCCACGGGAGCACCGTCGAGGTGCGCGGCGAAGAGCCGCACTCCCGGAGCCAGCAACCGCTCGAACACCAGGGCGTGGCGGCTCTCCGCAGGAGCGGTGTGCTCCAACTCCGCATGGTGGGCGACCAGGAACTCGGCCAGGGCGGGGCTCGCGGCCTGCACCCGTTCGATCACGATGCTCATGTCGTCAGCATTGCAGATCGGTATTTCACGCGGATGACGGGCCGCGGTGTCAGCGGAACCGGGGCCGGAGCATGGCAGACTTGTCCCCGCGGTGCCTTCATGGGCGGCGCGGTCCGCCGTGGTGTAATGGCAGCACGACAGCCTTTGGAGCTGTGAGGTCTAGGTTCGAGTCCTGGCGGCGGAGCATGACTGGGAACAATCTCGCGATCATCGTCCTCGCCGCAGGGCAGGGCACTCGCATGAAGTCGCGTCTGCCGAAGGTGCTGCACCCGATCAGCGGACGTCCACTCGTGGGGCACGTGCTCACCACAGCGCAGCGGTTGCAGGCGACGCACGTCGAGGTCGTCGTGCGGCATGAGCGGGACCAGGTGGTGGCCGCCCTCGCCGCCGATTATCCCGACGCGGTCTTCGTCGACCAGGACGACATCCCCGGAACGGGTCGTGCGGTGCAGGTGGCCGTCGATGCGCTGCCCGCCGACTTCGAGGGCGACGTGCTCGTACTCTCCGGCGACTGCCCCCTCGCCGATGCCGACACCCTCTCGGCCTTCCTCGCTGAGCACCGGGCGTCCGGGGCGCCTGCCACACTCATGACCGCGCTGGTGGAGGATCCCACCGGCTACGGTCGCGTGGTGCGCGATGCCGATGGCGGGGTCGACCGCATCGTGGAGCAGAAGGATGCGAGCCCGGAAGAGGCGGCCGTCCGTGAGATCAACGCCGGTATGTACGTGTTCCGCGCCGCGACGCTGCGTACCTACCTGCCGCAGCTGAGCCTCGACAACGCTCAGCGCGAGATGTACCTGACCGACGTGCCTGGACTGCTCCGCCGCGATGGCGACCGCGTCGCGGCGTCGGTCGTGTCGGACGTCACGGTCACCTACGGCGTGAACGACCGCACGCAGCTCGCGCTCGTCGGGCGCCTGCTCAACCAGCGGATCGTGCGCCGGTGGCAGCTCGAGGGCGTCACCGTGATCGACCCCGCCACCACGTGGATCGACGACGACGCGACACTCTCGCCCGACGTCACGATCCTCCCGAACACGCAGATCCTGCGGGCAACGGCCATCGCCTCCGGAGCCGTCATCGGCCCCGATACGACGCTCGTGGACTGCGAGGTCGGTGAGGATGCGGTCGTCCGCCGCACGGATGCGACGCTGGCCGTCATCGGCGCCGAGGCGACGGTCGGTCCGTTCTCCTTCCTCCGCCCCGGCACTGTGCTGGGCGCCAAGGGCAAGATCGGCGCGTACGTCGAGACCAAGAACGCCGAGATCGGCGAGGGCAGCAAGGTGCCGCACCTGTCGTACGTGGGCGATGCGACGATCGGTCGCGGAGTGAACCTCGGTGCGAGCACGATCACCGCCAACTACGACGACGTGAACAAGCACCGCACCGAGATCGGCGACGAGGTGCACACCGGGTCGCACACGGTGCTCGTCGCGCCCGTTAGGCTGGGAGCCGGTGCGAAGACCGGTGCAGGCGCCGTCGTCCGCAAGGACGTCCCCGCCGGCGCTCTGGCCATGAGCGTCGCCCCCCAGCGCAACATCGAGGGCTGGGTCGAGAAGAACAGAGCAGGGACGGGCGCGGCGGATGCTGCGTCCCGGGAGAATTCGGCGGAATAGGCGGACATGGCGCGCAAGAAGAAGACGGTCGATCTGGATCGCGACAACGGCGTGGCCCCCGGGATCATCGCGAAGACCAAGAAGCGGCTCGTCGTCGCCGGCGGTCGTTCGCACCCTGCCCTCACGGCGGCGGTCGCCGAGGCGCTGGGCACCGAGATCGCCCCGGTCGAGCACCGCACGTTCGCGTCGGGTGAGATCTACGCGCGCTTCGAGGTCTCCATCCGTGGAGTGGATCTCTTCCTGATCCAGACGTTCGGCGAGCCGGTCAACGAGTGGCTCATGGAGACTCTCATCATGATCGACGCGGCCAAGCGCGCGTCGGCGAAGCGCATCACCGTCGTCGCGCCGTACTATCCGTATTCGCGTCAGGACAAGAAGGGTCGCGGTCGCGAGCCGATCAGCGCCCGTCTCGTGGCCGACCTGCTGAAGACCGCCGGTGCCGACCGCGTCATGAGCGTCGACCTGCACGCGGCCCAGATCCAGGGCTTCTTCGACGGTCCCGTCGACCACCTGTTCGCCAAGCCCGTGCTGCTCGACTACTTCGAGCGCACCCTCTCGCCGGAGGACCGCGAGATCCTCACGGTGGTATCGCCCGACATGGGCCGCGTGCGCGTGGCCGACACGTGGTCGGACAGCCTCGGCGCTCCGCTCGCGATCATCCACAAGCGTCGCGACCCGAAGGTCGCCAACCAGGTCTCCGTGCACGAGATCGTCGGTGCCGTCGAGGGACGCACCTGCCTCCTCGTCGACGACATGATCGACACCGGTGGCACGATCGTCAAGGCTGCGCAGGCTCTCAAGGCGAACGGGGCGCACCGCGTGATCGTCGCCGCGACGCACGCGATCTTCAGCGACCCGGCGTCGGATCGTCTGCAGGACTCGTCCATCGACGAGGTCGTCATCACCGACACGATCCCGCTCACCGAGTCGCGCCAGTGGGACAAGCTCACCATCCTCCCGATCGCCCCGCTCCTGGCCCGCGCGATCCATGAGGTGTTCGAGGACGGCTCCGTCACCAGCATGTTCGGCGGAGACGCGTAACACGTTACGTCAGCCCGTTCATAGGCGCGATGCCTAGCGTGAGGGGGTCGACGACCACGTCGACCGACACCGAGCCGGGAGGACCACCATGATCCGCACGACCGTACCGACCTCTGTCCGCAAGGGATCCGCACTCCTCGGGATCGCAGGTCTCTTCGTCCTCGCCGGATGCTCCGGCGCTGCCGATGCCGAGGGCTCTTCCGGAGCCGACAGCACTCCCGATACGGGCGCCTCCGCATCGTCTTCGGGAGGTGACGCCACGGCGACCTACACCGACGGCACCTACACGGCCGAGGGCTCGTACCAGACCCCCGAGACGGTGGAGAAGATCTCCGTCACGCTGACGCTCGCCGACGGCGTCGTCACCGATGTCGAGGTCACGGGTGATCCGCAGGCGCCCGAGAGCAAGCGCTACCAGGGCGAGTTCATCGACGGCATCGCCGCCGAGGTCGACGGCAAGCCGATCGACGAGCTGAACGTCACCCGTGTCGCGGGCTCTTCGCTCACCAGCGGCGGATTCAACGACGCCGTCGAGTCGATCAAGGAGCAGGCTGCCGCGTAGGCGCCTGAAAGCCGCATGGCCACCTGGAGCTTCGAGGCCATCGGAACGCACTGGGAGATCGAGACGACCGACCCGCTCCCGGCTGCCGCGAAGGCGGCGGTGACGGCGGAGATCGAGCGCTTCGACCGCGAATGGTCCCGGTTCCGTGCAGACTCCGAGGTCGTGCGCCTCGGGAGACTCGGTGGCGTTCTCGCCTCCGCCGACGCCGCCCCCATGCTCGACGCGTATCGCGAGCTCTCCGCGGCGACCGCCGGTGCGGTGAACCCCCTCGTCGCCGCGAGCCTGGATGCGCTCGGCTATGACGCGGCCTACACGCTGATCGCCGGGCAGCCGCTCCCGGCGCCGGAAGAGTGGGATCGGCATCTCTCGTGGGATGGTGGCGAGGTCAGGGCTTCGGCTCCGGCTCCGCTCGACGTCGGCGCCCTCGGGAAGGGTCGCCTCGTCGATCTCGTGTCCACGGTGCTGGAGCGTGTGCCCGGCGATCTCGTGATCGATGCCGGTGGCGACATCCGGGTGCGCGGGGCCGGTGTGCGCATCGCCCTCGAGCACCCTTATGACGCGACGAAGGCGATCGGCGTCATCGAGGTGAAGGACCAGGCCCTGTGCGCCTCGGCCATCAACCGTCGGGCGTGGGGGAGCGGGCTCCACCACGTCCTGGATGCGCGCACCGGCACCCCGGTGCGCACCTGGGCGGCGACCTGGGCCGTGGCGCCCCACGCTATGAGGGCCGACGCTGTGGCGACCGCCCTCTTCTTCGACGGCGGCCCTGAGATCGCTGCGGCCTGGGGAACCGAGTGGGTGCGGATGAGCACCGACGGACGGGTGCAGCGTTCCCCCGGATTTCCGGCCGAACTGTTCCTCACCGTCCAGAACCAGGGAAGAGTGGAATCGTGATCACCTCATTCACCGCTGCGCGTCAGCGGGTCCTGGCCGTGCTGGGCTCGCTGTCGATGTACCGTCTGGTCCTGTTCGCGCTGATCGCCCTCGCCGTCATCGCCTTCGTGCTCTCGCTGTTCGGCGTCATCGTCTCGCCGACCCCGCTCGAGCTCGTGGCGTCCTTCCTCGTGCTCGCGCTCGTCATCTCGGTCGTCGACGCTGTCGCGCAGCGCATCCTGCGGCTGCCCTGGCGCATCGAATCCTCGGTCGTGACCGCCCTCATCCTGTTGTTCGTGCTCCGCCCCGGCGTCGAGCCGAGTGCACTCGTCGGCCTCGCGATCGCCGGTGCCGTCGCGAGCGTGTCGAAGTATCTGATCGCCTGGCGGGGCCGGCACATCTTCAACCCGGCCGCGTTCGGCGCCGCCGTCGTCTCGATCCTCGGGGCGTTCGGGGCCTTCGAGTGGTTGGGCACCTCGTCGGCGTGGTGGGTGGGCACGCCCGTGCTCACGATCCCGGTCGCGGTGCTCGGTCTCCTGGTGCTGTGGCGCACCGAGAAGATCCGCGTCGTGCTGGTGTTCCTGATCGTCGCGGTCGCCACCTCCCTGGTGCGGCAGGCAGTCCAGGCCGTGGAGTTCGATGTCGCCTTCGACGTCGCGACAGCCCTGCAGTTCGCCGTGCTGCAGTCGCCGTTCCTCTTCCTCGGGGCCTTCATGCTCTCGGAGCCGCTCACTCTTCCGCCGCGGCGTCGGCAGCAGCTCGTGGTGGCCGTCGTCGTCGGTCTGCTCGCGGGGTGGCCCCTCTCCGTGGCCGGCCTGTTCACCCTCGGACAGGAGCGCGCGCTGCTCATCGGCAACCTGGTCGCGTTCGCCTTCGCACTGCGCGGGTCGGTGCGGCTCGTGCTCGAACGACGTGAGTTCGTCACCCCGACCGCGCAGGAGCTGACCTTCCGCGCCAAGGGCCGTGTGCGTTTCCTCCCTGGTCAGTATCTCGAGCTCGACGTGCCGCACCACCGCCCCGACGCGCGCGGCACCCGCCGGGAGTTCAGCATCGTGTCGGCGCCGGCCGACCTGCCAACGCTGCGCATCGCCTACAAGAACGGCGACCAGAAGCACCCCTCCAGCTACAAGCGGGCTCTCGCGGCCGCCGAGCCGGGGGCGACCTTCGCCGTGACCGGGACCTGGGGCGACTTCATCCTGCCGCGGGGCGAACAGCCCGTGCTCATGGTCGCGGCGGGCATCGGCGTCACGCCGTTCGTGTCCCAGCTGCGGCAGCTGCAGGCGACCGGCCGACAGCGCGACGTGGTGCTGATCTACGTCGCCGCAGACGCTTCCGAGCTCGCGTTCCG
The DNA here is from genome assembly GCF_001005635.1 of Microbacterium sp. Ag1. Classification (NCBI taxonomy): domain Bacteria; kingdom Bacillati; phylum Actinomycetota; class Actinomycetes; order Micrococcales; family Microbacteriaceae; genus Microbacterium; species Microbacterium sp. Ag1. The sequence continues at coordinate 185,731 of NZ_LBCR01000032.1, forward strand.
CGAGGAGCTGGCCGAGACAGGCGTGCGCACCGTCGTGTTCACGCGCGACGAGCCGGCCGCCCTGCCCTCGCACTGGTCCTGGGCTCAGGGGGCGCGTCTGGACGCCGATACCCTCGAGCGTGCCGTTCCCGACCTGCCCGCGCGCCACGCGTTCATCTCGGGCCCACCCCGCCTGATCGCCGATCTCGCGCCCGCACTGCAGAAGGCCCGCAGCCTCACCACGGACGCCTTCGCCGGCTACTGATCCCGCCGGCGCAGGAATCCTCTCGCGCGCGGCTCAGCATCGTGGCGGGCTCAGTGTCGTGGCGGGCTCAGTATCGTGGCGGGCTCAGTATCGTGGCGGGCTCAGTATGGTGGTGGGCGCTGTGCTCGTGGCGGGCGCTGTGCTGCGGGTCAGGTGTCCGTAGCGGCGGTGTCGGGGGAGGCCGCCGGATTCGTCGGGATGCGGACGCTGAAGGTGGTGTTCCCTGGCTCGCTGTCCACCGTGATGGAGCCGTGGTGGCCCTCGACGATGGCCTTCACGATCGCGAGGCCGAGCCCTGTCCCGCCGGTCTGGCGCGCACGGGAGCTGTCTCCGCGGGCGAAGCGGGCGAACAGCTCGTCTCGGATGGCCGGATCGATCCCCGGACCGTCGTCGTGCACGCGCAGCACCGCCGCATCGCCCTCCTGCGCGACGCTCAGTGTCACCGTCGTGCCGGCCGGCGTGTGCGTGCGGGCGTTCGCGAGCAGGTTGGCCACGACCTGGTGCATGCGTCCCGCATCTCCCGGGATCGTGACGGGCTCGTCGGGCACGTCGATCTTCCAGTGGTGGTCCACGGCCGTGGGGCGCGCATCAGACAGCCCCTCCAGCGCCAGCTGGGTGAGGTCGACCGTGCCGTAGACGAGCTCCCGGCCTTCGTCGAGGCGGGCGAGCAGCAGCAGGTCCTCGACGAGCCTGGTCATCCGCAGCGACTGCGCCTGGATGCGCTCGAGCGAAGAGGTGGTGCTCTCGATGACCTCCGGTCGCTCGGACGGTTCCTTCGTCTGGCGGAGAGCTCGCAGCGAGAGCTCGGAGTAGCCGCGGATCGAGGCGAGCGGTGTGCGCAGCTCGTGGCTGGCATCGGCGACGAACCGCCGCATCCGCTCCTCGTTCTTCTGCCGGGACGCGAGCGAGGTGTTCACGTGATCGAGGAGCTTGTTCAACGACGCCCCGACCAGCCCGGTCTCGGTGCGCGGATCGGCCTCGGAGGCGGGGACGCGCTCCGTGATGGTCACCTCGCCGCGATCGAGCTGCTGGTTGGCGACCCTGGTCGCGGTGGTCGCGACGGCGCGCAGCGGGCGCAGGCTCACGCGGATCGTGATCGCCGTGGTGAGGGCCAGCAGGATCAGGCCGCCGATCGTGGCGAGCGCGATCACCGTGAGGAGCTGCGTGAGCTGGTTCTGGATCTCGTCGCGGGGGAGGCCGGTCACCACGATGACCCCGTTGCTCGTCGGCAGCGCCATCAGCCGGTAGGAGCCCACGTCGCTGATGGAGACGGAGGCGACCGAGGAGTCCTTCAGCGCGCCGGCGATCTCCGCCAGCTGGGCGCCGCTGAGAGTCTGCAGCGACCCGGCGAGCGGATCGCCGTCGGTGGTCTTCGCGACGACGCCGCTGAAGCCCGTTACGGGGCTCGAGACGACGAAGAGCACGCCGACCGGCGGTGCGGAGCTGTTCGCGAGCACGTTCTGCGCGGTGGCGGACGACGGGGGGAACGCTTCGGTCACCCGGACGAGCTGGTGCGCATTGTTGGAGAGCTTCTGGTCGAGCTGATCCTCCATGGTCTTGCCCAGCGTCGCGCTGGTGATGATGGCGACGATGATGAGGATCAGCGAGACGAACCCGATCACGGCGGTCATCAGCCGTGTCTGCAGGCTCATCGGCCGTCTCATCGTCGTCGCCGAGCTCACTGAGGGGCCTTGATCATGTAGCCGACGCCGCGGACGGTGTGCAGCAGTGGCGTGCGTCCGGCGTCGATCTTCTTGCGCAGGTACGAGATGTACAGCTCGACGACCGATGACTTGCCGCCGAAGTCGTAGCTCCACACCCGGTCGAGGATCTGCGCCTTCGAGAGCACCCGGCGCTCGTTGCGCATCAGGTAGCGCAACAGCTCGAACTCGGTCGCGGTGAGCTCGATCTCGGTGCCGTCGCGCACGACCTCGTGGCTGTCCTCGTTGAGGGTGAGGTCGGCGACGCGCAGGATCGACTGGCCGTCGTCAGCGGTGGCGTGGCCGGTGCGGCGGATGATCGCCCGCAGGCGCGCGATCACCTCTTCCAGGCTGAACGGTTTGGTGACGTAGTCGTCGCCGCCCGCTGTGAGGCCGGCGACGCGATCGCCCACAGCATCCTTCGCGGTGAGGAACAGGACCGGGACCAGGTTGCCGGCTTCACGGAGTCGCTTGAGCACCGACATCCCGTCGAGATCGGGCATCATGATGTCCAGCACGAGTGCGTCGGGCTCGAACTCGCGCGCGACCTGGAGAGCCTCCATCCCGGAGGAGGCGGTGCGCACCTCCCATCCTTCCATTCGCAGCGCCATCGCGAGCAGGTCGGTAAGCATCTGCTCGTCGTCGACGGCGAGGATGCGCAAGGGGGAGCCGTCGGGACGGCGCAGTTCGGGCAGGTCGCTGGTCATGTCCCTATTCTGCGGAATCTCCTATGCGATTTCTATGGAGAACGCTATGCATCTTCTGAGAAGCGATCCGTCGGGGTGTTCAGATCAGACGGTCGTCGGGCAGTGCGAGGAAGTCGATGCCGTCCTGAAGCGCGAGTCGGTCCGACAGCTCGCCGACCGTTCCGGGAAGGTGGCCCGCCGCCCGCACGCCGAGGCGCTTCGGGCCGGACACGGCGTGGTAGACCGCGAACTGCCCGCGTGGATCGACGGCGGGGTCGAGCACGGCCGCGCTCACGTGCACGGGCAGCCGCAGCCGCCGGGCTGCGATCGCCGCGTCGAAGTAGTCGAGCACCGGCCGGACCTCCGGGTGCTCGCGGAGGTGCAGGCGCACGGCCTCACCACTCCCGGTGCATCTCCGTGACAGGCGCACGTCGTGGTTGCCGAAGCTCGGGACATCGAGCGCGGCGCGACGGAACCGCCCGTCCCACGGCAGGGCGAGCGCGCCGATGCCGCCGCCGAAGCTGCCGCCGCTGAAGTCGAGCGCTCCCGCTGCGGATGGGGCCATCTCGAGGAGCACGGTCGCCGCTCGCCAGATGTCGGCGGCGCTGAAGCGGTGCGAGTAGGTGTCGCGGTGTTCGATCCCTGCCAGCACGTGCTCGTCGGGCGATGCGGGGAACCGGCTGCTCGTGCCGATATGGGTTCCGGGGGCGACCGGGAAGATCGCGGCGGTATCGGAGGCGACGCGTTCGATGTCGGGGCCGGTTCGACCGCCGTAACCGTGGCCGACGACGAGGCCTCGGCGGGTCACGCCGGCAGCGTGCGGAAGCATCACGAACGCGACGGCCGCCTCGCCGGCGGAGGAACGGAAGCGGATCTCGGCGACGCGATGCGTCGGGGTCTCGGGGTGCTCCTGGACGACCTCCCAGGCCACGCTGCCCGTGCCGAACTCCTCGAAGGAGGCCCTCCAGAAATCGTCGAAATCCGACGGTTCCACGGGGGGATCGAGTGAGGTCAGGAGCGTGCTCAGCGAGTACTCCGTCATCTCCTCAGGCGGGGTCTCGGGCGGGGAGTGCGTCACCGCGTGCATCCTTTCGGGTGGGCTGCCTCGTCGACGCTACCGGTGTCGACGGGGCATGTGGGCTCGGGTGATCGGTGCGGCGCACGCATTGACATCATCGCATAGGAATTGCATTATGTGCATCATGGATGCAACTCCTGGCGACGGTGCCGAACACAATCCCCTGATGTGGAGCCGACGCTCCGTGCTGCGAATGCTCGTGATCGCCGGCGTGCTCCCCCCGGTGCTCGGCTCGCCGGGCGGCATGGCCCCCGCGGCGGCCACCGAACTCACCACCGCCGGCGGGGTGTATGCCGATGCTCTGCGGCGACTGGACAAACCGAACCTCGCCTTCTCACAGGTCGCTCAGCTGGTGGGACAGAACCATCGCATGACCTTCCTGCAGGCGACGTGGGACGGTGGCGCGACGATCGTGCGCGACCTCGAGGTCAAGCACAACGGCGGATGGCTGCAGATCACCGACCCCGCCCACCGCTTCGACGAGCAGTGGCTCGTGCTGGAGGGCACGCTGCCGGCCGGGAGCGCTCCGGAGCTGTACGGCCCGCTCGCGCCGAGCTGGCTGGGCTTCACCTCGTTCCAGGTGCTCGGGCCGCAGGCGATCGAACTGACCACCAGCACAGACGACGTCGACCTGGTGGTCCGCTGGCGGCTGGAGGGAGCGCAGCCCGAGGCGCACTACGTGCTCACGGCCAAGACCGCAGGCGACTACATCGTCGGTTACCAGAGCCAGGACACCCGGTCGATCGACGACCTCGACGAGGTGCTCTGCGGGTCCTATCAGCACGCCCTCTCGGTGCTCGACGGCTCGGCGCCGCTGGGGGCGTGGGAGCTCTTCGCACCGATGGCGCTGACGCAGTACGCGATCGGCGACGTCGCCGTCACCTCGGGTGTCTATCTGCCGTCGGAGGTCGCCGAGTTCGTGCACGAGCGGCAGCTGATGTCGGACCGACAGCCGTACGGCATGAGTCTGCGCAACGACAGCCTCGACATCGTGCCGTCCATGTACGCACCCCAGCCGGGGCTGCGGACGGCGATGACGGTCGGTCAGCAGCGTGGGTTCGCCTTCGGCCTCGCCGCGCTCGCCGACACGCTGTACGGCACCTACACGCAGCTGTGCCGCAACGAGTACGGCCTCACGGCGTACCGGCACAACGTCTACGACCGGTCGCTCACCGACGCCGTGCACGCCATGGCGGAGCTGATCGCCGTCGAGCCCAGCGGCGACGACTCCATCGACTACGTGCCGTCGTACTCGGGGTGGTGGAACCGTGCCAAGGGGTTCGTCGACGTCGAGAACGAGGATGCCGTCCGCGCGGCGGCGAGCGGTGTCGTGCTCTCCGCGCACTACCTGACGGGGACCGCGGACAGCACCCTCTACGACCGCCGTGCCAGGCCGCTCGTCGAGTATCAGCTCTCCCGCAAGGGCATCGGGCATACGCCGATGATCGGCAGCCCGGTCTACAACGACAAGACGCAGTACCGGATCGGTCGCATCCCCACCGACGCCGTGAACCTCGCGTCGCTGTATCAGCTCACCCACGGGCGCAACGCCGGCATCCAGCGGCTCGCGGTGCAGGCGACCAAAGCGGGTGTGGTCGGGCAGAGCAGAGCCCCGTTCTCGAACGCGCTGGCGACCTACCGGGTGACGGGGGATCCGGCCTATCTCACGGAAGCCACCCTGATCGCGCGGCGGTACTCGCAGGAGCAGATCCTGACGCCCTATCGCAGCAACGGCCAGCCGCCCGGTGGCTTCGCCTACAGCTTCTCGAAGTACTGGGTCGACCTGCTGGAGATGTTCGAGGCCACGGGGGAGTCCGAGTTCCTCGACGGCGCGTACCGCGAGGTACAGCGGTTCATCACGCAGACGGCCGTGCGCCCGGTGCCGGACACGACGGTCACGGTGCCGGTCGGTTCCGTGATCACGCAGCAGTACGACTGGGAGTCGCGCTCGTCCCTCCCGTCGTATCCCACCACCGACGTGCCGACCGAGACGGTGCCGGCCTGGTACGTGTCCCCGTCGGGGCTGACGTTCGAGGCATTGTCGTCGTTCAAGCTCGGTGTCAGCACGCTGACGAACCCGGGTGGCGGCTACGTGTTCAACCCGTGCTGGGCCGGAGCACTGCTGCGCCTGGCACACCACACCGGAGACGAGCTGCTCGCCGACATCGCGCACAACATGGTGATCGGTCGCTTCACCACATACCCCGGTTACTACGGGCGGCAGTTCCAGGTCGCGCACATGAAACCCGACTTCGCGACAAGCGGCCCGGTGGGCATCACGGGGTACTACTTCCACCACGCGCCGGCCCAGCTCGGACTCGCCATGGACTACCTGATCAGCGAGAGCTTCTATCGGAGCGCGGGGGCCATCGAGTTCCCGCACGTGTTCGAGGCCGATTTCGCGTACTTCAAGTTCTTCGCCTACGGCCATGCCCCGGGGACGTTCTTCGGTGAACACGGGGTCTGGCCGTACCTTCCCGCGGGGCTCATCGCGGTCGACAACCCTCTGGTCAACTGGATCGGCGGTGTCGGCAACGGCGCCCTGTACATCAGCCTGACCAACTCCGCCGGGACCGCGCAGCAGGCGGTCGTCGACCTCTCCAGCGACCTCACCGGGGTGCCCCGGAACTCCTCGACGCCCGTGGAGCTGGTGACGGCGAACGGCACTCGATCGACCGGAGCGGCGAGCAGCGGACGGGTCACCGTGACGGTCCCCGCGCGCGGGCTGGTGGCCCTCGTGGTGCGCGACGTCGACGTGCAGCGTCCCGAACTGCCGTTCGACGACATCGTCGATCACGGGCCGGACAGCTTCCACGAGGTCGACTCCGACCCGGCGACCGAGTACGGCGTCGCGCGAGGGATGCTCCTGGTGCGCCCCGACGGTCAGGGGTACGACGCGTACGTGCAGATCGACACGGAACAGCAGGCGACGCTGTCCTACCGGATCGGCGGGAACGCGGTGCAGCAGGCGCCCCAGAAGGCGTACCCGTTCGAATGGACGATCCCGGTCGACGACCTGACCGACACCTTCCGGTACACGATCACCTCCGGCGGAGTGACCACGCCCGAGGTCACGCTGAAGCTGCCCGCACGGATCAGCGGTGCGAACCCGGGTCTCGCGGGAGATGTCATCGCGCAGGCGACGGGCACCGCCGGCGACCGTGTGCCGCTGACGATCGAAGTGCGCAACGCGACGGACGACCCGATCACCGGCACGGTCGCGATCACACTCCCGTCAGGGTGGCAGCTCGACGGCGCGGTCCCGGCCGTCTCCGTCCCGGCGCAGGGCTCAGCCCGCATGGAATCGGCCGCGGTGATCGCCACCGCCGCACCGCTCGGTGAGGTCGAGGTGAAGGCGAAGCTCACGGTCACGGGCGAGGATCCCGTCACGCTCAGACCGGCCGCGATCGAGGTGATCGACCGGCGCCGACTGGTGTCGCTCACCTCCGATGTCGAGATCGTGAACGGGCCGGGCGCCGTCGCGAAGCTGACCGCACTCGTCATCAACACCGGGGTGACGCCCCTGCAAGGCACGCTCGCCCTCTACGGCCTCACGGGGTGGAGCGTCGGACAGCAGAGCACGACGATCACCGTGCCACCGCGATCGGATCTGACCCATACCTGGACGGTGACGGCCGGCTCCGGTGTCGCACCCGGATCGTCGACGCGCTTCGAGGCACGCCTCGATCAGAGCCTCAGGAGGGGAGTGCTCGTGCGCGTCGCCGACGAGGGCGTGATCGCCCACACGCAGTCGCCGTGGCCGGGGTACCTCGAGGCGGGGAACTGGTACCCCAGCGGACTCTCCGGCTGGAACGGCACCCGCACGCGGTACAGCGATTCCGACTCGGTGGGTAGCACTGTGACGTGGAACGTCGACCTCCCGCAGGCAGGGCTCTACCGTGTCTCGGTCTGGTACCCGACGAACCCCACGACCACGACGTCGGCGGCCTACGTCGTGGAGCATCAGAACGGCAGCTCCGAGGTGATCGTGGACCAGACCCAGGGCGCAGCCGCCTGGCGCTCGCTGGGCTCGTTCCGCTACGCGGCCGGTGCGACGGGCACGGTGCGACTCGAGGTGCGCAACACCAGCATCCACCGGGTCAGCGCCGCGCAGTTCGTCCGTATCGGCGACTGACTCCCCGGTTCGAATCGCGCAAATGGTCGCATCCGCCAGGCGGATGCGACCATTTGCGCGATTCTGAGGAGAGTTGACGACTCAGTGGCGCACATACTCCTTGATCGCGTCCTCGTCGACCGCGACGCCGAGGCCCGGGCCGGTCGGGACGACGAAGCCGCCGTCGGCGCGTACCTCGAGGGGCGTCGTGAGCAGACGGTTGGCGACCGGGAGCGTAAACGGCTGGTACTCGAACGCGAGGAGCGAGGCGGCGCTCGCCGCGACGTGAACGCCGGCGGCCATCGCGATGCCGAAGGCCGCCGAGTGGTGAGGGGCGACCTGCACGTGGAAGGCGTCGGCGACCGCCGAGATCGCGAGGCCCTCGGTGATGCCGGTACGGCCGATGTCGGGCTGCGTGAGGCCGACCGCGCGGCGGGTGAGCCAGTCGGTGAACTCGAAGCGGCTGCGCATCGCCTCGCCGACCGCGATCGGTGTCGCGAGCGCGGAAGCGAGGTCTCGGTGGCCCTCCACGTCTTCCGGAGCGAGTGGCGCCTCGAAGAACCAGGCCCTGCGGTCGTCGAGCTCCCGGCCGAGAGCACGGGCCTCGCCGAGGCGGTAGGTCCAGTGCGCGTCGAGCGCGACGTCGAGGTCGGGGTGAACGCCGCGGACCGCATCGTAGGTGGCGAGGTCGGTGCGGATGTCGACGCCGAGGTGCAGCTTGATGCGCCGCACGCCCCCTTCGACGAGCTCGGCCGTCTTCTCCGCGCGCTCGACGTCGTCTACGCCGCGGATGCCCGAGACGTACGTGGGCAGCACCTCGTGGAAGCGTCCGCCGGCGAGCTCCGAGACCGAGAGCCCGGTCGCGTGACCCCAGAGGTCCCACAGGGCGATGTCGACGGCTGCCATGGCGTCGGCCTGATGGCCGGTGAGGTGCCCGCGCTCGCGCATCGACTCGGTCATCCGGTGCCAGAGCGTGCGCACCGAACGCGGGTCCTCGCCGAGGATGAGCGGGGCCAGCAGGTTGTCCACGATCGCCGCGACCACGACCGGGGCGACCGGAGCGAGCGCTTCGCCCCACCCGATCAGCCCCTCGTCGGTCTCGATCTTCACCAGCAGGGTCTCGTAACCGGGGGAGTACAGGCTCCGCCACGGTGGGCGGATCACATAGCCGCGGTGGTCGACGGCGGTGTCGCCCGCGTAGGAGTTGTTCGCCTCCTCCTTCGAGAGGTAGAGGGGAAAGGTCTGGACGCGCGTGATTCTCACAGGGGTCTCCAAAGACATCGATGGGCGAGCGGCCGGCGGCTGGTGCCGCGGTCAGGGGTAGGGAGCGTCGCGGCCGGGCGTCAGAGCGCGGCGAACGCGGATGCGGTGCGGGAAGGGCTGTATCCGAGGGCGACGGAGATCTCGTCGGCTGCTTCGATCAGCTGCAGCGCGAGCTCCTGATGCGGGGCGTGCAGATCCAACACGGACAGCGGGCCGCTCGCCGAGATGCCGGCCACGATCTCGCCCGCACGGTTGCGGATCGGGGCGGCGATGCAGGCGCGTCCGAAGGCGAGTTCCTCGATCTCGGTCGAGTAGCCGCGGCTGCGCGTCTCATCGAGCGCGAGCTGCATGGCCTCGCGGTCGACGATCGTGTGCGGGGTGAAGCGCTGCGGTGCCTGCGCGAAGTACTCGTCCACCTGCGCGTCGGTCATGCCGGAGAGCAGTGCCTTGCCGATGCCCGTGGCGTGCAGGGGACCCGTGCGGCCCGCCATGTCGAACGACTTCGGTGCGAGCGCCCCCTCGAAGTTGCACAGGTACATGAAGGTGAAGCCGCTGAGCTCGGCGACGTTCACACCGATCTCGATCCGGCGGGCGAGGTTCTGCGCGATCTGCCGCGCTGCGCGGAAGATGGGGGAGCCGTTGAGGGCGATCGTGCCGAGCGAGACGGCGGCCGGACCCAGGCGGTACAGGCCGGTGCGCGGGTCCTGGACCACGAACTTCATGCGGTCCAGCGCCGACATCATCCGCGAGACCGTGGACTGGCCGAGCCCGGTGAGGGTGCAGAGCTCCGAGACCCGCAGTTCGCCCGATTCCTCGGTGAAGCAGGCGAGCAACGACATCGCCCGTTCGACGGTCTGGGTGCCGCCCACCGATTCCGATGCCATGGTCACTCCTCCTCAGTACTGCCGCCGCGTGGGCGACGTCGCGGTGGTCACCGCTGCCAGTCATCCTATTCAGAGAAATGGCTTCGAGCAACACAAATGTGGGTGTCGTATGCATTTTGTGGATTTCGCATCCGCATTGTGGTTAACTGGCCGCACGTCGACGTCGACGACTGTGACGACGACGCGCAGGGCCCCGCGGGGGTCGTCTCTACTGGAAAGTGACTGCAATGCAACAAGCCATACTCGAGCGGCCCGCAGAGAGCGAGCAGAAGGCCGTCGAGCCACGCTCCGGGCGACGCTCCACGCTCGGCGCGAAGGATCGCACCTTCGGTTTCATGATCGCACTTCCCGCGGTCCTCCTGTTCCTCGTGATCGCGATCTTCCCTCTCGTGTCGAGCATCTTCACGAGCCTGTTCGATCAATCCCTCCTGCGTCCGGAGCGCACGTTCGTCGGTCTCGACAACTACGCGGCCGTCTGGGACGAGTTCTTCGCGCGGCTCGGCACGACCCTCGTCTTCGCGTCGCTCTCCACGATCTTCCCGCTCGTGCTCGGCGTTGCCCTGGCGCTGCTGCTGAACGCCCGCATGCGCGGACGGAACATCCTGCGCGGGGCCCTCATGCTTCCCTGGCTGCTCCCCGGTGTGGTCGTCTCCTTCCTCTGGGCGTGGATCTTCAACGACAGCTACGGCGTCGTCAACCACGTGCTCTCGGTGTTCGGCCTTCCCGAGGTCAGCATGCTGGGCACCCCGACCGGCGCCATGGCGGCCGTGGTCATCGCCAAGACGTGGCACTCGTTCCCCTGGATCATGGTCGTGGCCCTCGCGGTGCTGCAGACCCTTCCGAGCGAGCAGATCGAGGCCGCCACCATCGACGGTGCGACTCGCGCGCAGCGGTTCCGCCACATCTCCCTGCCGCACATCGCAGGCCCCGTGACCCTCGTCGCCGTCCTGGAGTTCATCTACAACTTCGGCAACTTCGACACGATCTTCGTCATGACCGGTGGAGGGCCGGGCAACTCGACCACGACGCTCGCGGTCAGCCTCTACGATCTCGCCTTCGGCAGCTACGAGCTGGGCAAGGCCTCAGCCATGGGCACGCTCTGGCTGGTCCTGCTGGCCATCATCACCACCGGATACCTGTTCCTCAACCGACGGCTGGAGAAGTGATGCGCCGTAGTCGCGATGTGGGGGAGTCGATCATCCGCCCCCACCTGTCCATCCCGGGACGTGTCCTGCTCCTGCTGCTGGCGCTGTTCGGCCTGCTCCCGGTGTACTGGCTCACGGCCACCGCTTTCACGAAGAAGGAGGACGTCTTCTCCCTCGACCGTCCGTTCTTCCCTGTGGATCCGACCTTCGAGAACTTCATCGGCTTCTTCCAGAACGACCTGCTGCTGAAGAACCTCCTCAACAGCATCATCGTCTCCACCGGAACCGCTCTGCTCGCCGTCCTGGTCGGCGGACTGATGGCGTACTCCCTGTCGAAGTTCCGCTACCGCGGTCGCAACGCCGTCATGTTCATGTTCCTCATCGGCCAGTTGATCCCCGGTGCGCTGCTGCTCATCTCGCTCTACCTGATGCTGAGCTCGGCAGGGCTGCTGTACACCTATACGGCACTGATCATCTCGTTCACGACGTTCACGCTGCCGCTCGCGGTGTTCCTGCTGAAGGGCATCATCGACGCACTGCCGGACGACATCATCGAGGCGGCCAAGGTCGACGGACTCTCGCGCACGGGGACGATGTTCCGCATCGTGTTCCCGCTCGTGGTCCCCGGACTCATCACCGCCGGGATGTTCGCCTTCATGCGGGGCTGGAGCGATCTCCTCTTCGCCCTCACGCTCGCAGGACCCGACAAGCAGACGCTGCCGGCGGGTCTCGCCCAGGCGTTCATCCGCGAGGGCACGGCGGACTGGCCCGCGCTCATGGCGGCGTCCCTGATCACCTCCCTCCCACTCGTCCTCATCTTCATCCTCCTGCAGCGCTACTTCGTCTCCGGCCTCGCCGCCGGGGCGGTCAAGGGATAGCGCCGCACCGCAGCACCGCAGCACCGCTCGTCACCCCTCATCCCGAAGGAGCAGTCTCCATGAACATCTCGAACTCGCAGCTGAGCCGCCGAGCCTTCCTCGGAGGCGGAACCGTCCTGGCGGCGTTCGGCGCACTCGCGCTCGCCGGCTGTGCGACCCCCGCCGCCCCCGGCACCGGAGCCGGAGCCACGGCCGCAGGAGCCACCAAGGCCAAGACCATCAACTTCTACGGCAACTCGCTCGGCGAAGAGGCTCTGAAATCGGCGTGGCAGGGCATCCTCGACGGCTTCTCGAAGCAGGAGGGCGTCAAGGTCGCGCCGGTCATCTACCCCTACGATCAGGCCGCCACGCAGCTGGCTCTGACCGGACGCTCCGGCAACCTCATGGGCGTCGGGCAGTCGGGCGGGTGGCAGGTGCTGACCCCCATGAACGTGCTCGCCGACCTCTCCGACCTCGCGAAGGGGCTGGGCATCCCGCAGGGTGTGCTCGACTCCTACACGATGGACGGCAAGCTGCTCGTGCTCCCGCTCACGGCTGCCGGTATCGGCATCATCACCAACGGCGAGATCGCGAAGAGCGTCGGCATCAAGTCGGGCATGACCGTGGAGCAGTTCGCCACGGCGCTCGAGAAGATCAAGAAGCAGGACTCGTCGCTGATCCCTTACGCCGCCGTCACGAAGAACCCCGACCTGAAGGACGCCGTCCCGTGGATGTGGGGCTTCGGCAGCGACGTCGTCACCGATGACCTCACGTGCACCCTCGGGGATGCCGAGAGCGTCAAGGCCGTCACCTGGTACAAGTCCCTGCAGGATGCCGGTCTGACGCAGACGAACGTGGCACGCAGCGATGCCCGCATCCTGTTCGCGAGCGGTCGGGCGGCCCTGTACGACGATGCCCCGCTCGCGTCGACCTTCGTCAAGACGAACGGTGCGGCGCAGAACATCATCGACAACATCGGCGCGATCTCGCGTCCGACCGCCGGTGGCAAGGACTCCTTCAACCGGGCTTGGGGCAGTGGTGTCTTCGCGACGGCGGGTGAGGGAGAGCTCACGAGCCGCGACTTCATCCTCTACGCCGCGACGAACGTCGAAGCGGCGACCGCGCTCTACGAGAACTCCGCTGTGGCCCCGGCCGCCAAGAGCGTCGCGGACAAGATCCCCGCCCTCGCAGCGGACAAGTTCCAGGGAGCCTTCCGCACCGAGGTCTCCGAGCATGCACGCGGTGCCGCGTGGGACCGCGTCGCGGTGACCGCGCAGATCGACGCCGCGATCGGCGCGGGTGTCGCGACGATCCTCGCCGGGCAGGTCGAGGTGCAGGCCGGCCTCAACGCGCTGAAGAAGGAAGTCCAGGGGCTGCTCGACGCCAACTCCTGATCGAGAGCTGCTGGAGATACGAAGAAGGCCGCGTCCCCGGAAAGGGACGCGGCCTTCTTCGTAGAGGTGAGCGGGTCAGAGCCAGCGTTCGCGCAGCACCGGCTTGAGCCAGGCCGCGGGGGAGGAGATCGACAGGCCGCCGTCGACCGCGATCGACGTGCCGGTGACGAAGGACGCGGCGTCGGAGGCGAGGAACGCCACGACGGACGCGACCTCCTCCGGACGGCCGATGCGTCCGAGCGGGTAGCCCTCGCTCTCGCCGGTGTCCTGCGCGGAGATGCTGCCCGGCTGCACGGCGTTCACGCGGATGCCTCGGGGGCCGTAGTCCAGCGCCAGCTGCCGTACGAGGCCGTCCACTCCGGCCTTGGCGGCTGCGTAGGCGGCCAAGGCCGGGGCGGCGAGCGACGAGTTCACGGAGGTCACCGCGACGATCGACGATCCGGCGGAGAGGCGGGGAAGAGCCGCGCGCGCCACGAAGAACGCCGAGTCGAGCGTGGCCCCCAGGGCGCCGCGCCAGTCTTCGTCGCTCGTGGTCTCGGCGCGGGCGATCGGCATGCGTCCGGCGGCGAGCACGACGACATCGAGTCGGCCGAGAGCCTGCTCCGCATCCGCGACGGCGCGATCGGCGGCCTCCGGCCGACTGCAGTCCGCGACGAGATACCGCGCGAAGACGGCGTCGTCGCTGTCATCGATCCCCACGCCGACGACGGTGTCCCCGCCGTCGGCGAAGGCACGGGCGATCGCGAGACCGATGTCGGAGCTGCCGCCGATCAGCAGCACGCCGCGGCCGGTCACACGCGCACCGTGGTGGGGATGGGGGGAAGGGCGAGCTCGTCGATCACGAGCTTCACGGACGCACGGCTGCCGGAGTCGAGGCGCGACGCGGGGTAGCGGACCGTCGCGTGGTCGATGATGCCGCGCGCGACGAGAACCTCCTTGTGCACCGCCCATGCGATGCCGCCCTGCAGACCGATGAGCACGAGAGGGAGCATACGACGGAACTCGGCTCTGGCCTCGTCGACGCGCCCCTCCAGGAACCTGTCGAGCACCGGGCCGAGCAGGTCGGGGAACTCGCAGGCGGGCATCGTGCCGACGGCGCCCCTGGCGTACTCCTCCAGGCAGAACTGCGCGTTCTGTCCGCCGAGCACGGCGAAGTCGGGGTCATCGATCGCCGAGACCACGGCCCCGACCTTGGGTGCCGTCGGGGGAGCTTCCACCTTGACCGAGTCGACGCCGTCGAGCCGGGCGATCTCGGCGATGAGAGCCGGAGCCATCACCACGCCGGTGACGCCGGGAGCGTCCTGCACCATGACGGAGAGCGACGTGGCCGCGGCCACGTCGCCGTAGAAGTCGACGAGCGTCGCTGCCGGCGGCTTCACCATGAACGGCGGAAGCACCATGAGCGCGTCGGCACCCCCTTCCTCCGCGAGGAGCGCCTGCTCGATCGAGGTCGCGGTGGACGTGCCGTTGACGCCGGCGATCACCGGGATCCGGCCGTCGACCACCCGGACGACATCGTCCAGGATCGTCCGACGTTCCTCCGTCGTCAGTGCGAAGCCCTCGCTCGCCATGCCGAAGACGGCGACACCGTCGACCCCGGAGGCGAGCTGGAACTCGACCAGCCGACGCAGGCCGGCACGGTCGAGGGCGCCCGATTCGTCGAAGGGTGTTGCCAGGATGGGCATCAAGCCATGGAGTGTCGGAGCCATCAGCTGTTTCCCGCCTTCATCATCGTCTGTCCACATTTCTCGCAAGTGTTATGCATATTGTGAGATAGTCTGCCACATAACGGTTACGAGCTACCAGCGAAGGACGCCCCCGGATGTCGCACACCCTGCCCTCCCGAACCGTCGAGATCCTCTCCGACGCCCGATACGTCCAGGCCGAGTCTCCACGGTGGGACGGTCGCGACGGCAGCCTCGCCTGGATCGACATGGCCACGGGTTCGCTGCACCGCGGGCGTATCGACGGCGGGCGAGTGATCCCCGGATCCGCGGTCGTCGTCGGCGCGCAGATCGGTGCCCCGATCCCGCTCGCGCAGCCGGGGCAGGGCTGGCTGGTCGGAGTCGATCGTCGCGTCGTGCACGTGAGCGACGACGGAGCCGTCTGCCCACTCACGGATGACATCGCCGCACCGGGGGACTACATGAACGACGGCGGCGGTGATCCGGTCGGTCGCTTCTGGGTGGGCACCCAGTCGATGCCCCGCGAACCGCACTGCACGCTGTGGAGCATCGACCCCGATGGTGAGCCGACTGCTCGCCTGGAAGGGGTCACGGTGTCCAACGGTCTCGCCTTCGACAGGACGGGATCCACGCTGTTCTACATCGACACTCTGCCGGACCGCAGCATCGAGGCCTTCGACGTGGCGCCGGACGGGGAGCTGTCGAATCGCCGCACGGTGTGCCGGGTCGAGGGCGGCAACCCCGACGGCATGGCGATCGACCTCGAGGGCATGCTCTGGGTCGCGGTCTGGGACGCCTCCGAGGTGCGCCGCTACTCTCCCGACGGTCAGCTCGTGGAGACCATCGTCCTTCCGGCGAAGCGTCCGACCGCCGTAGCCCTCGTTGACCGGTTGCTCGTGATCACCACCGCGAGCATCGGCCTGGCAGAACCAGCTGACGCCGACGGTGCGCTTCTCGGCGTGCGGGTCGAGGTCGGAGGGGTCCCCGCATACCCGTGGCGAGGTTCGGTGCCGACGGCCCGCATCGCAGGGGAGGGCGCGCTGTGAGCGCCGTCGACAACGAACAGCTGCGGGAACGGTTGCGCCGCACGCGGCTCGTCGCGATCCTCCGCGGAACCGACGTCGATGCGACGGTCGCCGCGGCACGGACCCTCCTGGAAGCCGGCGTGCGCACGCTCGAGATCGCGCTCACCCTCCCCGACGCGGAGGAGGCGATCGCGCAGGTGGTGCACGACGCTCCGGTCGACGCGCTGATCGGCGCCGGCACCGTGCTCGACGAGGCGGATGTCGATCGCGCCGTATCGGCCGGCGCGCAGTTCATGGTCACCCCGACGCTCAGCGCATCTGTGCCCTACGCCGTCAGCTGCGGCATCGGCGTCCTGCCCGGTGTCTACACGCCGACGGAGGTCCAGCGCGGTCACGACCTCGGCAGCGCGGCGGTGAAGCTGTTCCCCGCGTCGGCACTCGGTCCCGGCTTCATCCGCGCCGTGCGTGATCCGTTCCCGCACGCGCGGATCATCCCCGTGGGAGGTGTGAGCGTCGACACCGTCGGCGACTTTCTCGCGGCCGGTGCCTTCGGCGTCGGGGTCGGTGGACCTCTGGTCGGCGATGCGGCGACCTCAGGCGGCGACCTCGACGCTCTCGCTGTCCGCGCCAGGGCATTCGTGGAGGCCGTGCGGGCGGTGTGATCCGCGCTCCATAGCGTTCTCATCACCGGACCCTCGATTCCGCTTATGCGCGATTCCTAACGTCGATCTCGCCCCGCGATGGCCGCGGCGGAAGGAGAGAGATGTACGGAACATATCTGCGGCGCGAACTCGCCGGACGCAGGAAGCAGACCCTGATCGTCGCGATCGGGCTGGCGATCGCGATCGCACTGGTGATCGTGGTCAACGCCCTCACCGCGGGGGTGCGGGACGCCCAGGCGCAGGCTCTCGCGTCCGTCTACGGAGTCGGCACCGACCTCACGGTCACGGGCGCTGCCGCCGAGCCGGGCCAGGGGGAGGGGCCGCGCTTCGACTTCGATGCGGATGCCGGTGAGAGCGATGGTGAGACCACCACGCTCGCACAGTCCACGCTGCGAACCGACTTCCTGCGCGGCACCCTCGACTCGTCCGTGCTCGACACCGTCGCCGCGACCGACGGCGTCTCGGCGGCATCCGGGGCGCTGAGCCTCACGAACTCCACGTTCTCCGGCGAGGTGCCCAGCGGTGGATTCGCGCCGCAGGACGGCGAGCAGCCCGCCGCGCCGGAGGAAGGGCAGACGCCACCGGATGGCGCAGCGGGCGGCGGGGGCTCTTTCGGGGTGGACTCCTTCTCCGTGCTCGGCATCGATCCAGCTGCCACCGCCGTGGGACCGATGGCCTCGGCCACGGTCACGGACGGTCGCGGTCTCGACGCCGATGACGCCGAGGCACTGGTCGCCATGGTCGACAGCACGTACGCCTCCACGAACGGGATCACGGTCGGAGACACCATCGACGTGGCCGGCTCCGATGTGGAGGTCGTCGGGATCCTCGGATCCACGTCCGACAGTGCGGACACGGCGGCGAACGTGTATCTGCCGCTGCGCACAGCGCAGACGCTCGCCGGAGTCGACGACGTGATCTCCACCGTGTACGTCCAGGCCGATTCGGCCGCTTCGATCGATGCGGTCCAGTCCGCGCTCGCCGAAGAGCTCCCTGACGCCACCGTCGCGTCGCAGTCCGAGCTCGCCTCGACGGTGTCGGGTTCCCTCTCCAGCGCCACGGCGCTGATCACGAACCTCGGCACCTGGCTCTCCGTCATCGTCCTCGCCGTCGCTCTGCTGCTCTCCGTGCTGCTCACCCTCTCGGGCGTGGGCCGTCGCACCAGGGAGTTCGGAACCCTCAAGGCGATCGGCTGGTCGAACGGGCGGGTCGTTCGCCAGGTAGCGGGCGAGTCGATGCTGCAGGGACTCATCGGGGGAGCCGCGGGCCTCGTCCTGGGTGTCATCGGCATCGTGCTCATCAACGTCCTGCGTCCCACCGTCGCTGCGAGTGGGGGAAGTCAAGCAGGTCCTGGCGGCATGGGCGGTGGCCCGACCGGAGGCGGGGCGGTGTTCCAGGGACAGCAGACGGCGGACATCGTGCTCCAGGCACCTTTCACGCCGGGGGTGCTGCTGGCCGCCGTCGGACTCGCCGTGCTCGGCGGTGTCGTCGCCGGAGCGTTCGGCGGCTGGAGGGCCGCCCGTCTCCGTCCCGCCGAGGCGCTGCGCTCGGTCGCATGACCAGGTCTCGGGCGAACGATGAGCGACCGAACCCGACATCCCCACAGAAGGACAGCCCAGAGAAGGAGAAGACCATGACCACGGCAGACCTCGCACCGGCGGCGCCGACAGACGGGAGGGAGCAGCCGCTATACCGTGTCACGGGCGTCACCCGGACATACACGCAGAAGGGGCGCATCGTGAAAGTGCTGACGGGTGTGGACCTCGACATCATGTCCGGCGAGTTCGTCACGATCCAGGGCCCCACCGGAGGGGGCAAGTCGACCCTGCTGCAACTGCTCGGCGCCCTCGACACACCCTCCACCGGATCGCTTCTGCTGGACGGCAGCGAACTCGCGTCCGCTTCGAGCGCCGAGCTCACCCGGATCAGGGCGGAGGAGATCGGGTTCGTGTTCCAGGGGTTCAACCTGATCCCGACTCTCACCGCCACCGAGAACGTCGACATGGCGCTCGAGTCGCGGGGGGTCGACAGGGCCGAGCGACGCGCCAGGGTCGCGGAGGCTCTTGCCCACGTCGGTCTCGACGACAGAGGTGACCATCTGCCGGCGGAGCTCTCCGGAGGGCAGCAGCAGCGGGTCGCCATCGCGCGTGCCCTCGTCAAGAAGCCGCGAGTGCTGCTCGCCGACGAGCCGACGGGCAACCTCGATGAGAGCATGCGGGACGAGATCCTGGCGCTGCTCGAATCGCTGTGCGTCGAGGGGATCACGGTCATCGTGGTGACCCACGACTCGGCGGTGGCGCGGCGAGCGACCCGGCGTCTCCGTCTCGCGAAGGGCACGGTGCGCGACATCACGAGGGAGGGGATCGCTGCGGCGCCGTGAGCGGCGAGCCGTCGTGACCCGCGGGGGTCATGATGCACGAAGGGCCGGGTACCTCGCGGTACCCGGCCCTTCGTCGACGGGACGTCAGTGCGTGTCTTCCGCCTCGATCTCGGTGCGGTCGCCCGACCACAGCGTGTGGAAGGTGCCCGGCTTGTCGATGCGCTTGTAGGTGTGCGCACCGAAGAAGTCGCGCTGCCCCTGCACGAGAGCGGCAGGGAGGCGGTCGGCGCGGATGCCGTCGTAGTACGACAGCGACGACGAGAACGCCGGAGCCGGGATGCCCGCCTGCGCTGCGGTCACCACGACGCGACGCCACGACGACTGCGCCCGGGTGAACGCCTCGGCGAAGTAGGGTGCGGTCATCAGCACGGGGAGGTCGGGGGTCGCCGCGTAGGCATCGGCGATGCGGTTGAGGAACTGCGCACGGATGATGCAGCCGCCGCGCCAGATCTTGGAGATCGCGCCGAGGTCGATGTTCCAGCCGTACTCGGCCGCGCCGGCGCGGATCTCGTCGAAGCCCTGCGAGTAGGCGACGATCTTCGACGCATACAGCGCCAGGCGCACGTCCTCGATGAACTGCTCGGTGTCTTCGGCCGAGACCGTGAACTCCTCGTCGGGGCCGGGAAGGCCGCCGGCGACGGCGCGCTGCTCGGGGTGCGACGACAGCGAGCGGGCGAACGTGGCCTCGGCGATGCCCGACACCGGTACGCCGAGCGACAGCGCGGTCTGCACGGTCCAGGCGCCGGTGCCCTTGGCTCCCGCCTGGTCGAGGATCACGTCGACGAGCGGCTTGCCGGTCTCGGCGTCCACCTGGCGGAGCACCTCGGCCGTGATCTCGATCAGGTACGACTCGAGCTCGCCCCGGTTCCACTCGGCGAAGATCTCGGCGATCTCGGCGGGCGACTTGCCGGTGCCGCGCCGGATGAGGTCGTAGGCCTCGGCGATGAGCTGCATGTCGGCGTACTCGATGCCGTTGTGCACCATCTTGACGAAATGACCGGCGCCGTCGTGGCCGACGTGGGTGACGCAGGGCTCGCCTTCGGCGATCGCCGCGATGGACTTGAGGATCGGCCCGAGGGTGACCCACGACTCGTCCGAGCCGCCCGGCATGATCGAGGGTCCGGTGAGTGCGCCCTCCTCGCCGCCGGAGATGCCGGCGCCGACGAAGTTGATGCCGGTCTCGCGGACGGCCTTCTCGCGACGGATGGTGTCGGGGAAATAGGCGTTGCCGCCGTCGACGATGATGTCGCCCGGTTCGAACACCTCGACCAGCGAGTCGATGACCGCATCGGTCGGACCCCCGGCCTTGACCATGATGATCGCGGTGCGCGGCTTCTGCAGCGAGTCGGCGAACTCCTGGTAGGTGCGGGCCGGTACGAAGCCGGCCTCGGGGTGCTCGTCGAGGAGCGTCTGGGTCTTCTCGTAGCTGCGGTTGAAGATCGCCACCGTGTTGCCCTCGCGGCTGGCGAGATTGCGGGCGAGGTTCGAGCCCATGACGGCGAGTCCGACGACTCCGATGTTCGCTGATGCTTCGGGCACAGAAGGCTCCTCGAGATCGTGAAGAAGGGGTGGTTTCAGAGTATCGCTGTCCGGGAGGTCAGTGGCGACCTGTGTCGTGAGAGGCGATGTCGTGAGAGGCGATGTCGTGAGAGGCGATGTCGCGGGAGGCGATGAAGCGCCGCGACACCGCGATGTCGCGCTCTCCGAGCCCGGCGGCGACGAGTTCGTCGAAAGCCGCACGCAGGGTGGGCAGCAGCACGGGCGCGGTGCCGGTGGCCTCGGCGATGTCGGCGGCGAAGCCGAGGTCCTTCACCATGTACTGCGCGATGCCGCTGGGGGAGTCGTCACCGGTGACGAGCTTCTCGCGGCGGCTGTCGAGCAGGCGCGATCCGGCGTATCCGCCCGAGAGCAGCGACCAGAGCGCATCGAGGTCGAGTCCCGAGCGCTCAGCGAGCACCGTGGCTTCGCCGAGCGCCATGATCGTGGCGGAGACGACGAGCTGGTTGCAGGCTTTGGCGACCTCGCCCGCCCCCAGCGGGCCGAGCAGCACAGGGTTGCCGCAGGGGGCGAGCACCTCGGCGGCTATCGCCGCGTCCTCCTGGTCCCCTCCGAGCATGATCGAGAGGGTTCCGGCGATCGCACCGTCCTCACCGCCGGAGACAGGGCAGTCGACGACTCGCACCCGTCCCTGCGTCTGTGCGCCCACCCGCTCCGCGAGCGCGCGCACGGCCGGCGCCGACGACGTGGACCCGATCAGGATGAGCAGGTCGCCGGCGTCGGCCAGCAACCCGTCCGGCCCGTCGAGCATGGCTTCGAAAGGAGGGAGGTCGGGCAGCATCATGAGAAGGACGTCTACTCTGGAGGCGAGTTCACGTGGCGTCTCCGCCCAGGAGGCACCGGCAGCCAGCAGTTCCGGCTGAGGGCGGCGGGCATGGATGACGAGCCGACCGTGCGCGGCGAGCAGATGGTCCGCCATCGGGCGACCCATCGCGCCGAGGCCGACCACGCCGACGGTGGCAGGTGTGTTGCTCATGCGCACACCGAAGCTACAATCCAACAGATAGAACAGTGTCCAACAGGATGGAACTGGGCTAAGGTGAGTGATTCAGACTTCCCGAGGAGGGGACCAAGATGACGGGGACCGAGAAGAAGCTGCGTGCCGTCGTGGCGGTGCCGCTGCGGGAAGAGCTGTGCCGACTGATCGAGGAGCTCGAGCCGCGCCTCGAGGTGCTCCGCGACCACGATCTGATGCCGCCGATGCGGGGTCCTGCCGACTGGTCGGGTGATCCTCAGTACACGCGCACGCCGGAGCGGCAGCGGGCCTTCGATGCGCTGGTCGATTCCGCAGACGTGCTCTTCGGGATCCCCGATGTCGACGCGGGGGCTCTGGCTCGCACGGTGGCTGCGAACCCGCGGCTGCGCTGGGTCATGACGACCGCGGCCGGGGGTGGAGCCTCGGTCAAGGCTGCCGGCCTCGACCGTTCCCAGCTCGACCGTGTGGTCTTCACCACCAGCGCCGGCGTGCACGGCGGCCCGCTCGCGGAGTTCGCGGTGTTCGGGGTCATGGCCGGTGCGAAGAACCTCCCGCGCCTCCTCGCCGACCAGGGAACGCGCACCTGGCCGGATCGCTGGGAGATGCGTCAGCTCGACGAGATGACGGTCCTGGTCGTCGGTCTCGGCGGCATCGGCTCGGAATGCGCACGGCGCTTCCATGCGCTCGGCGCGCGGGTGTGGGGCACGACGCGCTCGGGTGAGCCGGTGGCGGGTGTGGATCGTCTCGTGCCGTTGGGCGAGCTGACCGAGGCCGTGGCCGGTGTCGACGCGATCGTCGTCACCCTTCCCGGCACAGCGCAGACGCACCATCTGATCGGCGCCGACGTGCTCGAGGCTGTCAAGCCCGGTGCGATCATCGCCAACGTGGGTCGTGGCACCGTTATCGACGAGGTCGCGCTGCTCGGCGCGCTCGACGATGGTCGCGTGGCCTTCGCCGCCCTCGACGTGTTCGAGCAGGAGCCGCTCGATGCCGCCTCGCCGCTGTGGGGGCACCCGAACGTGCTGGTGAGCCCACACACCGCAGCCCTCAGCTCCAAGGAGGAGGAGCGGATCGCTCGACGCTTCGCGGAGAATGCGGCACGCCTGCTGGACGGCGAGCCGCTGGCCGCGGTGGTCGATACGGTCGAGTTCTACTGATCGACCTGCAGGTCTTCACCGCCTGAGGGATCCCGAGCGCGAAAGGCGCGGCCATGGATGACGACACCCGCGAGGGGCGAGACCCCGCACCCGCCGTGACCCGCAGCATCCGCCTGCTCGGGATCCTCGCCGAGGCCGGGGGCCCGCGCACGCTCACCGAGCTGGCCGGGGACCTGGGACTGGCGAAGTCGTCGACCGCGAACCTCTGTCTCGCGCTCGAGGCCGGCGGCATGGTTGACCGCACGCCGCAGGGTTACCGCCTCGGCGTGCGCACCGCCGAACTGGGTGGCGCGTTCGCCGCGCAGTTCAACCAGGTGCGGGAGTTCTACAGCGTGTGCGAGGCCTCGCCGCAGCTCGCCTCCGAACTGGTGCAGGTCGCCATGCTCGACGGCACGGACGCGTTGTACCTCGCCCGTCACGAGGGCTCGCGCTCGCTCCGTCTCGGCACCCCGCTCGGGTCTCGTCTCCCGGCCCCGCTGTCGGCGACCGGACGCGCGCTCCTCGCCGCGATGAGCGACGACGAGGTGACCGAACTCCTCGGTGCTGACGCCGTCTTCCCGCAGCTCACCGAGCGCAGCGCGACCACCATGTCGGGGCTTCTCGAGGTGCTCGCCACAGCCCGCCGCAGAGGCTGGGCGCTGGACGCGGAGGAATCCTTCCGTGGCATCGTCGGCGTGGCCGTGCCCCTGGAGGGGTGGGCGCCGACCGATCCGCCGCTCGCGCTCGGTGTCGCGATCCGTGCGGCCGAGGCCGACTACGAGCGGATCGAGCGTGTGGGCGAGGCGCTGCGCGAGGCCGCCGCCGCGCTGACGAACCCGTTCAGCGCTGCCGTCCGACGCTGACCTCCCCGGACGCGCCGCCGCCCTCCTGAGGGGTGGCGATTCTTCGTGCGCGAGAAAGCGGGCCACAACCCGTCCAAAGGGTTGAACAGAATTCAACAGGCTGGTACAGTCGTCATCACGCCGCAGGCGAAGCCGATCGAAGGAGATGGCCGTGACAGACCCCCGCACCTCAGCCCGAGCAGCGTCGGACGACCCGGAATACGCGGCGAATCTGCGCCGCGCGACGCTCGCGTCGAGCATCGGCAGCGCGCTGGAGTACTTCGACTTCGCGCTCTACGGCCTCTCGACCGCCCTGATCTTCAACGTCCTGTTCTTCCCCCAGGACGACCCGGCGATGGCGACGGTCGCCGCGTTCGCGACCTTCGGCGTCGGATTCCTGGCGCGTCCGTTCGGTGGACTGTTCTTCGGTGTCTTGGGCGACAAGCTCGGACGCAAGTGGGTGCTGGTCGCGACCATCGTGCTGATGGGTGGAGCATCCACGGCGATCGGGTTGCTTCCCACGTACGCCGCGATCGGCGTGTGGGCGCCGATCCTGCTGGTGCTGATGCGACTGTTGCAGGGCTTCGGTGCCGGTGCGGAGCAGGCAGGGGCGACCGTGCTGATGGCCGAGTACGCGCCGGTGAAGCGCCGCGGCTTCTTCTCGGCTCTTCCGTTCGTCGGCATCCAGGCGGGCACGCTGCTCGCTGCGGTCGTCTTCGGCCTGATCACCCTGCTCCCCGAGGACCAGCTGCTGAGCTGGGGATGGCGTGTGCCGTTCCTCGCCTCCTTCGCGCTGATCCTGCTGGCGCTGTTCATCCGGATGCGGCTGCGGGAGACGCCGACGTTCGTCGAACTCGAGAAGCACGAGCAGATCGCCGATCGTCCGATCCGGGAGATCTTCACGCATGGTCTCCCCGGCGTGATCGTGGGCGTCGGGCTGCGCATGGCGGAGAACGGCGGCTCGTACATGTTCCAGACGCTCGGCCTCGCCTTCTTCGTGACGGTGGTCGGCGACACCGCCGACAAGAGCCTGCTCACGTGGGGCGTCACCCTCGGCTCGCTGATCGGCGTCTTCTCCGTGCCGTTCACAGGGCACCTGTCCGACCGCTTCGGCCGCCGCACGGTGTACCGGTTCGGTGCGGTCTTCATGCTCGTCTACACGTTCCCCGCATGGTGGCTCCTGTCGCTCGGGAACTACGCCATCGCGATCGGTGTGATCGCGATCGGCATCGGCGTGGCGGTGAACAGCATGCTCGGACCGCAGTGCGCCATGCTCCCCGAACTCTTCGGAAACCGTCACCGGTACCTCGGCGTCGCCATGGCCCGCGAGATCTCCGCCGTGCTCGCCGGCGGCCTCGCCGGTGTCCTCGGCGCGTACCTGATCGCGGTCAGCGACGGCAACTGGGTGCTGCTGGCCATCTACATGGCGGTGCTCGCTCTCATCACGACCGCATCGACGTTCCTCGCTCCCGAGACCCTCCGTCGCGACCTCACCCGCGTCGACGACGCGATCAAGGTCTCGCGCGCCGAGGCCGGCGACGACGTGTTCGCCACCACCGTCTCGATCAAGGCCGTGGGGCGATGACGGCATTGCCTGCGGGACTGGCCGCCTTCGATCTCACGGGGCGGACGGCGCTGGTCACCGGGTCGAGCCAGGGCATCGGGAAGACGCTCGCCGCGGGGCTGGCCGGAGCCGGAGCGACCGTCGTCGTGCACGGGCGCGATGCGGCGAAGGCGCACGCGTCGGCGAGGGAGATCTCCCGCACGACCGGGGCCGACGTGCACAGCGTCGTCTTCGACGTGACAGATGCTGCAGCGGTCGACGAGGGGATGAACGCGGTCGAACGGCTGGTCGGCGCCCCTGACATCCTCGTCAACAACGCCGGTGTCCAACGACGCGCGCCCATCGCCGAGTTCGCGGACGAGGACTGGGATGCACTCGTGCAGACCAACCTGTCCAGCGTCTTCCACCTGTCACGTCGGGTCTCCGCCGGGATGATCGCGCGCGGTTCGGGCAAGATCATCCAGATCGGCAGTGTCCAATCTCAGCTCGCCCGCCCCTCGATAGCGGCGTATGCGGCGACCAAGGGCGCGATCGTGATGTTCACGAAGGGCCTGTGCGCCGACCTCGCCCCGCACGGCATCCAGGCCAACGCGATCGCCCCCGGGTACTTCGCCACCGAGCTCACGAAGGCGCTCGTCGCCGACGAGCAGTTCTCGGACTGGGTGCGCGGACGGACCCCCGCCGGTCGGTGGGGAGACACCGAGGATCTCGTCGGCGCTCTGCTGTTCCTTGCGAGCTCCGCGAGCGACTTCGTCAACGGGCAGACGCTGTTCGTCGACGGCGGCATGACGGCGGTCGTCTGATGCGCATCGGTCGCGTCGCCGCACCCGGTGGCCCCGTGTGGGTGCGGGACGGCATCCACGGCCCGGTGCCGATCACCGACCCCTTCGCGGCCTTTGCCGGCGGGACCGAGCCGGGGGACATCGGCGAGACCGTCGAGGGGACCGTCATCGCGCCGGTGGATCCGGTCGTCATCATCGGCATCGCCCAGAACGGCCCTGACCACGCCTCGCCGGTGCAGGCGTGGCTCAAGAGCCCGCGCACCGTGGTCGGCAGCGGGGTGACGGTGACGCTGCGCCGCGACGCCGGTGCACAGGTGGCTGAGGGCGAGATCGCCGTCGTGATCGGACGCCCGACCGCAGGGCTGACGGCGCAGAACGCGCAGGAGTACGTCCTCGGCGTCACCGCCGTGAACGACCTCTCCAGTCCCGAGCGTGCCGAGGTCGACCCGCGCAACTTCGAGTCGAAGTCGGGGGAGGGCTACACCCCGCTCGGTCCCTGGATCGACACCGACGCAGGCATCGACGATGTGACGCTCGAGGTGGCGATCGACGGTCGCCGCGTCGCCGCCACCGGGAGCGCTCAGCTGCCGATGTCGATCCGGGAATGCCTCGCGTATGTGGCCGCGTGGTCACCGCTGGGTCCCGGGGACGTCATCATGACCGGCGCGCCGCACTCCCAGGCGGTCGTGGCGCCAGGACAGACCGTGACCGTCGATGTGGCGGGCATCCGATTGGTCACGCCCTTCGTGTGACCGGGGAAGGAGCGTGGTGGAGAACCTCGCTGTGGTGGCGCATGCCGCCGACGATCTGCGGATCGAAGACATCGGTGCGCCGATGGCCCGACCGGACGACGCCGTGATCGACGTGGCCTTCGGGGGCGTCTGCGGGTCAGACCTCCACTACTGGCGGCACGGAGCCGCCGGGGCCTCCGTGCTGCGGGAGCCGATGATCCTCGGGCACGAGGTGTCCGGTGTCGTGACGGTCGCCGCAGCCGACGGCTCGGGGCCGGCAGTCGGCACGCCCGTGGCCGTCCACCCGCTCACCGCGCACGGGGACGGGCGCACACCCTGGCCGGCCGAGCATCCCAACCTCGCACCGGCATCGACGTATCTCGGGTCGGCGATGCACCTGCCTCACACCCAGGGGGCCTTCGCCCGTCGCGTGGCGCTCCCCGCGCGGATGCTGCACGCTCTCCCCACCGGCCTCGATCTGCGCACGGCGGCGTTGGCCGAACCGGCCGCGGTCGCCTGGCACGGTGTGCGGCGAGCCGGCGACGTCCGAGGTCGCAGCGTCGTGGTCATCGGCGCCGGACCCATCGGCCAACTCGTCGCGGCCGTCGCCCAGCGGGAGGGGGCCACCTCCGTGACGGTCACCGATCTGCAGCAGCTGCCGCGGGAGATCGCCGAAGCGCGTGGCATCCTGTCGATCGACGCCAGGGCGGAGAGCGAGATCTCCGAGCTGCACGCCGATATCGTGATCGAATCCAGCGGCACCGTCCCCGGTCTCGCGGCCGCCGTCTCCGCCGCCGTCCGCGGGGGCGTGGTGGTGATGCTGGGGCTGCAGCGCGGGGGCGACGTGCCGGCGCCGATGGCCACCGCGATCACGCGCGAACTCACCCTGCGCGGATCGTTCCGCTTCGGGGCGGAGTTCGACGAGGTCATCGCCGCTCTCGCCGACGGCAGCCTCGACGTGCGCGGTATCATCAGCCACGTGCTGCCGGTCGACGATGCGCTCGAGGCGTTCGCACGGGCCGCCGACCCTGCGAGCTCCTGCAAGGTGCTCATCGACTTCGGAAGAGGCGCATGAGCGTGCGCATCGTGGTGATGGGTCCGAGTGGCTCCGGCAAGTCGACGGTGGGCGCGTTCCTGGCCGACTCTCTCGGAGCGCGGTTCATCGACGGCGATGACCTGCATCCGCCGGAGAACGTCGGCAAGATGGCTGCGGGAGTTCCGCTGGACGATGCGGATCGACAGCCCTGGCTCCGCCTCGTCGGGAAGACCCTCCAGGCGGAGGAGCGCGTCGTGGTCGCGTGCTCAGCGCTTCGACGCGTCTATCGCGACCTCATCAGAGACGAGGCGCCGGAGGCCTTCTTCGCCGAACTGGCGATCGGTCGCGACGTCCTCGAGGAACGGATGCGCCTGCGCGTGGATCACTTCATGCCGGCCGCACTGCTGGATTCCCAGCTGCAGACCCTCGAGTCGCTCGATGCAGACGAAGAGGGCATCAGCATCGACGCGGCGGCGGACGTGCGGACCGCGTCCGCGCTCATCGCCGCGGCGGTGGGGCAGCGCTAGCGCCGCTGTCGCTTGTCAGTCCTTGCGGTAACCCGAGCGGCCCATCGCGAACAGCGCGATGAACGAGGTGACGGCCGCGCACACGGTCATGGCGCCGATCAGCCAGAGGAGTGCGTGCGAGAGGAAGGCGCCGTCGAGCATGGGGGTTCTCCGTGTTCTGCAGAAAAAGGACCGGTGTCCTCAGCCTATCGGGTCATCCGGTACCATTGAGGCTGTACCTCGGCGAGGGATGCTTCTGCGCGTGCGCGAACATCCGTTATCGACGCGGCGAAGCAAGCCCGGTGGCTTTCCTCCTGCGTCAGCGAGTTCGAAAATTCCAAGACCACCGCGCGGCGCCTTCGCTGCGTGCCCCGAAGGAGAACCCATGTCTGAAGACACCAAGGTCCAGGCCGAGCTCCGCGAGAGCTTCGGCAAGGGCTTCGCCCGCCGCCTCCGCGCCGCCGGCAAGATCCCCGCCGTCATCTACGGTCACGGCACGGAGCCGGTGCACGTCGCACTCCCCGGCCACCAGGTCTCGCTCATCCTGCGCCGCGCGAACGCGCTGCTCGAGCTCGACATCGAGGGCAAGTCCCAGCTCGCTCTGGTCAAGGACGTGCAGAAGGACCCGGTGCACCAGATCATCGAGCACATCGACCTGCTCGTCGTGAAGAAGGGCGAGAAGGTCGCCATCGACGTCCCGATCATCGTCACGGGCGAGTCGGCTCCCGGTACGATCGCGAACCTCGACGCCACCACCGTGTCGATCGAGGCCGAGGCCACGCACATCCCCCAGAACATCGAGGTCTCGGTCGAGGGCCTGGAAGAGGGCGCGCACATCACCGCCGCCGACGTGCAGCTCCCCAAGGGCTCCACGCTGCTCTCCGACCCCGAGGTGCTCGTCGTCGCGATCTCCGTGCCCGCCGCACCCGCGGAAGAGGACGAGGCGGAGACCGAAGGCGAGTCCGCCGATGAGGCGACCGAAGAGGCCGCCGCGGAGTGATCTCCGACTGATTCATCACAGAGGGGACGCGATCCGATCGCGTCCCCTCTGTCGTATCCTGACCGGGATGCTACAGCCCCGGACAGGGAGAGGACGAGGACATGCCATCGACCTGGCTCGTGGTGGGGCTCGGCAACCCCGGCCCGCGGTATGAGAGCACTCGACACAACATCGGACAGATGGTCGTCGATGAGCTCGCCTCGCGGCGTTCCGAGGCGTTCCGCGAGCACAAGGGGGGAGCGCGCGTCGTCGAGACCTGGCTGCGCCCTGGCGCGGACAAGCTGGTGCTCGCCAAGCCCAATACGTTCATGAACGTCTCGGGCACGCCGGTGGCGGCTCTGGCGCGGTTCTACTCGGTCCCCACCGAGCAGGTGGTCGTCGTGCACGACGAGCTCGACATCCCGTTCGACACCGTCAAGCTCAAGACGGGCGGCGGGCACGGAGGGCACAACGGTGTGCGCGACGTCGCCAGAGCGCTGGGCACGGCGGATTTCCCGCGCGTGCGAGTCGGCATCGGTCGTCCGATCGGGCGTCAGGATCCTGCGGACTGGGTGCTGGCACCCTTCGGCAAGGAAGAGCGGCCGAACCTGCCGATCCTCGTCTCGGATGCCGCCGATGCGGTCGAGCTGCTGGTCGACGAAGGACTCCTGGCGGCGCAGCAGAAACACCACGCGCCGCGCTGACGCGGCAGCTGCCTACCGGCAGTGCGGTCAGGCCGAGAAGTTCGACATCCCCGCAGCGGCGCCGGTCGTGAGAGCCACCACCAGTGCGATGAAGAAGATCACCGACGCCAGGACCGCCACCACGAGAGCGGCGATTCCTGCACCCCGGCCACGCTTCTTGGCGATCGCGATGATGCCGAGGACGATCGCGGCGACGCCGACGAGGGTCCCGAGCCAGAACGAGAGCTCCGCCCAGAGCACCTGATCCCGGACCGGGGTCAGCACCCGGAGGTCATCGGCGGTGACCGATGCGCCGTTGGGCAGGTACCGACCGATCTCGAACGCGCTGACGCTGACGACGATCGCCGGTACGACCGCCGCGACGAGAGCGAAGACCAGGGCGAGCGTCCCGAAGAGCCGCGAGGACGAGGGAGCCGGTGCGGTGGGCACCTGGTAGGCGCCGGAGGGAGCCGTGTAGCCGCCGACGGGCACCTGGTAGGCGCCGGGAGGGGCTGCGGGGTAGCCGGGGGCCGGGGCCGCGGGGTAGCCGGCCGGTGCTGCCGGGGGATACGCGGGAGCTGCGGGAGGATACGTCGGAGCCGCCGGAGGATATGCGGGTGCGGCTGGCGGCGGGAACGCGCCGGCCGGGAAGTCCGTTGCCGGAGGCGCCGGCACCGCGGGCGGCAGAGGCGGATCGGAGGGCACGGCGCCGGACGGGGGAGGCAGCTGCGGATCGGTCACGACCCCCATCCTAAGGCGAGCGTCAGACGCGCCGGAGCAGACCCACCCGGTCGTACACGTTCGAGAGCGTCTCGTCGGCGACGGCGTCGGCGCGTGCGGCGTTCTCGGCGAGGATGCGGTCGAGCTCCGCGGGGTCGTCGAGCAGCTCCAGAGCGCGCGCGCGCACCGGCTCGAACTCGTTCACGACGACCTCGGCGAGACCCTTCTTGAAATCGCCGTAGCCACGACCGGCGTACTCATCCTCGATCGCCGGGATCTGGCGTCCGGTCAGCGCCGCGTAGATGGTCAGCAGGTTCGAGACACCGGGCTTGTTCTCGCGGTCGAAGCGCACCGAGCCCTCGTTGTCGGTCACCGCGCGCATGACCTTCTTCGCCGACTTCGCCGGGTCATCGAGCATCCACAGCACGCCGGCGTCGCTCTCGGCCGACTTCGACATCTTGGACGTCGGGTTCTGCAGGTCGTAGATGCGCGCCGTCTCCTTCTGGATGACCGGCATCGGAACGGTGAAGGTCTCTCCGAACCGCGAGTTGAAGCGCTCGGCGAGATCGCGCGTGAGTTCCACATGCTGCTTCTGGTCATCGCCGACCGGCACCACGTCGGTCTGGTAGAGCAGGATGTCGGCGGCCATGAGCACCGGATACGTGAACAGTCCCACGCTCGTCGAGTCGGCTCCGTAGCGCGACGACTTGTCCTTGAACTGCGTCATCCGCCCGGCCTCTCCGAAGCCGGTGATGGTGCTCAGGATCCACGCCAGCTCGGCATGCGCGCGCACATGGGACTGCACGTACAGGGTCGACAGCGACGGCTCGATGCCCGCGGCGATGTACTGCGCAGCGGTGCGGCGCGTCTTCTCGCGGAGCTCTGCCGGGTCCTGGGCCACCGTGATCGCGTGCAGGTCGACGACCGAGAAGTAGGCGTCGTAGGAGGTCTGCAGGTCCCGCCACTGGAGCAGCGCGCCGATGTAGTTGCCGATCTGGAGGGAGTCGGCGGAGGGCTGCATTCCGGAGTAAAGGCGAGGTCTCGTCACGGGATCAATCCTATGCGGTTCGTGCGGTGCCCCTACGATGGGCGCATGGCCTCCGCATCTCCCCGTCAACGGTCGCGGAAGGATCGGGCCCTCTACGTCGAGGTGCTGATCCGGGCTCCCCTGGACGAGGTGTGGCGGCTCACCCAGGACCCGACCTCGCACGTGCGATGGGATGCGCGTTTCACGGACATCGCGCCGCAGCGCACCAGGGCGGACGGAGCACAGGAGTTCCGATACGAGCTCGATCTCCGGCTGCACACCATCCGCGGGACCGGCATCTCGCTGGCGACGAAGGAGAGCGCTGCGGGGGAGCGCACCTCCGCGTTGCTGTTCGATACCGAAGACGCGTTCTCGCCCCTGGGCACAGGGCGCGGATACTGGCGGTACGTGCCGACAGAGGACGGCGTGCGGTTCCTCACGGGATACGACTACGCCCCAGGATGGGGCTGGATCGGACGAGCGCTCGATCCGCTCATCACCCGACGCTTCGTCTGGTGGCTGACCGCGAGGAGCTTCGACCGTCTCCGGCTGTGGGCCGAGGCGGGGATCCCGCCCGAGCAGACGAGTGGATGGAGGTCGTTGCGCCGAGGCCGACGTCCCCGTGCCCGCAATTGCCTCTCGCGCCCGCCCCGACATGGCGGACGCACCATCATGCAGGACGCGCCCGAGTCGCTCGAGGCCATCGGATGAGCGCGGGGCGGGGGATCTTCGAGCGTGCGCTGGGAGACGATTTCGCCCGGCTCCACCCCCAGCTGCAGCGACGATTCGGGGTCGGGGTGGATGCGGGATACGGCTGCATCGGACGCGGCGTGATGTCAGAGGTGCGTCGCGGACCGTGGTGGACGTTGCCTTTCCTGCTGGTCGGCACCTTCCGCAACATCCTGTTCCCCGAGCGCGGGAGCGAGGTGCCGTTCCGTATCGACAACCACGCGTATATCGACGACTTCGGGCGCGAGACCGTGACCTTCGTGCGGACCATGGATGTGCGGCCGGGGCGACGCCGCCGGTTCGACGCGACCATGATCTACAGCGACGCCCGTCGGAGGGTCGTCGACTACCTGGGCACCCATCAGCACCTCGCCGTCGACCTCGACCTGGAGGTGACCGACGACGGCGCACTCCTGCTCACCTCGGGTGCACAGCGCTTCTACGAGGGGCGGTTCGCCTTCCGGTTCCCGATGCTGTTCAGCGGTCGCGCCAGACTCGTCGAGCGCTACGACGATGAGCAGGAGCGGTACCTCATCGACCTGGAGATCCACAACGACGTCTTCGGGTTCCTGTTCGGCTACCGAGGCGCCTTCACGTGCGAGTTCGTCGAGGGGCCGGCACCGGCGACCGTGAAGCCCTACCGCGAGGAGGTGAGGGAGTGACCGCGCGCGGTGCGGCCTTCCTGGAGGCGCTGGGCGAGGAAGCCGAGCGGCTCCACCCCGAGATCCTCGCGCAGATGCGTGTCCACGCGGATCCGGGGCGACCGGACCTCGACAGCGCCGACGGCGTGTTCACCGTCGCCGGCAGCAGGTTCGGCCGGCTCTCCGTTCTCGCTCGCCCCGTCGTCGGGCCCGGGCTGCTCGTCACCCGGCTCGCGAGGCATGTGCCGTTCCGGATCGAGACCGCATCGGCACGCACATCCTCGGGCCGGGCCGTGCTCGCCACCGTCCGCGAGTTCCGCTTCCCCGGTGCGACGCAGTATGTCAGGGATCGGCTCTTCGCGACGGGGCATCCTGGGCTGGTCCAGAACGCACTGGGCGATCGAGGCCGGGTCGAGATGCTCGAGCATTGTTCGGTGACGTCGGACGGCGCGCTACGGATGCGCACTCGTGCCGTCCGCCTGCGGTTCGGGCGGTTGCGCATCCCACTGCGTGGACCTCTTCGCGTCGACGTCGATCTCGTCGACGGCTGGGACGAGGTCCACGGTCGTCGCACGATCGACATGCGGGCAGTGAGCCCCCTGGCGGGAACAGTGCTGGAGTATCGCGGCTGGTACCGCTACGCGCCCCGCAACGGCCACGCCGTCACGGATGGCGACGGCGTGGCCGGCTCCGATCAGTAGCGGTAGTCGACGACCACCGGCGCGTGGTCGCTCCAGCGCTGATCGTAGGCCGCGGCGCGCGCGACGTGATAGCTCTCCACGCGCTCGGCAAGAGCGGGCGTCGCCAAGTGGTAGTCGATGCGCCACCCGGAATCGTTGTCGAACGCCTGCCCACGCATCGACCACCAGGTGTAGGGGCCCTCGACCTCCCCATGGAATGCCCGGCCGACGTCGATCCAGC
The DNA here is from genome assembly GCF_001005635.1 of Microbacterium sp. Ag1. Taxonomy (NCBI): domain Bacteria; kingdom Bacillati; phylum Actinomycetota; class Actinomycetes; order Micrococcales; family Microbacteriaceae; genus Microbacterium; species Microbacterium sp. Ag1. Next base: position 219,678 of record NZ_LBCR01000032.1, read on the forward strand.
CGAGGCCGGTGCCGACGGTGCCGTCGACACCCGATACCTCTGTACCCGCCTCCCCGAGGAACCGGTCGAAGTAGGCGCGCTCGCGGGGTAGGAAGCCCGCCTTCTTGCGATTGCCGCGCCAGTTCTTGATGTCGAGCTCACGGTGGCCGACGTTGAGGTCACCGGTGACGAGCGCCAGCGCACCTTCGGTGTTGAGTTCGCCGAGACGGGTGCCGAAGGCGTCGAGGAACTTCCACTTCTCATCCTGCTTCGGAGTGTCGGCCTCTCCGGAGTGCACGTACGCGCTCACGACGGTGAGGGGGCGGTCGCCGATCAGGTAGTCGGCCTCGATCCAGCGGCCCTTGGAGTCGAAGTCGTCGGGGCCGAAATCGGTGCGCGAGGCGAGCGCGGGCGTGCGGCTGGCGATGGCGACGCCTGCCCGTCCCTTCGCGGTGGCCTCGTCGTGCACGAACGACCACCCGGGAAGCGCGGCCTCCAGATGCTCATCCTGGCCGCGGACCTCCTGGAGCGTGAGGATGTCGACGCCCGCCTCGTCCAACCAGGAGCTCATCCCGTTGCGAGCCGCCGCTCGGATTCCGTTGACATTGACCGAGGCGATACGCAGATGAGGCATGGTCCCCAGCCTAACGAGGGTCGCCGACATCCCGTCCGGAGCGGTGGTTCATCTCGGCCAGCACGCGTCGCGCGAGCGGTGTGCTCATGTCCGCCGGCGGGGGAGGGGAGGCCTCGAGGTCGTGAAGTTCATCCTCCGCATCGCGCAATGCCCGTCCCGCGGCCCATGCCCGATACCAGGGCGCGTCGAGTCGGGTCGCACGGGCGTCACGTACGCGGATGCGGGCGGCGGTCAGGAGGGTCTGGTACTCGGCCACGCGGCGTTCCGCCTCGGTCTGCTCCAGGAGGGGCTGATCGCGATCCTGTGCGGCGACCGCGATCCAGGACGAGGCGACCAGCATGACCACGCCGTTGATGCGGAACCAGAGCAGGAGACCGATGAAGATGGCGAACGTGGCGAGCAGCGGGTTGGAGGGCGTGTAGCTGAGGAGGAAGCCGGCACCGAACTGCAGGACCGTCATCGCTCCACCGCCCAGGAGAGCGCCGGGCCAGATCGTCCCCCAGTGCAGGGAGGTGCCGGTGAGGAAGCGGACCATCGCCGCCAGCGCGCCCGACATCAGCGCGAACGACACGATGACCGCGCCGATACGGATCAGGATGACGCCGTTGGAACCGGAGTCCCAGCCCAGGAGGCCGAGGAGCCAGCTCAGGACGGCGGCGCTCGCGGAGCTGAGGATCGATCCGGCCACCAGCGAGGCTCCGAAGATCACCGCGGCGAGGAGATCGCGCGCCTTCAGGATCACGTAGCTGCGGCGATCGGGCGGCAGGCCGAAGATGTCTCTGGTCGCGCGCCGCGAGAAGGTGACCCAGCCGATCGCCGTCCAGATCACGGTGCCCAGGGCGATCAGACCGGTGATGCTCAGCACACCGCTCGTGCTCGAGGCGATCTCCTGCACCTGCTCCGGTGTGATCACCCCGCCCTCGGGCTGGATGAGGTTCGGTATGTAGCTGTTGATCATCGCGATCAGACCGTTCACCGCGTCTTCACTGCCACCGAGCCAGAGACCGGCGATCGCGAAGGCGAGGTAGATGGCCGCGAAGATCGCGAACAGCGCCTGGTAGCTCACGCCCGCGGCGAGGAGGAACCCGTTGTGCTGGAGGAAGTGCCGCCACACGCGAACGGGGAACAGCCCGAGAGTGCGCTGCGTGAGCGCTGAGGCGCGTTCGACAGCGGCATCGAGACGACCGGACTCGGTCGTGGAGCCATCGGGATCAGCCACGGTCCCACCTTATCCAAGCGTCGTGTTCATCCCCCGCCTCCGCCATCTCCACATGCGCCGTCTCAGGCAGAAACGCGAGAACAGGCGGCTCCGGAACGGAACCGCCTGTCCTCGCGTGATCGCCTGATACGGCTCGTGCGGGCGAAGCCCGGTCAGGGGCGGCCGCGCAGGACAGCCTGCTTGACCTCGGCGATGGCCTTGGTGACCTCGATGCCGCGGGGGCACGCCTCGGAGCAGTTGAAGGTCGTGCGGCAGCGCCAGACGCCTTCCTTGTCGTTGAGGATGTCGAGACGCACGGCGGCGTTGTCGTCGCGCGAGTCGAAGATGAAGCGGTGTGCGTTGACGATCGCCGCCGGGCCGAAGTACTGCCCGTCGGTCCAGAACACGGGGCACGACGAGGTGCACGCGGCGCACAGGATGCACTTGGTGGTGTCGTCGAAGATCTCGCGGTCGGCGATGGACTGCGTGCGCTCCTTCCCCTTCTCCGGAACGGAGTTCGCGACGAGGAACGGCTGCACCTCGCGGTACGAGGCGAAGAACGGCTCCATGTCGACGACGAGGTCCTTCTCCAGCGGCAGACCCTTGATGGCCTCGACGTAGATCGGCTTCGAGATGTCGAGGTCCTTGATCAGCGTCTTGCAGGCCAGACGGTTGCGTCCGTTGATGCGCATGGCGTCGGAGCCGCAGATGCCGTGGGCACAGGAGCGGCGGAAGGTCAGCGAGCCGTCGACCTCCCACTTGATCTTGTGCAGGGCGTCCAGCACGCGGTCGGTGGAGTAGAGCTCCACGTCGTAGTCGACCCAGTGCGGCTCGGAGTCGACCTCGGGGTTGAACCGGCGGATGTTGAAGGTGACGATGAAGGACTGGATGCCGGTCCCTTCGGTGGTGTCGGCAGGTGCCTCTGCGATGGCGGTCGACATGCTCAGTACTTCCTCTCCATCGGCGGGTAGTTGAACTCGCCCTGCTCGTTCTTCGTGAAGACGACGGGCTTCCAGTCGAGCTTGATGTGATCGCTCGGCGTGGACGAGTGCGGGTCGCCGGTCAGGTAGGCCATGGTGTGCTTCATGTACTTCTCGTCGTCGCGCGTCGGGAAGTCGTCGCGCATGTGTCCGCCGCGGCTCTCCTGGCGGTTCTGCGCGGCGTAGACCACGACCTCGGCGATGTCGAGCAGGAAGCCCAGCTCGACGGCCTCGAGCAGATCGGTGTTGAACCGCTTGCCCTTGTCGTCGACGTGGACGTTGAGGTAGCGATCGCGCAGTTCCTTGATGACGCCGAGCACGTGCTCGAGCGACTCGTGCGTGCGGAACACCTGCGCGCCCTTGTCCATCTCGTCCTGCAGCGTCTTGCGCAGCACCGCGATGCGTTCGGTGCCCTGGTTGTTGCGCAGACCCTCGATCATGCCGGACACGAAACCGGCTGGGTCCTCCGGCAGCGGCACGAACTCGGCGGTCTTCACATACTCGACGGCCTTGCGACCAGCGCGCTTGCCGAACACATTGATGTCGAGCAGCGAGTTGGTGCCGAGGCGGTTGGCGCCGTGCACCGAGACGCAGGCACATTCGCCGGCGGCGTACAGGCCGGGAACGACGGTGTCGTTGTCGGCGAGTACTTCGGCGTCGTTGTTCGTCGGGATGCCGCCCATCGCGTAGTGCGCGGTCGGCATCACGGGGACCGGCTCGACGACGGGGTCGACGCCCAGGTAGGTGCGGGCGAACTCGGTGATGTCCGGCAGCTTGGTCTCGAGCACCTCGGCACCGAGGTGCGTGCAGTCCAGCAGCACGTAGTCCTTGTGGGGACCGGCGCCGCGGCCCTCCGCGACCTCCTGGACCATGCAGCGCGCGACGATGTCACGTGGGGCGAGGTCCTTGATCGTCGGGGCGTAGCGCTCCATGAAGCGCTCGCCCGAGGCGTTGCGGAGGATGGCGCCTTCTCCTCGCGCTCCCTCGGTGAGGAGGATGCCGAGTCCGGCGAGGCCGGTCGGATGGAACTGGAAGAACTCCAGGTCCTCGAGCGGGAGGCCCTTGCGCCATACGATGCCGACGCCGTCGCCCGTGAGGGTGTGCGCGTTCGAGGTGGTCTTGAAGATCTTGCCGAAGCCGCCGGTCGCGAAGATCACGGCCTTGGCCTGGAAGACGTGCAGCTCGCCCGTGGCGAGGTCGTAGGCGACGACACCGGAGACCTGCGTCTTGCCGTCGGCGTCCTTCACCGTGAGGAGGTCGAGCACGTAGAACTCGTTGAAGAAGTTGATGCCGAGCTTCACGCAGTTCTGGAACAGCGTCTGCAGGATCATGTGGCCGGTGCGGTCGGCGGCGTAGCACGCGCGGCGGACCGGGGTCTTGCCGTGCTCGGCCGTGTGACCGCCGAAACGGCGCTGGTCGATCTTGCCCTCGGGGGTGCGGTTGAAGGGGAGGCCCATGTTCTCGAGGTCGATGACCGCGTCGATGGCCTCCTTCGCGAGGATCTCGGCTGCGTCCTGGTCGACGAGGTAGTCGCCGCCCTTGACGGTGTCGAAGGTGTGCCACTCCCAGGAGTCCTCCTCGACGTTCGCGAGGGCCGCCGCCATGCCGCCCTGCGCCGCACCGGTGTGCGATCGCGTCGGGTAGAGCTTGGAGATCACGGCGGTCTTCGCGCCGGGGCCGGCCTCGATGGCGGCGCGCATGCCCGCCCCACCGGCTCCCACGATCACGATGTCGAACTGGTGGTAGTGCACGCCGTCTCGGACGACGGAATCCTGCGTCTCGGTAGTCACTTCTCGTATGCCTTCTTCTAGTTCCCGACGATCGCGGCGCATTCGGACCAGAGGACGCTGTCCTCGGTCACACCCAGGCACGGGTCGAACGTGAAGACCACGAGCGTGCCGAGGATGATGAGCAGGCCGGCGGCCAGCCCGAGCGCCCAGACCAGCGACTTGCGCGCCGTGCTGTTCGTCACGTAGTCGTTGACGATCGTGCGCATGCCGTTGGCGCCGTGGATGAGGGCGAGCCACAGCATGAGCACGTCCCACCACTGCCAGAACGGCGTGGCGAACTTGCCCGCGATGAACGCGAAGTCCAGTGCGTGGATGCCTTCGCCGACCATGAGGTTGACGAACAGGTGGCCGAAGATCAGCACGACGAGCACGACGCCCGAGACGCGCATGAAGATCCAGCCCCACTTCTCGAGGTTGACCCCGCGGCGACGGCGGGCCGGAGCGGCGGCGACGGTCTGTGCGGACATCAGTGTCCCCCTCCGAATCCGGCGAACGCGAGCATCAGGTGGCGGGGCACGAAGCCGGCCATGATGATGCCCCACACCAGCAGGACGCCCCAGAACAGCTGACGCTGGTACTTGGCGCCCTTCGACCAGAAGTCGACGGCGATGATGCGCAGACCGTTCATCGCGTGGAACACGATGCCGGCCACGAGCACGACCTCGCCGAGGGCCATGATGGGGTTCTTGTACGTGCCGATGACGGCGTTGTACGCCTCCGGCGACACCCTGATCAGCGCCGTGTCGAGCACGTGCACCAACAGGAAGAAGAAGATGGCGACTCCGGTGATGCGGTGAAGCACCCACGACCACATGCCTTCGCGACCCCGATAGAGGGTGCCGCGGGGGGTCTTTGACGTGGTTTCCGAAATCGACGGTGTCAAGCGGGCGCTTGTGGACACGGTCGTCCTCCCTGGATCGATGTGAACCGGTCGCGTGCGCTCAGGCACGCCCGATCGGTGTCCATCCTATTCCTGTCAGATCACTGGGAGCGACGAAGGGGAGCCTAAGTGTCTCGATGTCGAGATGTTCCGTGCGGCTACCCTGGGCAGGGTGAGTGCACCCATCGAGGATTTCTACGCAGTGATTCCGGCCGGCGGTATCGGCAGCAGGCTCTGGCCGCTGTCCCGGGCCGATGCGCCGAAGTTCCTGCACGACCTGACCGGCTCGGGGCATTCGCTGCTGCGTGACACCTGGGATCGGCTCATCCCGCTCGCGGGGGAGGAGCGGATCGCGGTGGTCACCGGGCGCGCCCATCGAGCCGCCGTCGAGGCGGAGCTGCCGGGGATCCCCGATCTGAACGTCTTCCTGGAGTCGGAGCCGCGTGAGTCCGCGGCTGCGATCGGACTCGCCGCGGCGATCCTGCATCGCCGGAATCCCGACGTCATCATCGGCTCGTTCAGCGCTGACCACGTGATCCGGGGGACGCGCGTGTTCGAATTCGCGGTCCGCGACGCCGTCGAGGTCGCGCGGGAGGGCTACATCTGCACGATCGGCATCACCCCGACCGAGCCGGCGATCGGGTTCGGCTACATCAAAATGGGGCCGGAACTCGTGGTCGACGGCGCGCGCGAGGCCGCTCTCGTGGCGAACTTCGTCGAGAAGCCCGACCTCGAGACGGCGAAGGAGTACATAGCCGACCGCGGCTACCTCTGGAACGCGGGCATGTTCATCGCCAAGGCCAGTGTGCTGCTGGACGAGCTCGCCGCGAACGAACCGGAGCTGCACGCCGGCCTGCTCGAGCTCGCCGAGGCCTGGGACGACCGCGAACGGCGAGGGCCGGCTGTCGACCGGATCTGGCCGCGTCTGAAGAAGATCGCCATCGACTACGCAGTCGCCGAGCCCGCCGCGCGGCGCGGACGTCTCGCCGTCGTCCCCGGTCACTTCGACTGGGACGATGTGGGCGATTTCGCGTCGCTCACCAAGCTCATCACCAACGGCCGCAAGAACGATCTCGCGGTGCTCGGCCCGAATGCACGCGTGCTCACCGACGGCGCGAGCGGGATCCTGGTCAGTCAGACGACACGCGTCATCAGCCTGGTCGGGGTGCAGGACATCGTCGTGGTCGACACCCCTGACGCCCTGCTCGTCACCACGGTGCAGCACGCGCAGCGGGTCAAGGGCGTCGTCGAGTCGCTCAAGCTCACGGGACGCGGTGACGTGCTCTGACACGTGCTCCGATGAGCAGGTGCTCACGCTCATCGGCTGTCTTGATTTCAGCTTGGTAACCATTGGCCAGCACGTGCGGCGCCGGTGTGCACAAATACCGAAACACTAGGTAACTTTGATCGATCCGCGATGGCCGCGGTTTCGTTGAGGGAGGCATCAGTTGACCATCTCCACCACCAAGAAGCTGCTCGGCGTCACCGTCGCCGCTGGCGTCGTCTTCGCACTCGCCGGTTGCGGCCAGGCACCGACCGACAAGCCCGCCGGCTCCGGCGAGCCGGTTGCCTCCGAATTCCTGCCCTGCCTCGTCTCCGACGCCGGCGGCTGGAACGACAAGTCGTTCAACCAGTCCGCCAAGGAGGGCATGGACAGCGCCGCCGAGGAGCTGGACATCAAGCCGCTCGAGTTCGAGTCGGCCAATGACAACGACTACGCGCCGAACCTGGAGACCGCCGTCTCCGAGGGCTGCTCGCTGATCGTCTCCGTCGGCTTCAAGCTGTCGGCCGCCACGGTCGAGTCCGCGCTCGCGAACCCCGAGATCGACTACGCGATCATCGACGACTGGGCCGACAACGACTTCGACGGCAACGTCGACGCTCCGAACATCAAGCCGCTGGTCTTCGACACGGCTCAGGCCGCCTACCTCGGTGGCTACGCCGCTGCGGCCTGGTCCGCGCAGAGCGGTGTCAACAAGGTCGGCACCTTCGGTGGAATGCAGATCCCGTCGGTCGCCGTGTTCATGGACGGCTACCAGCTCGGTGTCGAGAAGTACAACGAGGACAAGTCGGCCGCGGTCGAGGTCTTCGGTTGGGACGAGGCCACGCAGAAGGGCTCCTTCACCGGTGGCTTCGACGCGAACGACACCGCCAAGCAGACCGCGCAGGGCGTGCTCGACCAGGGCGTCGACGTGATCCTCCCGGTCGGCGGTCCCGTGTACCAGAGTGCCGCGGCCGCGATCGCGGACAGCGGCAAGGACACCCTGATGCTCGGTGTCGACAGCGACCTCGCCGTCGCCGACCCGCAGGTCGCCGACATCACGCTCGTCTCGATCATGAAGGCGATCGACGTGGCTGTGAAGGACGCGACCCTCGCCGCTGCGAAGGGCGAGTTCGACCCGGCTCCCTACGTGGGCACGCTCGAGAACGAGGGCGTGAAGCTCTCCGGCTTCGGCGACTTCGAGTCGCAGCTTCCCGACGGCCTGATGGACGAGCTCAAGACCCTGCAGGAGCAGATCGTCTCGGGTGACATCAAGGTGGAGTCCCCGAACTCCCCGACGGCCAAGTAGATCCGTCGCAGTTCCCGCACGGGGCGAGTGGTGAGCAGTACGCCACTCGCCCCGTGCCGTGGGCGGACGACGAATCCGTCCACGACTCCTCTGGATAATCTTCTGGATACTCTTCTGGATAAGGTGCAGATATGAAGCTCGAACTTCGCGGCATCACCAAGCGCTTCGGCACCCTCGTCGCCAACGATCACATCGATCTCGTTGTCGAACCGGGGGAGATCCATGCGCTGCTCGGTGAGAACGGCGCAGGCAAGTCCACCCTCATGAATGTGCTCTACGGCCTGTACCAGGCCGACGAGGGCGAGATCCTCCTCAACGATGAGGTGCAGCGCTTCCGCGGTCCCGGAGACGCGATGGCTGCGGGGATCGGCATGGTCCACCAGCACTTCATGCTCGTCCCCGTGTTCACGGTGGCGGAGAACGTGATGCTCGGTCACGAGCAGACCAAGGCCCTCGGCAGGCTCGACATCGCGAAGGCGCGAGAGCACGTGCGCTCGGTCGCCGCCCGCTTCGGCTTCGACATCGACCCGGACGCCCTCGTCGGCGACCTCCCCGTGGGCGTGCAGCAGCGTGTCGAGATCATCAAGGCGCTCTCCCGCGATGCCAAGGTGCTGGTGTTCGACGAGCCGACGGCCGTGCTCACCCCACAGGAGACCGACGAGCTGATGGGCATCATGCGTCAGCTGCGTGACGAGGGCACGGCGATCGTCTTCATCACCCACAAGCTTCGTGAGGTCCGCGAGGTCGCGGACAAGATCACCATCGTCCGCCTCGGCCGCGTCGTCGGCGAGGCTTCGCCGACGGCGACCAACGCCGAGCTCGCCTCTCTCATGGTGGGACGAGCCGTCGAGCTCACCGTGCACAAGGAACCGCCCCGCCTGGGCGAGGGCGGTTTCGAGGTCAAGAACCTCCGCGTGCTGACTCCCGCGGGCGCGATCGTCGTCGACGGTGTCGACTTCGCCGTCCGCCCAGGGGAGGTGCTCGCGATCGCCGGCGTCCAGGGCAACGGGCAGACCGAGCTCGTCGAGGCGATCGTCGGTCTCGCCGCCCGCGTCGAGGGCAGCATCGAACTGGATGGCAACGAGCTGGTCGGCAAGAGCGTGCGGGCGATCCTCGATGCCGGTGTCGGCTTCGTGCCGGAGGACCGCACCGAGGACGGCCTGGTCGCCGGGTTCTCGGTCGCGGAGAACCTGATCCTCGATCGTTCGGACGACCCCGCGTTCAGTCGGGCCGGGACCCTGCGCCGCGGGGTGCTCGACGAGTTCGCCCGCGCGCGCATCAAGGAGTACGACATCCGTACCCAGGGGCCGGAGACGCCGGCGGGCACGCTGTCCGGCGGAAACCAGCAGAAGGTCGTGATCGCCAGGGAGATGAGCCGAGAGCTTCGTCTTCTCGTCGCGGCACAGCCCACCCGTGGTGTCGACGTCGGCTCGATCGAGTTCATCCACAAGCGCATCATCGAGACGCGAGACGCCGGTGTGCCGGTGATCGTCGTCTCCACGGAGCTCGACGAGGTCGCAGCTCTCGCCGACCGGATCGCGGTCATGTACCGCGGCACGATCGTCGGCATCGTCCCCGGCGACACGCCTCGGGAGACGCTCGGACTCATGATGGCCGGAGCGGCCGAAGGGGAGGTGGCCGCGTGAGCGGAGCGACACCCGGCGCAGGAGACGTGACCAAGGGGATCCCGCCGCAGGAGCTCGCCACGAGCACCGGCACGGTTCCGCGCGACCCCAGCGATGTCCCCCCGCCTCCGCGCGGCAACGTGATCCTCAAGGAGATCCTCCGGGGGAGTGCCGTCACGACGATCCTCGCGATCGTCCTGGCCCTCATCGTCGGCGGCATCCTGATCGCCCTGACGAACGAAGACGTGCAGGCGGCCTCCGTCTACTTCTTCGCGCAGCCCGGCGACACCTTCGTCGCCGCCTGGAACGCGGTGTACAACGGGTACGAGGCGCTGTTCCGCGGGGCGATCTTCAACGCCCGCGGAGCCGACTTCGCCGCGCAGATCCGTCCCCTGACGAACACGCTCGGCTTCGCGGCACCGCTCATCGCGGCCGGTCTCGGCGTCGCACTCGCGTTCCGCGTCGGTCTGTTCAACATCGGTGCCCGCGGCCAGATGCTCATCGGTGTCGCCGTGGCGGCCCTGCTGACGTTCTCGCTCGACCTGCCGATCTGGCTGCACATCCCGGTCACGCTCATCGCGGGAATCGCGGGCGGTGCACTCTGGGGTGCTATCGCGGGGCTCATCAAGGCGCGCACCGGTGCGCACGAGGTGATCCTCACGATCATGCTCAACTACATCGCCTACTACCTGCTGCTGTGGATGATCCGCACCCCCGGACTCCTCCAGAAGCCGGGGACCAACCAGGCCCTGGGTTCCGCGACTCCGGAGAGCGCGCAGTTCCCGACCCTGCTCGGTCCGCAGTTCCCGCTGCTCGACCTCGGTTTCGTGATCGTGATCGTCGCCACGCTGTTCGTGTGGTGGCTCATCGAGCGCTCGTCCCTCGGCATGCGCATGCGCGCAGTGGGTGAGAACCCGCATGCGGCTCGTGCGGCGGGCATCAGCGTGCAGCGCATCTACGTCTACGCGATGCTCTTCGCCGGCGGTTTGGCCGGCCTCGCCGGCATGAACCAGATCCAGGGCGCCGTCACCACGGGTGTGACGGAGACCATCGACGCCGGCATCGGCTTCGACGCGATCACGGTCGCGCTCCTCGGACGCAGCCGCGCCTGGGGCACGTTCGCGGCCGGCATCCTGTTCGGTGCGCTCAAGGCGGGTTCGTTCTCGATGCAGGCGCAGAACATCCCGGTCGACATCGTGCTCGTCGTGCAGTCGCTCGTGGTGCTCTTCATCGCCGCACCGCCGCTGCTGCGCACGGTGTTCTTCCTCCCGAAGACCGACATCGAGAAGGCGGCGAGGCTCAGAGCCAAGGCCGCGAAGAAGGCGGTGGCGGCATGATGTCCCTCGTGCAGACCCAGGCCGCGGACGGCACCGTGCAGCTCGCGACCGTGAAGGAGCGGCATCTCAAGGCGCCGATCGTGCTCGCCGGAGCCACCGTGCTCCTCGCGCTGTTGTTCCTGCTCGTGCCGCGCGACGGCATCAGCACGTTCCGGCTCTCCGACCAGTCGTCGGCACTCGCCCTGCCCGACGTCGCCCTGCCGACCGCCTCGACCTTCTGGGTCGTCTTCGGCATCCTGGTGGTCCTGACCGTCGGAGCGTTCCTCCGCGCCTGGACCTATCGCAAGCCGTCGCTGTGGCTCGTGGTGGCCTACGGCGTGCTCGCCGTGTTCGCCTTCCTGGTCTGGGCTGCGGCAGGCGGGCTCGTCCCCGTCACCAGCCTGCTGTTCGGCGCGGTGTCGCTCTCGGTGCCGCTGGTGTTCGGCGCGCTGGGTGGTGTCATCGGCGAGCGTGCCGGTGTGGTCAACGTCGCGATCGAGGGCCAGCTGCTGCTGGGCGCCTTCTCCGCCGCGCTGCTCTCCAGCATCACCGGCAACCCGTTCGTCGGCCTTGTCGGCGCGATGATCGGCGGCGTCCTCGTGGCGAGCGTCCTCGCCGCGTTCGCGATCAAGTACCTCGTCGAGCAGGTCATCGTCGGTGTCGTGCTCAACGTGCTCGTCACCGGCCTCACCGGGTTCCTCTACGGCGCCCTGCTGGCCCCGAACGAGGCGACGCTGAACGCCCCGGTGCGGTTCCCGCGCTTCGAGATCCCGCTGCTCAGCGACATCCCCATCATCGGCCCCGTGCTCTTCAACCAGACGTTCATCGGGTACCTGATGTTCATCACCGTCGCGGTGGTGGCATGGGGCCTGTACCGCACGCGCTGGGGTCTGCGGCTGCGTGCCGTCGGCGAGCACCCGCAGGCGGCCGACACGGTGGGCATCAAGGTCAACCCGACGCGATTCTGGAACGTGCTGCTGGCCGGCGCGATCGCGGGCATGGGTGGCGCGTACTTCACACTCGTCTCGGTACCGCAGTTCGGCAAGGACATGACGGCGGGACTCGGCTTCATCGCCCTCGCCGCGGTGATCTTCGGTCGCTGGGATCCGATCCGTGCGACCCTCGCCGCCCTGCTGTTCGGCTTCGCCACCAACCTGCAGAACCTGCTGTCGATCCTGAAGACGCCGATCCCCGGCGAGTTCATGCTGATGCTGCCGTACGTCGTGACGCTGCTCGCGGTCGCCGGGTTCGCCGGCCAGATCAAGGCGCCTGCCGCCGACGGCAAGCCCTACATCAAGTCGTAGCCCTGCCGGGAAGAGAGAAGCATCGCAATGACGGACATCGACTGGGATGAACTGCGCCAGGTCGCGACCGACGCCATGACCAAGGCCTACGCGCCCTACTCGCGCTATCGCGTGGGGGCTGCGGCCCTCGTGGGCGACGGTCGGATCGTGGCCGGCTGCAACGTCGAGAACGCCTCGTACGGTGTGACGCTGTGCGCGGAGTGCGCTCTGGTGGGCGACCTGCACATGTCGGGCGGCGGCCAGCTCGTCGCCTTCGTGTGCGTGAACAACGAGGGGCAGACGATCATGCCGTGCGGACGCTGTCGCCAGCTGCTGTTCGAGCATGCGATGCCCGGGATGCTGCTGGAGACCGTCTCCGGCATCCGCACGATCGACGAGGTGCTGCCCGATGCGTTCGGGCCGCGCGACCTGGAGGAAGCACGATGACCGCTGGACAGGCTCAGGGAGCCATCGAACCGTTCGATGCGATCGATGTGATCCGCGCCAAGCGCGACGGCGGTGCGGTGCCCGAGCCCGCGCTGCGCTGGATGGTCGACGCCTACACGCGGGGCTACGTGTCGGACGCGCAGATGGCATCGTTCGCGATGGCGATCTTCCAGCGCGGCATGGAGCGCGACGAGATCCGGGTGCTGACGGATGCGATGATCGCGTCGGGGGAGCGGATGAGCTTCGCCTCGCTCGGCAAGCGCACCGTCGACAAGCACTCCACCGGTGGTGTCGGTGACAAGATCACGCTGCCGCTCGCGCCTCTGGTGGCATCCTTCGGTGTGGCGGTGCCGCAGCTGAGCGGTCGCGGTCTCGGTCACACCGGCGGCACGCTCGACAAGCTCGAGTCGATCCCCGGCTGGCGCGCGGCTCTCAGCAACGAGGAGATGTTCGCGCAGATGCAGGGCGACGTGGGCGCGGTCATCTGCGCCGCCGGCTCCGGGCTCGCTCCCGCCGACAAGAAGCTCTACGCGCTCCGCGACGTCACCGGCACCGTGGAGGCGATCCCGCTGATCGCCTCCAGCATCATGTCGAAGAAGATCGCGGAGGGGACGGATGCCCTCGTGCTCGACGTCAAGTTCGGATCCGGCGCGTTCATGCAGGACATCGACCGCGCTCGCGAGCTGGCGCGCACGATGGTCGCCCTCGGCACCGACTCCGGCGTCGCGACGACCGCCCTGCTGACCGACATGAACGTCCCGCTCGGCCTCGCGATCGGAAACGCGAACGAGGTGCGGGAGTCGGTGGAGATCCTCGCCGGTGGCGGACCCTCCGATGTGCGCGAGCTGACCATCGCCCTGGCGCGCGAGATGCTGGCCCTCGCCGGACAGCCGGACGCCGACGTGGAGGCCGCGCTCGACGACGGGCGTGCCATGGACACCTGGAAGGCGATGATCCGCGCGCAGGACGGCGATCCGGATGCCGAGCTGCCGACGGCACGGGAGACGCACCAGGTGCTGGCACCGGCCGACGGCGTCGTCACGCGCATGGACGCCCTTCCGTTCGGCGTCGCCGCCTGGCGTCTCGGCGCGGGTCGCGCCAGGGCGCAGGATCCCGTGATCTTCGAAGCGGGAATCGATCTGCACGCGAAGCCCGGCGATCGCGTCGTCGCCGGTCAGCCGCTGTTCACCCTCTCCGCCGCAGACGATGCTCGTTTCGGCCGGGCGCTCGACGCGCTCGATGGCTCGTGGGAGATCGGGGACGAGGCGCCGGTCACCGGTCCCATCGTCCGCGAGCGCATCACCGCGTGACGTCGGACCGCTAGCCTGATCTGAGCACATCCGCGACCGAGAGGATCACCATGTCGATCGATGCGAACGGCGACGTCACGCTTCAGGGCGTCTCCCTGCGGAGCCTGCCCAAGGTGTCGCTGCACGACCACCTCGACGGTGCGGTACGGCCCGCCACGATCATCGAGCTCGCGGATGAGATCGGACTGGACGTTCCCGAGTCGAAGCCTGCTGCTCTGGGTTCGTGGTTCGCGAAGCAGAGCGACTCGGGTTCTCTGGTCGAGTACCTCAAGACGTTCGACCTCACCACCGCCGTGATGCAGACCCAGGAGGGGCTCACCCGCGTCGCGCGCGAGTTCGTGCAGGATCTCGCCGCCGACGGAGTGATCTACGGCGAGGTGCGCTGGGCACCAGAGCAGCATCTGGCTCGCGGTCTCACGCTCGAGCAGACCGTGGAAGCCGTGCAGCAGGGCATCGAAGAGGGAGAAGACCTCGCCGACCGCTCCGGACGCAGCATCCGGGTCGGGCAGCTCATCACCGCGATGCGCCACACCGACCGCGCCCTCGAGATCGCCGAGCTCGCGGTCGACTTCCGCGGTCGCGGTGCGGTGGGCTTCGACATCGCGGGACCGGAGGACGGATTCCCGCCGTCGAACCACCGCAAGGCGTTCGACTACCTCGCCGAGAACTTCTTCCCCGTCACCGTGCATGCGGGCGAGGCGGCCGGCCTGGCCTCGATCCGCTCGGCGCTGCTGGACGGGCGCGCCCTGCGCCTCGGTCACGGCGTGCGCATCGCGGAGGACCTCCAGGTCATCACGCAGGAGGGCGACGAGGTGCAGGTGCAGTTCGGCGACCTCGCTCGCTGGGTGCGCGACCGTGAGATCCCGCTCGAGCTCTCGCCGTCGTCGAACCTGCAGACCGGGGCGATAGCCGCGTGGGGCGACACGATGGTGGATCACCCGTTCGACCTTCTCTACCAGCTCGGGTTCGCGGTGACCGTGAACGTCGACAACCGCACCATGAGCGCCACGTCTCTCACACGGGAACTCGCCCGGCTGGTCGAGACGTTCGAGTACGACCTCGACGACCTCGAGACGTTCCAGTTCAATGCGGCTGCTGCGGCATTCCTGCCCGTCGAGGAGCGCGAGGAGCTCGTGGAGATGATCGCCGAAGGCTTCGACGCCTGATCATGGCTTCCGGGGGGAAGAAACGGGCCGCACGAACCGCCGTCATCCTCGGCACGATCGCGGCGGCCGTCGTGGTCGGAGGAGGCATCGCCGCCTTCGCCTGGATGAACCGCACGCCGGAGAACACCGTCCCGAAGGCGCAGTCCATGGCGATCGAGCATCCGCTGACTCCCGCGGAGCAGATCGTCGCCGATGCGGACGACCCGCGCGCCTGCGCTGTCACGTTCTCGGGCGAGGGTGCGCCCACCGATCCGATGCTGCAGTTCCAGGACGACCTCTACCAGGGATTGCCGATCCCGCAGCTCGACGGCAGGGTGTTCGCCGGCTGGTACGCGAGCGCGGCGGACGCCGGGGCGCTCACCGTCGCCGCGCGTGTGAACGGCGCAGACCCCGTGGTGTGCGCCGATCAACAGGTCGAGCTCTTCGCGGCCTGGCGGACGCCGGAGGAGAACGCGGCCGAGAACGTGCGGGTGCCCATCCTGATGTACCACCAGTTCACGGCGAACCCGGAGGGGGAGAAGGGCTGGTTGCGGGGCAACTACGCCTACATCGGCGACTTCGACGCGCAGATGAACCACATCGCGACGACGGGGTTCTACCTGCCGACGTGGGACGAGCTCAGCGCCTTCATCGACGGTCGGCTCTCGCTTCCCGCCAAGAGCGTGATCATCACCGATGACGACGCCGACCAGTCGTGGTTCGATCTGGCGGTGCCGGTCGTCGACAGGTACAAGCTGCTCAGCACGTCGTTCATGATCACGGCCTACCGGCAGGATCCCGCGCCCTCGATCTACGTGCAGCGTCGCTCGCACACGCACGACATGCACCAGGCCGGAGACAACGGCAAGGGCCGGATGGTCAACTGGACGGCCGATCAGATCGCGGCCGACCTCGCCACGTCGGCCGGCGTGCTCGGCGTGGGGCAGGTGGTCGCCTATCCGTTCGGGCACTACAACGACACGACCAAGCAGGGGGTCGCGCAGGCCGGATTCGAGATGGGACGCACCATCGAACCCGGTTACGTGACGATCGGCACCGACAAGCTCGCTCTCCCCGTCGTGCGCATCGACTACGGCATGGGGCTCGACGCGCTGGTCTCGCGCATCGGCTGAGGGCGGAGCACGCGGCAGGATGGTGCCATGCCCTCCTCGTCAGAGTCCGCCTCCGTCGTCATCGTCGGGCCGGCGTCATGGAACACGATCGTCGTGCTCGATCGTCTGCCGGAGCCGGTACCGCACATGCAGTTCGCCGAGAGCGCCTGGGAGACGGTCGGAGGCACGAGCGCGGGCAAGGCGCTCAGCCTGACCGCGCTGGGCAGGTCGGTCCGGCTCCACGCCACCGCCGGGGTGGACAGGGAGGGCGTACACGTCCGAGAGGCCCTACGTGCCGCGGGGGTGCCGGTGGACTGGCATGACGGTGTCACGGAGCGGCATCTCAATCTGATGACGCGCGCGGGTGAGCGGGTCTCGCTCTACCTGGCCACGCCGGGGGAGACGACGGGTGAACACGACCGGCGTGCGCACGGGGAGATGGCGGCAGCCGACGCCATCGTGCTCGACCTTGCGGCCGAACCCCTGCGCCTGCTGCCCCTGGCCCGGTCGACCGGTACGCCGATCTGGGTCGACGTGCATGACTACGACGGGTCGGCGGACTACCATCGGCCTTTCCTCGACGCAGCCGACGCGGTGTTCTGCAACGCCGACAGACTCGACGACCCGATCGGGTTCCTCCGATCACGCATCGTGGCGAGAACCCGTCTGGCCGTCTGCACTCTGGGGGCGGACGGTGCCGTCGCGGTCGACGAACACGGCGCCGTCCACCGGGTTCCTGCAGAATCCGTCGATGTCGTCGACACGAACGGGGCGGGAGACGCCTTCCTGGCTGGGGTGCTCGATGCACGGCTCGACGGAGCCGACGTCCCCACCGCCCTCCGGGCGGGAGCCCGGTCAGCGGCGACGGCGCTGCGAACGCGACACCTGCATCCGTTGCTCGACTCCGTGCTCGACTCCGTGCTCGACCCCGTGCTCGACTTCGGGTTCGAGCCTGTGGGGGAGTGAGGCTCAGGGAGCGAGCGGGGCGAGGAAGTCTCCGGCGAGACGCGTGACCTCCGCATGCATGTCGTCGCTCGAGATGGTCGGGGTGCCGTCGCCGTCCTGTGGGCCGTAGTCGCCGAAGGAGGCGTGAGATGCGCCCTCGATCTCGACCAGGTCGGCATCGCCGGGCAGCTCGGGCCGGGCATCCGCGATCTTCTGGGGCGTCGACAGCCCGTCCTCGCTCCCCGCGAGGCTCAGAACGGGCAGGTCGCTTCCGGAGAGGTCGTTCGCGCAGTAGGACGCGAACAGCACCAGCGCGTCGGCATCGGACGCGAGCTGACAGGCACGCACCCCGCCCAGTGAGTGGCCGCCGACGCTCCATACGTCGATTCCGGGGGCCGCGGAGGTGAACGCGTCGAGACCGCGCGGGTCGAAGAATGCCAGGTTGAGCCATGGGCGCGTGATCACGACGGTGACCCCGTCCTCGGCCAGGCCCTGCAGGATGGCCGCGTATGCCCACGGGTCGACCTTGGCTCCGGGGATGAACACGAGGCCGAGGTCCGAGTCTCCGTCCGCGGGAGCGAGCACGATGCCCTGGTCGGCGTCGGTCACCGTGATCGCCGGGTTCTCGCGCACGGCCGCGAGCGGTTCCGGCTCCGCGGACATGACGCCGATCTGACTCCAGGCGAGTACACCGCCGACGGCGAGCACGAGCACGATGGCGATGCTCCACAGCACGCGCCTCAGGATCCGGTGGGACTTCTTCTTCACGGGACAACGCTACTCCGCGCGGTGACCCGGTGATGCACGACGGCGCTCTCGCGACGGCGACCCGCGACGGCGGCTGCGCTCAGGCCGGCACCTCGAGTGCGCCCTTCTCCCGTCGCACGGCCGTGCGGTAGGCGTCCTTGTTCACGTAGTAGGCCATCCGGTCGAGGCCCAGGTAGTGGTAGCCGCCGGTGACATCCGGCCACGGGGTCTCGGTCACGCGTCGGCGGAAGCGTGCGGCGCGCGTCGGGTCCTCCTCGGCGGCGCTCAGATAGGCCGCCAGCAGCTCGGCCTGCTCGTAGCGGCCCTGCCAGCCGATGCCGGAGGCTTCGATCATGCCCATCACGTAGAGACCGTTGAACGACGACGGGAACACGTTCAGGAACAGTCGCGGCGAAGCGCCTCGCCAGTGCAGGTGCGCCCTGTCGACGAACGGATAGTCGAGGGTGTACCCGGTGGCGAGCAGCACGAGGTCGTAGTCGTCGGCGCCGCCGTCGCGGAAGTGCACGGTCGGCCCGTCGAACCGGTCGACGTCGGCGCGGATCCGCAGATCGCCCTGCCCGAGGTGGTTCAGGATCAGGGTGTTCACGATCGGGTGCGACTCGTAGATGCGGTAGTCGGGCTTCGGGAATCCGAAGCGCACGGGGTCGCCCGTGAAGGCGCGCAGCACGCGGCTGTCGAGCGCCTGCTTGATCCTGGCGGGCAGCGGGCGGCCCTGGTTCAGGGTGTCGCTGGGTCTTCCGAACAGGTAGCGCGGCACGAAGTAGTAGCCGCGCCGCACGCTCATGTCGACGGACACCGCATGATGCACGGCGTCCACCGCGATGTCGCAGCCGGAGTTGCCCGCGCCGATCAGCAGCACCCGTCTGGACTTCAGCTGCTCCGGCGACTTGTAAGCGCTCGTGTGCAGCAGTTCGCCCGTGAACTCGCCGGAGAAGGAGGGAACGTTCGCCCGGGCGAGCGTTCCGTTCGCCAGCACGACACCCGTGTACCACCGGGTCTCGACGCCGTCGGGGCCGGTGCTCGTGAGATCCCATCCGCCATCGCGCGGTTCGAGCCGCGTCACGCGCGTGTCGAACCGGAACAGAGCGGTGAGGTCGAAGTGGGCGGCGTAGTCCTCGAAGTACTCCTTGAGAACGCGGTGACCCGGGTAGTCGACCGAGGAGCGCATGGGGAACTCGGTGAACTCCGTCGTGGTCCGCGAGGAGATGAGGTGAGCCGACTCGTACATCGTGCTGCGGGGATTGTCGATGTCCCACAGGCCGCCGACGCCGTGCGAGGCCTCATACCCGTCCACGCCGATCCCGCGCTTCTGCAGCGCTCGTGCGGCGGCGAGGCCCGATGGTCCCGCACCGATCACGGCATATCCGTTCATGTGGCTCCCGCACCTCGCTGTCCTCCCGCACGCCGTCGTGTCGAGAAACGCCCCCGCCCACCGATGGTATCGGCAGACGGGGGCGTCTCTGAGCGAGGGGTCAGACAGCTCCCAGACGCTGTTGCCTGGCCGCGACCGCGTCCCGGATCAGCGGGAACAGCGGGTGCTCCGGGTCGAGGCCTGTCGTGGTGGTGGTGAACGCGGCAGGGTCCTCGGCACGGAGCAGCTGCTGCAGCTCGACAGACTGCTCGTCGGCGGGATCGTCGAACTCGAGCGCTGCGGACACGGCGGCGACCAAGGCGTCGGTGGGCAACCCCCGCTCTGCGGCCATGGCCGCCGGGCCAACGAAGCGCTCATGCCGTGAGATCTTCCGCAGCGGCTGACGTCCGACGCGCTGCACGGTGTCGACGAGCGCGGGGTTGCGGAAGCGCTCCAGGATCGTCGCGCGGTAGTCGGCGAGGTCTGCCGGGTCGAGCCCGTGCTCGGCGACCAGGACGGCCGACGTCTCCTCGAGCGCCGCCGAGACGCTCGAGGAGATGTCCGAGTCGGCGAGGGCGTCCGAGATGCGCTCGATGCCCGCACGCGCCCCGAAGTACGCGGTCGCCGCATGGCCGGTGTTCACCGTGAACAGCTTGCGTTCGATGTACGGCGCCAGGTCGTCGACGAAGTGCGCGCCGGGGATGTTCGGCAGCGCGCCCTCGAAGGGTCCCGACTCGATGGCCCACTCGAAGTAGGGCTCGACCGTCACGTCGACCCCCGATCCCTCCGGCTGCGCCGGGACGATGCGGTCGACGGCCGTGTTGGCGAAGACCGCGCGCGCGAGCAGCGTCTCTGCATCCGCGCCCGCTGCGGCGACGATCTCCCGCCGCAGCAGCTCCGTTGCCCCGATCGCGTTCTCGCACGCCATCACCTGCAGCGGCGCGGAGTCCGGACTGCGCAGGGCGAGTCCGGCGACGATCGACGGAGCCACGAACCGCAGCACCGTCGGGCCCACCGCGGTCGTGACGACATCCGCGGTGGCGACCTCCTCGGCCACCGCGGCCGGATGCGTCCTGCTGTTGACCGCGCGGAATCCGGTCACGACGTGATCGGTCCCTCCGGGGCCGGCCTCGTGCACCGTGTACGAGTCGACCTCGTTGATCGCGTCGACGAGCGCATCGGCGACGTCCGAGAAGACCACCTCGTACCCGCCGTCGCTCAGCAGCAGACCGACGAACCCGCGCCCGATGTTGCCCGCCCCGAAGTGGACCGCCTTCATCCTTCGTTCACCTCCGAGAGGAGGGCGTAGAGCTCCTCGGCGGTCTGTGCCGCCGACAGCCTGGCGACATCGTCCTCCTCGGAGAACAGGATGGCGATGCGGGAGAGGATCTCCAGGTGCTCGTCCCCGACGCCGGCGATGCCGATCACGAAGGTCGCGGGCTCGCCGGACCAGTCGACGCCCCCGTCATAGCGGACGACCGACAGTGCGGAGGCGAGGATCGTGTCCTTCGCTTCGTTCGTGCCGTGCGGTATGGCGAGGCCGTTGCCCATGAAGGTCGACACCGTCTCCTCACGCTGCCGCATCGCGTCGACGTAGGCCGGGGTGACCGCACCGGCGGCGACGAGGATGTCCGTCGCCTCCTGCAGAGCCTCGTCTCGTGTCGCACCACCGGGGTGGATGCGGACCTGATCCTGGGTGAGGACGCTCATTCTGTTTCCTTTCGCTGCTCGCGCACCATCTCGACGACTTCTTCGTAGCGGGGCGAGTTCATGAAGTTGTCCACGGAGACGTGGACGGAGTTCGGCGACTTC
This sequence comes from Microbacterium sp. Ag1, assembly GCF_001005635.1. Lineage (NCBI taxonomy): Bacteria > Bacillati > Actinomycetota > Actinomycetes > Micrococcales > Microbacteriaceae > Microbacterium > Microbacterium sp. Ag1. Next base: position 240,823 of record NZ_LBCR01000032.1, read on the forward strand.
GCCTCGGCGCGCTCGGTGAGCTGCTGCTGGGTGATGACGACGTCAGCCGTTCCGTCGAGGTTCGCGATCGCCTGGTTGGTGACCGTGATGTCCTCGATGCCGGCCTTCTTGAGCTTGTTGCGCAGCACGCTCGCGCCCATGGCGGACGAGCCCATCCCGGCGTCGCAGGCGAACACGATCCGCTCGATCGGTGCGGAGATCACGGTCGCGCTCGTGGCGGTCGCGGCTTCCGGAGCCGCGGATGCCGTCGACGTGCGCAGCGCGTCCATCGCGGCGGACGACTTGCCCTTGTTGGCCTCGGTCTGTGCGATCGCGGCGCCGAAGGTGTCGCCCTCGGCCTCGAGGTCGCGCTTGCGGGAGGCCCGCAGGATCACGCCGGTGATGAGGAAGGTCACGGTCGCTGCGACGATGACCGAGAGGTAGACGACCAGGAGGTTGCCGACTCCCGGGCCGATGGCCGCAGCCGTCACGGCGATGATGCTTCCCGGTGCTGCAGGGAAGGCGAGACCCCCGCCGAGGACCATGTTCGTCGTGACCCCGGCCGCACCACCCGCGATGAGGGCGAGGATCGTGGTCGGCTTGCTGAGGGCGTAGGGGAAGTAGATCTCGTGGATGCCACCGAAGAACTGGATGATCGCCGCTCCGGGAGCGGATGCCTTCGCCGCACCGACCCCGAAGAAGGTGAAGGCGAGGAGCAGACCGAGGCCGGGCCCGGGGTTCGCCTCGATGAGGAACAGGATCGACTTGCCGGTCTCGGTCGCCTGCTCGATGCCGAGCGGGGTGAACACGCCGTGGTTGATGGCGTTGTTCAGGAACAGCACCTTCGCGGGCTCGACGATGATCGATACGAGCGGAAGCAGCTGCAGCGAGACCAGCCAGTCGACGGCAGCACCGAGTGCGGCGCTGATGCCGAGCATCACGGGGCCGAAGGCGAAGAAGCCGAAGATCGCGAGCAGCATGCCGAGGATACCGGCGGAGAAGTTGTTGACCAGCATCTCGAAGCCGGGCTTGATCTTGCCGTCCCACAGCCGGTCGACCTGCTTCATGACCCAGGCGGCGAGGGGGCCCATGATCATGGCACCGAGGAACATCGGGATGTTCGTGCCGACGATCACGCCGACGGTGGCGATCGAGGCGACGACGCCTCCGCGCTCGCCGTAGACCATGCGGCCGGCGGTGTTCGCGATCAGCAGCGGCAGCAGGTACGTCACCATCGGGCCGACCAGTCCGACGTAGGCGAGGATGTTGCCGTCCGCGCCTTCGGCCACGGCGGTCATCGCGCCCTGCCAGCCGATGATGACGGAGTCGCCGCCACCGCCGAGGATCTCGGACACGCCTGCCCAGTGCCAGCCGAACGGGCTCTCCGCGCCGAAGAAACCCTTCGGGATGAACAGCATCGTGATGAAGCCCCAGGCGATGAAGGCGGCGATGTTGGGCATGATCATGCCCGAGAGGAATGTGCCGAAGCGCTGCACTCCTACGCGCAGGCCGCCGGGTCTGGTGGCGGCAGGTGACGTCGTCGTCATGATGTCGTCTCTTTCTTGTGGAGGGGGAGTTCCGCGGCGAGGGCTGCCACGGCGTTTCGGGCGGAGGAGGCATCGTCGGCGGCCAGGGCGGCCTCGGCGAGACTCCGCGCCTCGGACGGGGTGCGCTCGGACAGCGCATGACGGACATCGGCCAGGGCGGAAGGCGCCATCGACAGGCTCGTCGCGCCGAGACCGACCAGCACCACGGCGAGCAGCGGATCGGCCGCGGCTTCGCCGCAGATCCCGACGGGTTTGCCGAGTCGGGCACCTGCATCGCCGACCTCGCGGACGAGGCGGAGGACGGCAGGGTGCCAGGGGTCCTGGAACCCTGCGACCGAGCCGAGCATCCGGTCGGCAGCCATCGTGTACTGCGTGAGGTCGTTGGTGCCGATCGAGGCGAAGTCGGCGTGCGCGAGCACGCGATCGGCGAGCAGAGCGCTCGCCGGGATCTCGACCATCACTCCCGCGGTCTTCAGCCCGTACTCGCGTGCGAGTCCCGTGAAGTAGACGGTCTCCTCGACCGTTGCGACCATGGGAGCCATCACCCAGAGATCGGCCTCGGTCACGGCGGCGGCCTCGGCGAGTGCGGTGAGCTGCTCCCGCAGGATGTCCTCGCTGGCGCGCAGCGCCCGCAGACCCCTGAGCCCGAGCGCCGGGTTCTCCTCGTGTGCATCGTTGAGGAAGGCCAGAGGCTTGTCAGCGCCGGCATCGAGCATCCGCACCACGACCTTCCGGCCGGGGAAGGCCGCGAGCAGCTCGCGGTACGACTCGCGCTGCTGAGCGATGGTGGGCGCCTGGGCGGAGGAGAGGAACAGGAACTCGGTACGGAACAGCCCGACGCCCTCGGCCCCCCGAGCGACCGCGTCGGCCGCATCTGCAGGCTTCCCCAGATTCGCGAGCAGCGCGACAGGCGTGCCGTCGGCGAGAGCGCCGGGAGTGGTTGGGGCCGCGTCGGCCGACCGCCGAGCGGCAGCGCGCTCGGTGGCGCGAGCCTTCTCGTCATCCGTCGGTTCGCGCGTGACCACGCCGCTGGCTGCATCGACGATCACGGTCTCGCCGGTGGTCAGCATCTCGCCGTCGGCGACGCCCACGATCGCGACGATGCCCTTCTCCCTGGCGAGGATCGCCGTGTGCGAGGTCGGGCCGCCGTCGGTGGTGATCAGTGCCAGGACCTGATCCAGATCGAGGAGTGCGGTGTCCGCCGGCGCGAGGTCGCGGGCGACCAGCACGAACGGGTGTCCCGGGTTCGGGACCCCCGGGGCGTCGACGCCGCGAAGATGCGCGAGCACTCGCTGCGCGATGTCGTCCAGGTCCGCGGCGCGTTCGCCGAGGTAGCCGCCGACCGCCTCGAGCGTGGCGCGGAACCCGGCGAATGCGTCGTGCACGGCCCACTCGGCCGTCGCCCCCGCGTCGATCCGTGTGTCGACCTCGTCCTGGAGCGTCGGGTCCTCGGCGATCATGGCCTGCGCCTCGAGGACCTCCTGCGCGGATCCTCCGGCTGCCTCGCCGCGCTCGTTCAGTTCCTTCGCCACGACCGAGACGGCGTCGCGGACCCTGGCTCGTTCGGCGTCAGCCCCCGCGGTGCTCGGCGTGTTCTCCGGGGCCGGCATCGCCTCGGCCATGCGGACGATCGGCCCCTGGGCGACCCCGAGACCGATGCCCACTCCGCGCAGCTCGCTCATCCGGCGGCGTCCTGGTCGTGGTCGGTGGTGAGGAGCTCGGTGAGGGTGTCGAGCACGTTCTCCGCGCCGTCGCCGTCCGCCGTGAGCGTGACGTAGTCGCCGTGCTCGATCGCGAGGGCGATGACGCCGAGGATGCTCGCCGCGTTGACGGGTTTTCCGGAATCCTTGGCGATCGTCACGGCGATGCCGGAGTCCTTCGCCGCCTGCGCGAACAGCTTCGCTGGACGGGCGTGGAGTCCGTGTGAGGAGCCGATCCGGACGGTGCGGGTGGCGGTCATGATGTTCCTTTCGGGGTTTCGCCGGCAGCGGCGAGGAGCGAACGGGCGAGGACGAGCGTGCGCGAGCCGTCGAGATCGGAGAAGACGTCGTCCGGGAGGATGGCGACCGGCGCGTTCGAGCTCTCGCGGATGGCGTCGAGGCGGTCGGCCAGGTGCGGGCCGACCAGGATCAGGTCATGGTCGGAATCCGAGGCGGCGCCCTCCGTCCCGGCGGATGCGTCCCAGGCCAGACCGGCCGTCTCCGCGGCACGGCGGAGCCGCTGCGCGACGAACGTGCTCGATGCTCCCGCACCGCACACCACGAGGATCCTCATCGATGCCCACCTACTTCCTGAGAACAGTCTGGGAACCAGGAAGGGGTGCGCGCCAACACGATCCTTTCCGCCCCCGCGGAACGGCGCCTTCCGCCCCGAGGCGCCGGCCACCTGACATCATGGAGAGCACGTCGAGACGGTGCAGTCAGCACGCGGGAGGGGAGGATCATGTCGCGCCAGCGTCAGGACCAGCTCCTCGCCGCGCTGCTGCGTCAGGAGGGCTGGGCTACGGCCGCGAGCCTCGCCGACCTCATGGGGGTCACCCCGCGCAGCATCCGTTCCTACGTCGCGGCGCTGAACGCTCGCACGCCCGGAGCCGCCGTGATCGAGTCGGGTCCCGCGGGGTATCGCGCCGGATCCGGTGCACGGGGTGCGATGCGCATGCGTCAGGGCGGGGAATCGGCCCCTCGCGATCGCCTGCACACGCTGGTGCGACTCCTGCTCGATGAGCCGGCTGGCATCGATGTCTTCGACACCGCGGAGGATCTGCACGTCAGCGAGGCGACGCTCGAAGCGGATCTGGTGCGCGTGCGCGGCCTGCTCGACGGCACCGACCTGACGCTCGAGCGCGAGCGCGAGATCGTGCGTCTGCGCGGCAATGAGACAGCGCAGCGCCGTCTGCTCAGCAGGCTCGCCCACGACGAGATGGATGATGCCTCGTTCCATCCCGAGACGTTCCGTCGCGCGCTGTCCGGATCGGCGGTGGACGCCGGCGCGGTCGGTCCCTTCAAGTCGGCCCTGGTGCGCGAGTTGGGTGAGCTCGGCTACTACGTGAACGAGCTCGCGATCTCCGACGTGCTGCTGCACATCGCGATCGCCGCGGAGCGGGTCGCTGCGGGACACACGCTCGAATCTGCACCGGCGGGCACGCGCGAGGAGATCCCGCGCGTGGGGGCGGTCATCGCCCGCCTGGCCTTCGAGCACTTCTCGGTGGTCCTCGGCGATGGCGACAGCGGCCACCTCGCCTCCCTCGTGCTGACGCGCATCGTCGCGCCGGGGGAGGCGACGACACGCGAGGTCGCCCGCAGCGGCGTCGACCCGATGGTCGAGGCCGCCGTCCGTGCGGAGATCACGCGTGCGGCCGAGGACTTCGAGGTCGACCTCGTCGATGAGACCTTCGTCCTGCGTCTCGCCCTGCACGTGCAGAATCTGCTGCGGCGGGCGGAGGAGAGCGCCCTCACGCGGAACCCGCTCACCCGGTCGTTGAAGGCGACGTACCCGATGATCTTCGAGGTGGCCGTGTCGATCGCGAGCGGCCTGCACGACCGCGTCGGCACGCCGATCCACGACGACGAGATCGCCTACATCGCCATGCACGTGGGCGGCCGTCTCGAACGCAGCCGCAAGGCGGAATCCATCCTCACCGCCACGATCGTGTGCCCGGGGTATCACGAGCTGCACGAACTGCTCCGCTCCAGCGTCGACCGTTCCCTCGGGACGGCCATCGAGGTCACCACCGTCGTCACCAATGTCGATCCGGACTGGTCGTCGTTCGATACCGATCTGGTGCTCAGCACCATCGAACCGGGATCCTCCGGCGACCGCTTCGTACGCATCCAGCCGTTCCTGACCGATGCCGACGTCGACCGCATCCAGCAGGCGGCGGCGCGGGTGCGGCGGGGACGGCGTCTCACCCGCCTCCGCGGTGAGCTCGCCCGCTACTTCCTCGCGGACGCCTACGTGTTCCCCCTGCCGGATGAGGGGGAGGAGGCGATCATCCGGCGTCTGGGCGGTCTTCTGGTGCAGGCGGGCCTGATCGGCGAGGACTACATCGAGAACACCATCGTGCGGGAGCGGATGTCGTCGACCGCCTTCACGGATGCGCTCGCCGTGCCGCACGCGCTCCAGATGACCGCCACTCGCACGGCCATCGCCATCGGCGTCGCGGACGGCTCAGCGGCCTGGGGCGGAGGGCGAGTGCAGGTCGTCGCCCTCGCGGCGTTCAGCGAGAGCGACCGTGCGGCTTTCCAGACCGTGTTCGAGCAGCTCGTCGAGGTGTTCAGCGAGCGCGAGAGCGTGCAGCGGATCGTCCGGAAGGGGACGACTTTCGAGGCGTTCCTCGACGAGCTCGTCGCCGTGATCGACGGGTGAGGGTCGCGGTCAGCCGCGGGGAGCGAGAACCTCCGCGAGCTGATCGAGGACGGCCTCGGACGTCGGAGACGGTGCGGTCTCGATCTCGACCGGATCTCCTGTCGCGATCCCGAGGTCCATCACGGCCAGCACGCTGCTCAGGTCGACGGTCGTGCCGTCGGCCGTGCGGAGGGTGACCGGAGACCCGTGCGACTGCGCGAGTCGCACGAGCTCGGCCACCGGACGAGCGTGCACGCCGTTGTGCGCGCTGACGATGATGCGTCGGATCGGCATGCTCAGGAGCGTTCGTCGAGCAGGGCGCGCACCCCGGCTTCGAGTTCGGCGACGGCCTCTCGCGCGCGCTCGGCGGAGTCCGCCTTCGCGTCGATGTAGACCTTCAGCTTCGGCTCGGTGCCGCTGGGACGCACGATCACGCGGGACCCGTCTGTCAGCCGGTAGCGGAGCACGTCACCGGACGGCTGCCCCTGGCCCGCCTGCAGCAGATCCTCGGCCGAGGCGATCGACCGACCGGCGATGTGTGTCGGCGGAAGCGTGCGCAGGGCGAGCATCACGGTACCGATGATCGAGAGGTCTTCGACGCGCACCGACACCTGACCGCTGGCGAAGTGCCCGTAGGTCTCGCCGAGTTCGTCCAACAGGTCGCTGAGCGTCGCTCCACGGTCGCGCGCCTCTGCCGCGAGGCCGAGGACCGCGACGGCGGCCGACACGCCGTCCTTGTCGCGCACGGTCTCCGGGTTCACGAGGTAACCCAGAGCCTCTTCGAAACCGAAGACGATGCCAGGGGCGCGCGAGATCCATTTGAAGCCCGTGAGCGTCTCGTGGAAGTCGAGTCCGTGGTGGGTCGCGACGGCGCCGAGGCCGGGGGAGGAGACGAGTGAGCAGGCGAGTGATGCCCCTGGCGTGCCCGCCGCCGCACGTGCCGCCCTCGCGCCGAGCAGGAGTCCGACCTCGTTGCCGGTGAGGCGACGCCAGCCGTCCGCTGCCGAGTCGTCGGGGATCGCGACGGCCAGGCGGTCGGCGTCGGGGTCGTTGGCGAGGATGAAGTCCGCCTTGACGCGCCGAGCCCTCGCGAAGGCGAGATCCATGGCACCGGGCTCCTCCGGGTTCGGGAAGGACACGGTGCGGAAGGTGGCGTCGGGCGTGAGCTGCTCGTCGACGACGAACGGCTGCGGGTATCCGGCGTCCTTGACGATGCGGGACAGCGTCTCCCAGCCCACGCCGTGCATCGCCGTGTACACCCAGCGCATCCCGGTGGTGCCGGCGGGGGCGGGGGCGACGGCGGCGGTCGCTGCGATGTAGGCCTCGACGACGTCCTCGCCTGCGACCTCGTATTCCGTGGAGCGCGGCAGTGCCGTCACCGGTCCGGCGTCCGCCATCCGCTGGATGTGCGCGGCGATCTCCGCATCGGCAGGAGCGACGATCTGCGACCCCTGATCCGCGCCGCCCAGGTACACCTTGTACCCGTTGTCGTTCGGCGGGTTGTGGCTCGCGGTCACCATCACGCCGGCATCGGCTCCCAGGTGGCGCACGGCGAACGCGAGGACGGGGGTGGGGAGCAGACGGGGGAGCAGGACCGCGCGCAGTCCGGCTCCGGCGAACAGCTCGGCGGAGTCGGTCGCGAACACGCGGGAGTTGCGACGCCCGTCGTATCCGATCACCACCGTCGGCGTCTGGCCGTTCGACTTCTGACCGTTCGACTTCTCGCGCAGGTAGGCGGCGAATCCCGCCGCGGCCTGCGCGACCAGCACCCGGTTCATCCGGTTGCTCCCGGCGCCGAGCTCGCCGCGCAGACCGGCGGTGCCGAAGGCGAGACGCGTGCGGAAACGGTCGTCGAGGTCGGCGATCGCGTCCGCATCCCCGGCGGCGGCCCGGGTGATCACACCGGCCAGTTCGTCGCGGGTCTCGTGGTCGGGGTCCTGGCGCAACCAGGCGCGGGCCTGCGCGAGCCGCTCCTCGCTCACAGGGCCTCGACCACCCTGGCCAGAAGCGCGGAGATCACGGGCTCCGCCTCCCGTCCGGCCTCGATCACCTCGGCATGGCTGAGCGGGGTCTGCTGGATTCCCGCGGCGAGGTTGGTGATCAGGGAGAACCCGAGGATCTCCATGCCGGCCTCGCGCGCGGCGATCGCCTCGAGCGCGGTCGACATGCCGACGATGTGGCCGCCGATGTGCTTGGCCATCTGCACCTCGGCCGGGGTCTCATAGTGCGGGCCGCGGAACTGGGTGTAGACGCCTTCGTCGAGTGAGGGGTCGATCGAGCGGGCGACGTCCCGAAGACGCTTCGAGTACAGGTCGGTGAGGTCGACGAACGTGGCGCCCTCGAGCGGCGAATCGGCCGTGAGGTTGATGTGATCGCTGATCAGTACGGGCTGGCCAGGGGTCCAGGTCTCGCGGATGCCGCCGGCTCCGTTGGTCAGCACCATGATCTTGGCGCCCGTCGCGGCTGCCGTGCGGACGCTGTGCACGACGCGGCGTACGCCGTGGGCCTCGTAGTAGTGGGTGCGCGCGCCGATGACGAGGACGTTCTTGCCGCCGGGGGTGCGGATGCTGCGCAGTGTGCCGACGTGGCCTTCGAGCGCGGGCTTCGAGAAGCCGGTGACCTCGGTCGCGGGGATCGTGGCGACGGTCTCGCCGATGATGTCGGCCGCCTTGCCCCAGCCGCTGCCGAGGGTGAGGGCGATGTCGTGGTTCTCGACGCCGGTCAGACGGGCGATGTCGGCTGCGGCCTGCGCGGCCACCTCGAACGGGTTCGCGGTCGGGTCGTCGAGGGGGTTGCTGTGCGTTTCGGGCATGGATCCACTCTAGGAAGGTGCAGGCTCGGGTGCCAGGATTGCGCGAGAATGGATTCCATGTCTTCCACCACTTTCGAGCGCACTCAGCGCGTCGCCGTGCTCGGCGGCGGTCCCGGCGGCTACGAGGCGGCCCTCGCGGCCGCCCAGTTGGGTGCCGAGGTCACCCTGGTCGAACGGGTGGGAGTCGGCGGATCAGCCGTGCTCACCGACGTCGTGCCTTCGAAGAGCCTGATCGCCACCGCCGATGCGGCCGTCGCCATCTCCGAGGCCAGCGACCTCGGCGTGAACTTCTATGCCAAGGGCGACCACTCCCGCCCCCTCAAGCCCGAGATCGCGATCAACCTCGCCGCCGTGAACAAGCGCCTCCTCGCGCTCGCCGGCCAGCAGTCCGAGGACATGCGCGCGACGCTCCTCGAGGCCGGTGTGCGCATCCTGTCCGGCCACGGACGCCTCGAAGGGCCCACGGCGATCATCGTCTCGACCGGCCAAGGCGGCACCGACTTCGACCGGGTCGAGGCCGACACCATCGTCGTGGCCGTCGGCGCCTCGCCGCGCGAGCTGGACTCCGCGAAGCCCGACGGCAAGCGCATCCTGACGTGGACGCAGCTGTACGACATGAAGGCGCTCCCCGAGCACCTCATCGTGGTCGGATCCGGTGTCACCGGAGCGGAGTTCGCCTCCGCGTACATGAACCTGGGCGCCAAGGTGACCCTGATCTCCAGCCGTGAGCAGGTGCTCCCCGGCGAGGACAAGGACGCGGCTGCGGTGCTGGAGAAGGTCTTCAAGCGCGGGGGAATGCAGGTGCTCTCCAAGTCGCGCGCCGACAAGGTGGAGGTCACGGACGACGGCGTCACCGTCACGCTGTCCGATGGGCGCACGGTCGAGGGCAGCCACTGCCTCATGGCCGTCGGGTCCATCCCGAACACCGCAGGCATCGGTCTGGAGGAAGCCGGCGTCGAGCTCGACGAATCCGGGCACGTCCGGGTGAACAAGGTCGCTCGTACCTCGGTCCCCAACGTGTACGCCGTCGGCGACTGCACGAACTTCTTCCCGTTGGCCTCCGTCGCGTCGATGCAGGGGCGCACCGCGGTGTTCCACGCCCTCGGCGACATCGTGATCCCGTTGGAGCTGATCAAGATCACCTCCAACATCTTCACCGCGCCCGAGATCGCCACGGTCGGCTACGGCGTCAAAGACGTCGAGGATGGCGTCGCGGACGGCATGGTCTACAAGCTGCCTCTCGCGGCGAACCCGCGCGCGAAGATGATGGGCATCAAGGACGGCTTCGTGAAGCTCATCGCGCGGAAGGGCTCCGGTACGGTGATCGGCGGTGTGATCGTCGCTCCGAAGGCCTCGGAGCTGATCTACCCGATCGCGGTCGCCGTCGAGCGCCGCCTCACGGTCGATCAGGTCTCGCGGGTCTTCGCCGCCTACCCCTCGCTGTCCAGCAGCATCACCGACGCGAGCAGGGCGATGCACCTCGTGAACATCTCCTGACGCCCGTAGGCACAGCAAAGGCGCCCCACTTCGGTGGGGCGCCTTTCGCGTGTCAGCGGGAGGATCAGCTGATGGTGAGCAGCTGGTGTCCCGCGGAGACCGTGGCGCCGGCATCGGCGTTGATGTTGCCGACGACGCCGTCCTTGTGCGCCTGCAGCGGCTGCTCCATCTTCATGGCCTCGAGCACGACGACCAGATCGCCCTTGACGACCTGCTGTCCGTCGGCGACCGCGATCTTCACGACCGTGGCCTGCATGGGGGACTTGACGGCATCCCCCGAGGCTCCGGCGTTGGCCGTTGTGGCATGGCTGCGGCGCGACGGTGGAACCGCGGCGGGGCGACCGGCGGTGCCTGCGGCGACGGCGACGCGGTCCGGCAGGCTCACCTCGAGGCGCTTGCCGGAGACCTCGACGACGACCGTGTGCCGGGCTTCGGAGGCAGCCGGCGCCTCGAGCTCTCCGTCCCAGGCCGGGATGTCGTTGACGAACTCGGTCTCGATCCAGCGCGTGAAGATGCCGAACTCGCCGCTCTCCGCTGTGAACGCAGGATCGCGCACGACCTTGCGGTGGAACGGGATGACGGTGGGAAGGCCGGCGACCTCGAACTCGTCGAGGGCACGGCGCGAGCGCTCGAGGGCCTCTGCCCTGTCCTTGCCGGTCACGATGATCTTGGCGAGCAGCGAGTCGAAGGCACCGGAGACCGAGTCGCCCGCAGTGACACCGGAATCCAGACGGATGCCGGGGCCTCCGAAGGTCTTGAAGACGTGGATCGGGCCCGGCTGGGGCAGGAATCCGCGACCGGGGTCCTCGCCGTTGATGCGGAACTCGATCGAGTGGCCCTGCGGCTTCGGGTCGTCGTAGTCGATGGTGCCGCCGGCCGCGATACGGAACTGCTCTCGTACCAGGTCGATGCCGGTGACCTCCTCGGAGACCGGGTGCTCGACCTGCAGACGTGTGTTCACCTCGAGGAAGGAGACGGTTCCGTCGGCTCCGATGAGGAACTCGCAGGTACCGGCACCGACGTAGCCGACCTCCTTGAGGATGGCCTTGGAGGCGGCGTAGAGGAGGTCGTTCTGCTCCTGCGTGAGGAACGGAGCCGGCGCCTCCTCGACGAGCTTCTGATGGCGGCGCTGCAGCGAGCAGTCACGCGTCGAGATCACGACGACGTTGCCTTCGGCATCGGCCAGGCACTGGGTCTCGACGTGACGCGGCTTGTCGAGGTACTTCTCGACGAAGCACTCGCCGCGGCCGAAGGCGGCGACGGCCTCGCGCGTGGCGGACTCGAAGAGCTCGGCCACCTCGTCGAGCTCACGCGCGACCTTGAGGCCGCGTCCGCCGCCGCCGTAGGCGGCCTTGATGGCGATCGGGAGGCCGAACTCCTTCGCGAAGGCGATGACCTCGTCTGCGCCCTCGACCGGTCCCGGCGTTCCGGGGGCGAGGGGTGCGCCGACCTTCTCGGCCACGTGACGCGCGGTCACCTTGTCACCGAGGGCCTCGATGGCTTCGGGGGAGGGGCCGATCCAGGTCATCCCCGCGTCGATGATGGCGCGGGCGAACTCGGCGTTCTCGGCGAGGAAGCCGTAGCCGGGGTGCACGGCGTCGGCGCCGGCACGGCGGGCGATCGAGAGGATCTTCTCGATCTGGAGGTAGGTCTCGGCGCTCGTCGAGCCGCCGAGCGCGTAGGCCTCGTCTGCGAGGCGGGTGTGCAGGGCATCACGATCCTGGTCGGCGTAGACGGCGACGGAGGCGATCCCGGAGTCACGGGCGGCGCGGATGATGCGGACGGCGATCTCGCCGCGGTTGGCGATGAGCACCTTGGCGATAGCAGGCATGCTTGCCAGCCTAGCGAGAACGACCGCGATCCCTTTGACGACTCCCCACAAGAAAGTCGGGAAAACGTGGATGGGAGTCTACGACCAGAGGTCGGTCCAGCGAACGCCGAGCTCCGCGGCGAGACGGCGGACGGTGGACAGAGACATGCCGACGACCGTGGACGGGTCGCCCTCCACGCGGGTGATGAAGGCTCCCCCCAGGCTGTCCACGGTGAAGGCCCCCGCCACGAGCAGCGGTTCGCCTGAGGCGACGTACGCGGCGATCTCGGCGTCGGTCACGTCGGAGGCGAACGTCACAGCGGCTTCGGCGACGGCGGTGGCTTCCGTGGGCTCGGCACCGGGGGCGACCCGGAAGACGGAGTGGCCGGAGTGCAGGATGCCCGTGGCTCCGCGCATCTCTCGCCAGCGTCTGGTCGCTTCCTCCGGAGTGTACGGCTTGCCGTAGACGCGCCCGTCCAGCGCGAACATCGAGTCACCGCCGATGACCAGGCCGTCGAACCCGCCGTCCTCGACGAGGCTGTGCGCCACGGCGGAGGCCTTCGCGCGGGCGAGCAGCAGCACCAACTCCTCGGGCGCCAGGGGCTCGCCCCTTTCCGCCTCCGCAGCGGCGGCGACGGCGTCCTCGTCGACGTCCGGTGACACCGTGAGCGGCTCGATGCCCGCCTGACGCAGCAGCATGAGTCGGGCGGGAGAGGTCGAGGCGAGGCAGACGCGCATGTCCACCACCGTATCCTCGAAGGATGACTTCCTCCCCAGCTGACGTGCTCGAACTCGACATCACCGGCATCGCTCACGGGGGCACGTTCATCGCGCGGCACGAGGGACGAGTGGTGTTCGTGTCCGACGCGATCCCCGGTGAGCGCGTCCGTGCCCGACTGATCGCTCCGCAGGAGGGGGCCGATGCCGACACCCGCAGTTTCTGGCGGGCCGAGACGATCGAGGTGTTGGACGCGTCGGAGCACCGCCGTCCCCACATCTGGGCGGAGGCCGACGTGTCGCGCGATCCCGCTGATCGTCCAGGAGGAGCTGATCTCGGGCACATCGATCTCGATCACCAGCGTGAGCTCAAGAGGCGCGTGCTGACCGAGGCCCTCGACCGCTTCGCGGGAAAGGGTCTCGTCGCGCCCGAGATCGAGGCCGTGGAGTCCGGAGACGGTCGAGGATGGCGCACGAGGGTGACGCTGCACGTCGACGACGCGGGAGTGGTGGGGCCGTATGCCTCACGCAGTCACCGTGTCGTGCCGGTGACGTCGTACCCGCTGGCGCGGCCGGCGATCGCCGCGGCAGCGCTCGCGCTGCAGGGGGAGGCTCCCGGTCGCATCGAGTTCGTGGAGCCCGCCGACGGCACCGTGCGCGTGATCCGTCGTGAGGAGACCGAGCGCGCCCCGCGCGTGCAGAGGGGCTTCCGCAAGCGCCCGGCGCCCGAGGTGATCCAGGAGATGGTCAACGACCGCCGCTTCGACGTCGACTCCACGGGCTTCTGGCAGGTGCATCCGCGCGCCGCCTCGGTGCTCGATGCCGCGGTCTACGGCATCCTCGACGGTCACGTCGACGAGGAGAAGACCCATTTCGACCTGTACGGCGGGGTCGGGCTGTTCGCGGCGACCCTGGCCGACCTCGGGGGCACGGACATCGTGACGGTCGAGTCGAGTGCACGTGCCACTCAGCATGCTGCGGCGAACCTCGCCCCTCTCGAGATCGACGCGGTGACAGCCCGAGTCGATCGGTTCCTCGCCACGCGCAAGGGCGGCGGTCGGGCCGGGGCCGTCGTGCTCGATCCGCCGCGGGCCGGAGCGGGGCGTCAGGTGGTCGAGGCGATCCACGGGCTCGCCCCCGACGCCATCGCCTACGTCGCCTGCGACCCGGTGGCGCTCGCACGCGATCTCGGCACGTTCCGCACGCTCGGGTGGAATGTCGACCGTCTTCGCGGCTTCGATCTGTTCCCGCACTCCCACCACTTCGAGGTCGTGGCACTGCTCACACGATGAGCGATCCACGGCCTTCCGAGGGGACTCAGTAGGCTGAGGGGATGAGCACGGTCGCACTCATCGACGATCACGAGTCCGTTCGCCTCGGTCTCGAGGCCGCGTGCGAGCGGGATTCGCAGACCGTGGTCTTCTCCGGGAGCACCGTGGTGTCGTACATCGACTGGCGGAAGGCGACGGGGGCCGCGCCGGCCGATGTGGTCGTGCTCGACCTCACGCTGGGAGACGGCACGACCGTTACTGAGAACGTGACCGCCCTCGTGAACGACGGCGCCAGCGTGGTGATCCACAGTGTGGCGGATCGTCCTGCAGCCGTGCGGGAAGCCCTCTCCGCCGGTGCGGCGGGAGTGGTGAGCAAGTCGTCAGCACTCGACGACGTGCTGGACGCGATCCGCACGGTCGCACAGGGCGAGGCCCTCAACAACGTGGAGTGGGCGAGCGCTGTCGACGGAGACCGCGCGTTCGCCGACGCGCAGCTCGCCACCCGCGAACGGGAGGTCTTGCGCCTGTACGCGACGGGTCTGCCATTGAAGGCCGTGGCCGAGAAGCTGGGCGTCGCGTACTCGACCGCCAAGGAGAACATCACCCGCATCCGCGTGAAGTACGTCGAGGTCGGGCGCCCGGCGCCCACGAAGGTCGACCTGCTCCGGCGAGCGATGGAAGACGGGATCGTCACAGCCGACGAGGCACTCGGTGGCCGCTGAGCCGCTGAGCATCCGCGACGCCTGGAGCAAGATTCCGTCTCCGGGCAGCACGGAGACAGCATACGAGCGCTTCACCGGCAAGCGCATGGAGCGGATCCTCGCCATCGTGGTCGCGATCGGCTCGGCTGTGCTCGGCGCCCAGGCGCTGGTCTCCGCGATGGCATCCCTGTCGGACGCGGACCCTGCGCATGTGTTCGCGTTGTGTGTGGTGTTCGTGCCCCTGCTCGCGATGCTGGTGGCGTGCCTGATCGGACGCGGGGTGCGCACCTTCTCCGGCATCTTCGCCGTGGTGTACGTGCTGGTGCTCGCCGCGTGGCCGACGATCGTCGACCCCTCCGACAAGGGGGCCGGAGAGCAGCCGTGGATCTTCTTCCTCGTCAACGTCGGTGTCGTCGCGGCCATGCTCGCCTTCCCCCTGGCGCTGCAGTTCGTCTGGGCGGCGGGAGTGCCGTTCGTGTACGGCTATGTCCGTCTCGTCCAGGGCGAGTTCTCGCGCGATTTCTGGGTGACGACCGCCTTCGACGTCTCGTTCACCCTCATCCTCGGCGTGGTGATCGTCTCACTCGGCTGGATGTTCCGCTCGGTCGCCGCCGGGGTGGACGAGGCCAGGGGACAGGCGGTCGCGTCGTACTCCACTGCTGCGGCAGCGGCGGCGGCCGAGGAGGAGAGGGCGGCGATGTCGGCCCTGATGCACGACAGTGTGCTGGCCGCTCTGATCGCCGCGGAGCGTGCCGAGGGCGAACGCGCCAGGGAGCTGGCCGTGGCGATGGCGCGAGAGGCTCTCACGCGCCTCGCGAACACCGAGGCCGCCGTCGCACAGGAGGGGAGCGACGAACCGGTCGGAACGGTGCAGATCGTTGTCGAGCTGCGTCGGGCGCTGTCCGAGCTCGGCGCCGATGCGATCGTGGAGGAGCGCGGAGGCATCGGACTCATCCCCGGACGTGCTGCCCGCGCGCTGGTGCTCGCGGCACGACAGGCGATCGGCAACGCGGTCTCGCATGCCGGCGGGCGCGGACTCCACATCATCGTCGAAGGGCACGGGGACGAGGGCATCGGCGTGACCATCTCCGACACCGGACCCGGATTCGACGTCGAGTCGATCGGCGTCGATCGACTCGGGATCCGTGCGTCGATCTTCGCGCGCATGGCGGGGGTGGCCGGCACCGCCGACATCCTCTCCGACGGGCACGGGACCACTGTCGTCCTGGGGTGGGAGCGCTCGTGAACCGCACCGTGCGGAGTGTCGCCACCTCCCTCGCCGTCGGCTTCGCCCTGTACTTCGTCGCCAGGGGGATCTGGTGGATCGAGCAGCCGACCGCACCGCTGGTGATGGTGCTCGCGATCGGGTTGTACCTCGTGGTCGTGAACGTCGCGATCCTCGGACACGGCGCCGTCGTCAGGATGCCGATGTGGTCGGCGATCCTGGCGCTGGTGGCGAGTGCGCTCATCCCCATCCTCGTCACCTCGTCGCTCGACCCGGCGGATCGGACGGCTCCCTTCGCCACGTGGTACATCGGGGCGCTCGGACTGCTCGGCGTCGTCTGCGTCGTCCGGAGGCGCGCTCTGATCGGCGTTCTCGTTCTCGGGGTGCTCGTCGTCACCGCGTCGGCCTATCTGGGATTCGTCGTCGCCCTCAACCTCGGACTCGTCGGCTCCATCATGTGGGTGGTGGTCGCTGGGCTCCTGGTGATGTTCTGGGACCGCGCCGTGCGTGACACGGAGCGCCTCGCCGAGATCCAGCAGGCCGTGTCCGCGTGGCATGCGACGCAGCGGGTGCGTCAGCGGGAGCGGCGCCTGCGCACGCAGTTCGCGCTGGCCGTCGCCGGTCCCGTCCTCAGCAGAGTGGTGGCCGCGCGGGGTGTGCTGGACGAGCAGGAGCGGATGGACGCCCGCCTCGCCGAGGGCAGGCTGCGCGACGAGTTGCGCGGAGCCGATCTCCTCAACGACGCCGTGCGCAACGCGATCGAGGCGGCACGACGCCGGGGGGTGGTGGTCACGGTCTTCGATGAGGGCGGTTTCGACGGGATCGACGAGACACGGCGAGAACTGATCAGGGACGAGCTGGCCGTCGTGCTCAGTCGCGCGCAGACCGCTCGTCTGATCATCCGCTCGGCGCGTGATCCCCGTGTCGCCGTCACGGTGGTCGGCCGCGCCGGCTCACGGGCGTCCGGCGACGATGACGCCGTCGACCTCTGGCACGAGATTCCGCGCTGACAGGCGGGCACAGGGCTGACGGGTGGGGTCAGGGCTGGCAGGCGGGGACAGCGGACGAACGCATGCGTCCTCGGCTCCGGCCTGGGGAGATGACCGGAGTCGAGGATGGTGAGAGTGGGAGAGGGGCGGCGAATTCGCCTGCCCCTCTCCGTGCGGACAGTTACCCGAAAACCGTCCGCTGGTGGCCGATCAGCGTCTGTCTACCCTGGGACAGAGAGACCAGCCGAACGCGAAGCGTCCCCCTCAGTCTGATGGTTCGCGCGAACATTGTCTGTAGGTATTTTGGGGGACACGATTTCACCCCCGATAGGCCATCATTGGACGATGGCAACGCGTCGTGGCACCAACCTTCCGCGCATGGGCGACTTCAATCAGTCCGTGATCCTGGAGGCCATCCGGCAGTCCGGCGAAGGGCTCAGCAGGATCGAGCTGTCGACGGCGACGCGCCTGTCGGCGCAGACGGTCACGAACATCACCCGCAGACTCCTCGATGACGGCTTCATCAGGGAAGCGGGTCGAACGATCAACGGACCAGGCAAGCCGCGGGTCACCCTGCGGCTCGTCGCGGACAGCCGCTTCGCCGTGGGGGTCCATCTGGATCCCGCGCTGATGACTTTCGTGCTGTTGGATCTGGCCGGCGCGGTCGTCCGTCGTCTGAGCGTGCGAACCCCTGCCGAGGATCCCCACCGCATCGTCGAGGCCATGGCGTCGGCGATCGATGCGTTGATCGTCGGTTCGGGCGTCGACCGCTCCCGGATCGCCGGGGTGGGGGTCGCGGCTCCCGGCCCGCTCGACGCGGAGCTGGGGACGGTGATCGACCCGCCTAAGCTCGCAGGCTGGCACCGTGTGCCGTTGCGGGCAGTGCTCGCGGAGGCGACGGGGTTGCCCGTGGTCGTGGAGAAGGACACGACCTCGGCTGCGGTGGGCGAGCTCTGGACGAGGCGGGAATCGGCGGACGACTCCTTCGTCTTCGTCTATCTGGGGATCGGTATCGGCGCGGCCATCGCACGTGATGGAGAGGCGGTCCGGGGGAGCACACGCAACATCGGCGAGATCGGCCACATCATCGTCGACCCCGACGGACCGTCCTGCGCGTGCGGGGCACGCGGATGCGTCGAGGTGGTGTGCACCCCGCAGGCGATCATCGAGCAGGCGGAGAGGGCAGGGGTGTTCGACGACGAGCATCAGACGAGCGACGCCGCGGCAGTCGACCAGCGATTCCGGCAGCTGTGCGAGCGAGCGGCTGCCGGGGACGAAGCCGCGGGGGAGGTGCTTCGGCGCTCCGCCGCGCACATCACGGTGCTGACGGCGGTGCTTACGAACATGCTCGACGTCGACCGCGTCGTCTTCGGTGGGCCGTTCTGGTCGCGGCTCGCTGATGTGTACCTGGCAGAGATCCCCGACCTGCTCGATCGGGCCAGCGCCACCAGGGCGATACGCACCCTCCCCGTCGACGGCACGGTGGTGGGCGACGATGTCGGTGCGGTGGGAGCGGCGTGCGTCGTCCTCGACTCGGTCCTGAGCCCGCGTGCCGCCGACCTCCTGCTCGACAGCTGAGTGCTCGACAGCTGAGTGCTCGCGGGTCACCTTTGCGAGCATAAGTCGAATCGATATAGTATTTGGGTTTCGTCCTTCGGACAGATCAGCGGAGTCCGCCTTCTGCTGTGCGCACGGCACCGTCGCACGCCGCGGAGCACGCAGGTCTTCACGAGGGGGGATCCGTCCGGCTCTCGAAGAGGGGCGGACGAGGCGGCGACGGGGACGCGGCCGCGCAGGGCGCTGGGGGTCCTGCGACGATCGTCGACGTGGTTCGTGAAGCGGAGGGTTCGCGGACCACGCCGACGGCGTTCTTTCCGTGTTCCGAGCGGCGTCAGCCGGAGAAACGGCCCCACGGTATGTCGCGACGGAGCGGGCGACGCAACGGACGCTGCGTCCTGGCCCAGGCGGAGACGGCGGGCTCGTCGGCCACGGCTGCGGCCTCCTCGGTCGCGTACGCCTCGCTGATCACCGCGATGAGAGCGGCGAGCTCCTCCTCGGTGGCCGCGCCCCGGGTGATGTCGAGCAGCGGCGTATCCGAGGAGGGGCCGCCCTGCGGGTTGTGCTCGGTCACAGCGGGATGTTCCCGTGCTTCTTCGGGGGCAGCTCCGCGCGCTTTCCGCGCAGGGCGCGCAGGGCCTTCGCGATCGAGACGCGGGTGTTGGCCGGTTCGATGATGCCGTCGAGCTCCCCGCGCTCAGCTGCCAGGAAAGGAGACGCCACGTTGTAGGTGTACTCGTTCGCGAGCCGGGTACGCACGGCGGCGACGTCCTCGCCGGCCTCCTCCGCCTTCTTGATCTCACCGCGGTACAGGATGTTGACCGCACCCTGACCGCCCATGACCGCGATCTCGGCGGTCGGCCACGCGAGGTTCACATCCGCGCCGAGCTGCTTCGAGCCCATCACGATGTACGCACCCCCGTAGGCCTTGCGCAGGATGACGGTGACGAGGGGCACGGTGGCCTCCGCGTAGGCGTAGAGCAGCTTCGCACCGCGGCGGATGACGCCGGTCCACTCCTGGTCCGTGCCGGGAAGGTAGCCGGGCACGTCGACCAGCGTGACGATCGGGATCGAGAAGGCATCGCAGAATCGCACGAAGCGACTGGCCTTCTCGCCTGCCTCGATGTTCAGGGTGCCGGCCATCTGCGACGGCTGGTTGGCGATGATGCCGACCGAGCGACCTTCGACACGACCGAAGCCGATCACGATGTTGGGCGCGAACAGCGGCTGCACCTCGAGGAAATCGCCCTCGTCGACGACGTGCTCGATCACCGTGTGGATGTCGTAGGGCTGGTTGGTCGAGTCGGGGACGATCGTGTTGAGCACGCGATCGGCGTCTGTCGTCTCGAACTCGAACGCGCTCTCGTACGACGGGAGTTCCGCCATGTTGTTGTCCGGGAGGAAGCTCAGGAGCGTGCGCGCGTAATCGATGGCGTCGTCCTCGTCTTCCGCGAGGTAGTGCGCGACACCGGATCGGGTGTTGTGGGTGTAGGCGCCGCCCAACTCCTCCATCCCCACGTCTTCGCCGGTCACGGTCTTGATCACATCGGGACCCGTGACGAACATCTGGCTGGTCTTGTCGACCATGATGACGAAGTCGGTCAGAGCGGGGGAGTACACCGCACCACCCGCGGCCGGGCCCATGATGATCGAGATCTGCGGGATGACACCGGAAGCGCGGGTGTTCAGGCGGAAGATCTCACCGTACTTGCCGAGCGCGACGACGCCCTCCTGGATGCGCGCGCCGCCGGAGTCGAGGATGCCGATGCAGGGCATCCCTCCGGCGAGGGCGAACTCCATGATCTTCACGATCTTCTCGCCGGCGACCTCGCCGAGCGAGCCGCCGAAGGTGGAGAAGTCCTGCGAGTACACCGCGACGGTGCGCCCGTTGATGGTGCCGACGCCGGTGACGACGGAGTCGCCGTAGGGGCGGGAGCGATCCATGCCGAAGGCCGTGGTGCGGTGGCGTACATACTCGTCGAACTCGACGAAGCTTCCCGGATCCACGAGCAGCTCGACGCGCTCGCGGGCGGTCATCTTGCCCTTCGCGTGCTGCTTCTCCTTCGCCTTCGCTTCCGCGTCGACGACGGCTTCCGTGTAGCGAGCGCGCAGGTCCGCGATCTTGCCGGCGGTGGTAAAGAGGTCGGGCTTGTCCGTCACGGATTCCACCCTATCGTCGGCTCGCCCCCCGCTGTTGGATGCTCGCCACAACGGCTCAGCGGATCCTTTGGCGACCTGCGCTCAGCGCTCTTCGCGCTCGTCGCCGGGGTTCGAGGGCAGGGAGTGGTCGCCGGTGCCGGCCTCGAGCTCGTCGGACGGGCTCTCTCGTCGGCGACCTGCACGTCCGCCGACACGGTGCCCGACCCACTCCGCGCCTCGTGCCACGGTGCCGGCGGCACCCACCACCGCGTTCCCGGCGTAGCGGGCGCCCCGGAGCATCCGCAGCTCGAGCTTCTCGGCCCCGGGGACAGGCTCCAGCTCGAGCGGCAGGTCGATCGGCGCAGAGCCGAAGGCCTTGTGTGAAGTGGTCAGCACGCGGCGGCCGAGGATGTTGTTCCCCGCGCCTCCGATCGCGGCGCCGATGCCGAACGGGAGAGCCTTGCCGATGACCGACGCGCCTCCCTTCGCCGCGAACTGCTTCACGAACATGCTCTTGAGCTGGTCGACGAGGGGGCCGACTGCGGCACGGGGGAGGGATTTCGTGACGAGCTCACCCCAGTACGAGGACCTGCTGCCGCCGCGCCCAGCGACCTGGCCGGCGAGCTGTCCGACGAGGTCGACGCCCTCCTTGCCGAGCATCAGCGTCATCACCAGGGCGCGGGCGCGATCCGGGTTCGCCACGGCGATCCCGTGCACCTCGGCGACCGACTGGGCGAACAGGGCGGTGGACTCCACGAAACCCACGGTCTCGACCCCGGAGAGGGCGAGGGTGACACCGGTGCCGATGCCCGGCACGACGGCGGTCGCTCCCACCGCCGCACCTCCGGTCGTCACGGCCGCGAGGTAGCGCCGCTCGAGGATGCGGATGAGTTCCGCGGGTGAAGCCTGGGGATTGCGCAGCCGGATGCTGCGGATGTGCGCGAGGACGAGTGGGCGCTGGATCGCCAGCACGCGATCGAGACCACGCACCATCATCGGGTGCTCCGCCGAGCCGGCGGGGGGAACGCCCTTGTCCCACGGAGCGTCGTCCGGGAGCGAGTGGATCTTGTGCACCTTGGGGGCCATGCAGAGATCCTATGGAGACAGCCCGCGAAAACGCCGAAAGCCCGGTCCCGCGAGGGGGACCGGGCTTTCGTGTCGTTCGATCAGACGAAGAGGTTCGCGCGCTCCAGGTCTTCGGCGAAGTCGACCTCGACCGCGTACAGGTCGGAGACGTCCATCGGCTCGAGCAGCAGGCCGTCCTCGGCGATCGCGAGTTCGAGGCCGCGCTCGAAGTAGTCCTGGTCCTCCACCCGCTGCAGCTGGCGCATGAAGGCCTTCTTCTGCGCGGAGGAGATGTAGTTGATGCCCACAGCCTCGCCCAGTCCGCCCTTGACGGTCTTGGACAGTTCGTTGATGAAGCCCTCGGCGGTGACCGTGTACTTCACCTCTTCGTCGCTGACCTTGGAGGTGTTCACCGTGACGAAGGACTGGTCGCGCTCGATGTATTCGAGAGCCCGGCCGAGGATCATCGGGTCGAAGACGACATCGCCGTTCATCCACAGCACACCGCCGCGACCGGTGGCACCGAGGGCGCGCAGCAGGCTCTTGGACGTGTTGGTCTCGTCGTAGCGCTCGTTGTGGACGTAGTTCACGTGCGGGAAGGCATCGATGATGGTCTCGGCGCGGTAGCCCACCACGGTCGTGATTCGGGCGTCGGAGCCGAATGCGGCCCGGATGTTGTCGTGCTGCTGGCCCATGATCGTGCGGCCGTCGCTCAGTTCGGTGAGCGGCTTCGGCAGCGCGCGGCCGAGGCGCGAGCCCATTCCGGCGGCGAGGATGACGGTCTGAAGAGTCACGAGTGCTCCTAAAGGAAGTTGTGTTCACGGTCGATTAACCGACCAGACACTTCGTCGTGCCGCGTTCATGGTATCGATTCCGCCTGGGAACCTCAGGGCCAGGAGGGCCCCGTTGTCATTTCGTGATCGACTACACACGTGATGCACAGGCTTGCGACCACCCTGCAATCGCTGTGAAGTCACAGCATCCGAGGGCAGTTTATTGCGCGGCGGCCTTGGCGCACAGCCGCCCGTTGATACCGTAGGACGGTGACTGCCTCCCCTGACGACCGCACCGCCCAGGTGGACCTGACCGAGACCGCGCAAGAGAAGACGTCGGCGAAGCGCCCGCCGGTGAAGAAATCGAGTTCCGACGAGGCATCGGCGGCCGGGACGACGGCGAAGCGACCTGCAGTGAAGAAGCCGGCCGTGAAGAAGCCCGCCGCGAAGCGTCCGGCCACGAGCGGAACCACGACTGCCGCGAAGACATCGACCGCGAAGACATCGACCGCGAAGACATCGACCGCGAAGGCTGCGGCGGAGAAAGCCGCACCGACTGCCGACATCGTCGTGGAGCCTTTGGTCAAGGCGTTGCCCGACCAGAACGGAACGCCCGCCGCTGCCGCGCGCAGCGGCGCAGCCAGTCGCACCACCGCAGCGAAGAACACCGCCGCGAAGAACACGGCAGCGAAGTCGACGACGAAGACGGCTGCCAAGGCGACGACGGCCAAGGCGACGGCGGCGAAGACCACGGCCGCGAAGACCACGGCCGCGAAGACAGCTGCCGCGAAGGCGACGGCTGCGAAGTCGACGGCGGCGAAGTCCACGGCCGCGAAAGCTTCGGCGGCGAAGACGGTCGCGGCGAAAGCGGCCGCCTCCAAGGCTGCAGCGACGAAGTCCACTGCTCGCGCGGCCGCAGCCAAGTCCACGGCAGCGAAGACAGCGGCGGCGAAGGCCGCGGCAGCGAAGAATGCTGCAGCGAAGAAGGCCGCCGATGAGGCGGAGAAGGCGGCGGCGGACGCGGCGAAGAACGCCCCGGAGTCTCCGAGCACCGAAGCGGCTCCGGTGGACCCGATGCGTGCCACCGAGACAGCCGCAGTATCGGTGCTGCCGGTCGAAGTCACCTCGGCGCCGGAGCCCGTGGCTGAGCCTGCTCCGGAGCATGATGCGATCGCCGAACCCGAACCCGAACCCGAACCCGAGCCAGTTGCCGAGCCCGTCGTTGCACCCGCCCTCGCGGCGGAGGTCGCCCGCGCCGAACCGGTCGAGGCCGAGCCGATCGTCGAGGAGCCGATCGAGTCGGGAACGTCCGCGTCGGTCGAGGTCGTCGAGGCTGAAGGGGGCTCGGACGATGCGGCTTCCGAGGTCGTGGATCCCGTGGACGGACTCTCCGGGGGCGAAGCGATCACCATCCGCGGCCTCGTCAAGCAGTTCGGAGACAACCGCGCCGTCGACGGCATAGACCTGACCGTGCCGGCTGGATCCTTCTACGGGGTGGTCGGCCCCAACGGGGCGGGAAAGACCACGACTCTCTCGATCGTCGCCGGGCTCCTGCGCGCAGACGAGGGCAGCGTCGTGATCTGTGGCATCGACCAGGCGAAGCAGCCGCTGGCCGCGAAGAAGCTGATGGGCGTGCTGCCGGACAGGTTGCGCACGTTCGACCGCCTCACCGGTCGTCAGCTGCTGTACTACTACGGGCTGCTGCGCGGCCTTGCGGCTGATGTGATCGAGAAGCGCGCGGCAGATCTCGCTCGGGCGTTCGACCTCGGCGATGCGCTCAGCCGCGTCGTCTCGGACTACTCGGCGGGCATGACGAAGAAGATCATGCTGGCAGGGGCGATGATCCATTCCCCGCGCGTGCTCGTGCTCGATGAGCCGTTCGAATCGGTCGATCCCGTCTCCTCGGCGGTGATCCTCGACATCCTCCGTGCGTATGTGTCGCACGGTGGCACGGTGATCCTCTCCAGTCACGGCATGGATCTGGTGGAGCGCGTCTGCTCCCGCGTGGCCATCATCGTCGGAGGGGAAGTGCTGGCCGAGGGGACCGTCGACGACGTGCGCGCAGGGCAGACGCTCGAGGCGCGCTTCGTCGAGCTCGCCGGCTCCAGCGGAGAGGTGGAGGGGCTCGAGTGGCTGCACACGTTCTCCGACTGAGGCTCGCGCTTCTGATCGGAACTCTGCGCGGCGACCGTCGGGTCCGTTCGATCATCTCGTTCGTCGCTGTCGTCGCGATCACGTCCGTGGTGTGCATCGCGGTCTTCAGCCTGTCGTCCGCTCCGGTGCCGGTCGCCCGTGCGGTCACCGTCCTCGGTGGCGCTGCTCTTCTCGTCGGTTTCCTCGTCGGACCGCTCCTCGTCGGGGCAGTCGACCAACTCGATCCTCGCCGCTTCGCGGTCTTCGGCGTCGATGAGCGGCAGATGCCGTGGGTACTCACGCTGGCCGCATTCGTGAGCGTGCCCAGCCTCGCGCTCCTCGCCGTCTACATCAGCGTCTGCATCGTCGCGATCGATGCCGGGACGCCATGGCCTCTCGCGATCCTGATGACGGTCGTCGGCGTCGTCACGACGATGCTGGTCTCGCGGATCGGAATGGCGCTCAACGCCCTGCTCCTTCCCGAGCGTCGATCACGAGAGCTCACCGCGCTGTTCGCGCTCGCCCTGATCGTGATCGCGTTCCCCGTGGCTGTGTTCTTCGGCTCCCTTCGCTGGGACGGCCTGGTGCCCCCCTCGCTGGCGACCCTTTCCAGCGTCTTCGGCTTCAGTCCGTTCGCGGCAGCGCCGGCATTCCTCTTCGACTCCGCGGCAGGGGCGACTGCTTCGGCGTGGGTCACCGGGATCATCGCGGTCCTCACCGTCGTGCTCCTCGGGATCGCGTGGGCATGGCTCGTCCGGCGACTCCTCACGACGACCGAGCGCCCGGTCGCCTCGCGGGAGCGCACCGGGCTCGGCTGGTTCGGGCTGCTGCCGTCGAACGCCTTCGGGGCGATCGCCTCGCGAAGCCTCGTGTACTGGCTCCGCGACCGTCGCTACATCATGAACATCATCGTGGTCCCGGTCGCCGGTGTGCTCACGGTGCTGCCGCTCATCGTCGCCGGTGTCCCGGTGGAGATCGCCGCGCTGGTCCCCGTTCCGGTGATGGCACTGTTCTTCGGGTGGTTGCCGCACAACGACGTCGCCTATGATTCGACGGCCCTGTGGACGCACGTGGCGAGTGGCGTCCGGGGGCTGCCCGATCGTCTCGGTCGCCTCGTGCCCGTGCTGCTCGTCGCCATTCCGGTGCTCGCGATCGCTGTGCCGCTGAGCCTCCTCCTGTTGGGGAACTGGAGTCTCCTGCTGCCCATGGGCGGTGTGGCCGCCAGCCTCCTCTTCAGTGCACTCGGCATCTCGAGCATCGTCTCCGTCGTTGCGCCCTACGCGGTCTCACGGCCCGGAGACAGCCCGTTCCAGCAGCCGCAACGGCCGACATCCCGCGGGATCTACGGACCGGCCGCGACGTTCCTCGGGGCGATCGTGCTGAGCGCGCCCACCATCTGGCTGTTCGCTGCCACGATCCTCGAGGGGTCGGCGTATGCACCGGCCACCTTCTGGGTCGGGCTCCTCGTCGGCCTCGGAGTGCTGGTGCTGGGCGCCGTCATCGGCGGCCGCATCTTCGAGCGCAGCGGAGAGCGTCTCATGGAGTTCGTCGAGACGGCATGACGACCACCCGCGAGGCTTTCGACGCGGCTAGACTCTCGGGATGAGTACTCCGCTGGACAGCCCCGATCAGGGCGGCGTGGCAACGCTTGATCGCGAACTGGAAGAGCTCCTCCGCGAGGAGAACCTCGAACCGGGCGACCATGAGCGCTTCTCGCATTATGTGAAGAAGGACAAGATCCTCGAATCCGCGATCACCGGCAAGCCGGTGCGCGCGCTGTGCGGCAAGAAATGGACCCCGGGGCGCGACCCGGAGAAGTTCCCGATCTGCCCCACGTGCAAGGAGATCTACGAGTCGATGATCGGCTGACCTCAGTCGGCTTCGACGTACACGGTGGGGATCGCAGGGTCGGATTTGCTCAGCGCGAGAGCCCGCACCGGCAGTTCTTCGCGCACCCGAAGGTGATGAGCGCGAGCGGCCGCGGTACCCGCGACCCCCTCGTACGACGCATCGATGTCGCCGGCCTCGACGAAGGTGACCTGCAGCGGTCGGCCATCGGGGTGGTCGGCTGCCGTGTCGAGCTGCTCGAAGCCGTCCGAGACGACGACCGTCTCCGCCGTGGCGACTCCGTCCGCAAGGGTGCGGAACGCCGACTTGCGTCCGCCGTGTGACGCCTTGTCCGCCGATGCCTTCGCGACGCCGACCCACGACCCGGCGGCATCCTGGCGCGCCACGAGCTTGTAGACCATGCTCGCTGTCGGGTATCCGGAGCCGGTCACGACCGATGTGCCCACCCCGTACGCATCGACCGGCGAAGCGGCGAGAGCGGCGATCGCGTACTCGTCGAGATCGCTGGTCACCGTGATGCGCGTCGATGTGGCACCGAGCTCGTCCAGCTGCGCCCGGACATCGGCGGCGACGATCGGGAGGTCGCCCGAGTCGATCCGCACACCACCGAGCTCCGTTCCGGCGACGCGGATGGCGGTCTCGACGCCGGTGCGGATGTCATACGTGTCGACGAGCAGGGTCGTGCCGGAGCCCAGACTCTCGACCTGGGACCGGAACGCCTCCTCCTCGGTGTCGTGCAGCAGCGTCCAGGAGTGCGCGGCCGTGCCCATGGTGGGGATGCCCCAGCTTCGTCCCGCCTCGAGATTGCTCGTGGCGCCGAAGCCCGCGATGTACGCAGCGCGCGCCGCCGCGACCGCGGAACGCTCGGCGGCCCGACGGGAGCCCATCTCGGCCAGTGGACGCTCGCCGGCGGCGATGCTCATGCGCGACGCGGCAGTGGCGACGGCGGAGTCGTGGTTGAGCACGCTCAGCGCGAGCGTCTCGAGCACGACCGCGTCCGCGAACGTTCCCTCCACGGTGAGGATGGGGGAGCCCGGGAAGTACAGCTCGCCCTCGCGATAGCCCCGGATCGAGCCCGTGAACCGGTAATCCTCGAGGTGCTTCAGCGACGCCGGGTCGACGACCTCCTCGTCGCGCAGGAAGCGCAGCTCGTCCTCGCCGAAGCGGAAGTCGCGGAGGAGGCCGAGAAGCCGGCCAGTGCCGGCGACCACACCGAAACGGCGGCCACCGGAGAGGCGCCGGGAGAACAGCTCGAACACGCTGGGGCGGAAAGCAGTGCCGTCCCGAAGGGAGGCGGCGAGCATCGTCAGCTCATAGCGGTCGGTGAGCAGCGCCGTCGACGTGGTCATGCGCTCAGTTTAGTGAGCGCCCCGATGCGCGCGGCGGGCCACGCGCAGGTAGGCTGGGGAGTCATGAACGACGCGCCGATCGGGATCTTCGACTCCGGTGTCGGCGGGCTCACGGTGGCGCGGGCCATCCGCGCCCAGCTGCCCCGAGAGTCGTTCGTCTACATCGGCGACACCGCGCACTCGCCGTACGGGCCGAAGCCCATAGCCGATGTGCGCCGCTACTCGCTCGAAGTGCTCGACACGCTCGTTGACCAGGGCGTGAAGATGCTGGTGATCGCGTGCAACACCGCCTCCGCGGCCATGCTGCGCGATGCTCGGGAGCGCTACGACATCCCCGTGGTCGAAGTGATCGGTCCCGCGGTGCGCCGTGCCGTGTCGACGACCCGCAACGGTCGCGTCGGCGTGATCGGCACGGTCGGCACGATCGGCTCGCGCGCCTACCAGGACATGCTCGAGGTGAACGAGCGGCTGCAGGTCTTCACCGCCGCATGCCCGCGCTTCGTCGAGTTCGTCGAAGCCGGTATCACCGGCACGCCCGAGGTGCTCGCGGTGGCCGAGGAATACCTTGCCCCCCTCCGCGATGCAGACGTCGACACACTCGTGCTGGGCTGCACGCACTATCCCTTCCTCCGTGGTGCCATCAGCTACGTCATGGGTGAGGGCGTCACGCTCGTCTCCAGCGACGATGAGACCGCCGGCGACGTCTATCGTCAGCTCGTCCGCGGTGACCTGCTCGCCTCACCGGATGCGACCGCAAGTTACGTGTACGAGGCCACGGGGGCCGCGACCGACGATTTCACCGCGCTGGCCAACCGACTGATGGGGCACGAGGTGCGCGATGTGCAGCTCGTGCAGACCGGCGTCATCACCCTCCCCGACACCGCCTTCGAGTAATCCCGATCGTCTCGCTCCGACGCGATCAGCCATCCTGACCTGAGAGAAGCACATGTCCGAAATCGTCCGCGTCGACGGCCGTTCCACCGATCAGCTGCGCGAGATCACCATCGAGCGCGGCTGGAGTGCTCACGCCGAGGGATCGGCTTTGATCAGCTTCGGCGGCACCAAGGTGCTGTGCACCGCGTCCTTCACCAACGGCGTGCCGCGGTGGCTGACCGGCAAGGGCAAGGGATGGGTCACCGCCGAGTACTCCATGCTGCCGCGCGCCACGAACAGCAGGAACGACCGCGAGAGCGTCAAGGGTCGCATCGGCGGACGCACGCACGAGATCTCCCGGCTGATCGGCCGCGCGCTCCGCGCGGTCGTCGACACGAAGGCCCTCGGCGAGAACACCATCGTCATCGACTGCGATGTGCTCCAGGCGGATGGCGGCACCCGTACGGCAGCCATCACCGGTGCCTACGTGGCGCTCGCGGACGCGATCGAATGGGGTCGGGAGAAGAAGTTCATCGGTAAGAACTCCACCCCGCTGCTCGACTCGGTCGCCGCGGTGTCCGTGGGCATCATCGACGGCGAGCCCATGCTCGATCTGGCATATGTCGAGGATGTGCGCGCGGAGACCGACATGAACGTCGTGGTCACCGGCCGTGGACTCTTCGTGGAGGTGCAGGGGACTGCGGAGGGAGCGCCGTTCGACAAGCGTGAACTCGACGCGCTCCTCGAGCTGGGGCTGGGCGGATGTGCCGATCTGAAGGACGCGCAGCTGGCCGCACTGGCGGGGGAGTGACGATGCAGGTCGTGCTCGCGACGCACAATCCGCACAAGGTCGCGGAGTTCCAGCAGATCGTGGAGCGGACACGTCCTGATCTCGAGATCATCGGTTACGACGGCCCTGAGCCCGTCGAAGACGGCGTGACATTCGCCGAGAATGCGCTGATCAAGGCGCGGGCGGCCGCAGCGCACACGGGGCTTGCGGCCCTCGCCGACGACTCCGGCATCTGCGTCGACGTCCTCGGCGGCTCTCCGGGGGTCTTCTCCGCGTACTGGGCCGGGCAGAAGAAGGATGCGACCGCGAACCTCGAACTGCTGCTGGACCAGCTGCGCGACATCGCCGACCCGCACCGCGCCGCGCACTTCACCTCCACCATCGCCCTCGTGCTGCCGGACGGCCGCGAGCAGGTCGTGGAGGGGCGGTGGCCGGGTCGCCTGGCGCACGCGGCGTCGGGAACGGGCGGCTTCGGCTACGACCCGATCTTCGTGCCGGATGGCCAGCCTGCAGGGGAGGAGCGCTCGGTGGGCGACTTCTCCTCCGCGGAGAAGCAGGAGCAGTCGCATCGTGCACGCGCCTTCGCCGAGCTCGTTCCGCTCCTCGCAGCACTCTGACGCGTCGGCCGCGGAAAAGTGCTGCTGAAGCTGAGAATCGTTACCCTTCCCGACTAGCCGCAAGACGCCTTCCCAGGCTGTTTCCCGGTCTAGCCTGGTGGCATGCACGATCACGCACCCGCGCCCGGCGGCATCCGTTCGGCCAGCAGCAGACGCCTGCTCGCGATCTCTCTGTCCCTCACGGCGACGGTGATGGTCGTGCAGGTCGTGGGTGCGCTGCTCTCCGGGTCGCTCGCGCTGCTCGCAGACGCCGCGCACATGTTCACGGATGCATCCGGCCTCGTCATCGCCTTGATCGCCGCGACAGTGGCAGCGCGCCCGGCGGATGACCGGCGCACCTTCGGGTATCAGCGTGCCGAGGTCTTCGGTGCGCTGATCAACGCGATCATCCTCATCGCCCTGGCGACGTGGGTCGCGATCGAGGGCGTAGGGCGTCTGATGAATCCGGGGGAGGTCGAGGTCGCCGGCGGACTCATGCTGGTCGTCGCGGTCGTCGGTCTCCTGGCGAACGCCGTCTCGATGTGGCTGCTGAGCCGCGCGCAGCGCACCAGCATCAACGTGCGAGGGGCCTACCTGGAGGTGATGGGCGATCTGATCGGGTCGGCTGCCGTGATCGTGGCCGCTGTCGTCATCCTCCTCACCGGCTGGATGCCCGCGGATGCGATCGCGTCCCTCTTCATCGCGGCGATGATCATCCCCCGGGCCATAGCGCTGCTTCGGGAGGTGTTCTCCGTGCTCGCAGAGTCGGCCCCGAAGGGCACGGCGGTGAGCGAGATCCGTACACACCTGCTCGGATACGACGGCGTCGTCGGTGTGCACGATGTGCACGTCTGGCAGCTGACTCGCGGAGCGCCCGTGTTCACCGCCCACGTCAGCGTGGAGCCGGCGCTCTTCGCCGACGGACGCTCGTCGCAACTGTTGACCGAGATGCAGGCGTGTCTCGCCGACCACTTCGACGTCGAGCATTCGACCTTCCAGATCGAGCCCGCCGAGCAGTCCGACTGCGAACCGCACCACGCCTGATCCGGTGCCGTGATCTCGGCTCAGGTTTCAGGAGTCGACGGGACCTCGACGGGGGTCTCGACAGTGATCTCCAGAGGACTCTTGTCCGGGCGGAGGCCTCGCCAACGGGCATGGCGGAGCACTCCGTCGGGCGTCCAGTTCGCGAACTCGACCTCGCCGACGACTTCGGGGCGCACCCAGAGCGCGTCGGAGGCATCAGGGGCGGGGACGCCGTCGAGGGGGGCATCGTCCACGCGAAGAGGGGTGAGCCGTGCGAGGAGGTCGCGCAGGATCCGATCGGTGAATCCGGTACCCACACGGCCGACGTAGCGGAGCCGTCGCCGTCCCGATGAGGTGTCCGGAACGGCGAGAAGCAGCGATCCGAGCGTGCTCTCCCTGTCGCCTTTGCCCGGTCGGATACCCACGATCACGGCTTCCTGCATCCGGGTGTGCTTGAGCTTCAACCACGAGGGTGAGCGCTGCCCCGGACGGTAGCGCGATCGCGGGTCCTTGACGACGACGCCCTCGAGACCGAACTCCCGGCTCGCGATGAGTGCCGCGTCGACGTCGTCGAACACGGGAGGGATCTGCACGGGAGCGTCGAGGCCGGCGACCACATCCTCGAGAAGTGTCCGTCTGTCCCGGAGCGGCAGGCCCGTGAGGTCGTGCCCATCGAGGCGGAGCAGGTCGAACAGCATGTAGACGATGGGGGTGCGGATCACCTCGCGCTCGATCTCGCGGGGGCGGGTGAGGTGCATCCGGTTCTGGAGGCGCGAGAAGCTCGGTCGGCTGTTGGCGTCGAACGCCACGATCTCCCCATCGACCACCGCGTCCTTCACCGGGAGGAAGGGGGCGCCGTCGGCGGTGAGCTCGGGGTAGCGGGCGGTGATGTCGGTGCCTCGACGCGCGTGCAGGAGCATCCGTCCGTCCACCCACGTGCCCACCGCGCGGATGCCGTCCCACTTGACCTCGACCCAGGAGGGATCGCTCAGCGCGCGCGCGGTTCCGGGGGTGCCGTTCTCGGCGAGCATCGGCGCCACCGATGCCACGGATGCCACGGATGCCACCGATGCCACGGATGCCGCGGATGGCGGGGCGGCGGGTGCGGCTGAGCTCCGGGGATATCGGTGGGAGCTCCGCGTCTTCGCGGGTTGCGGCAGCGGAGCCGTCATGGACGGGCGGAGCGTGGCGAGCGGATCGACTCCCGCGGCGGCGCGCTCGAGCACCTCGTCGAGGTCGAGCTGGGCGAGATGCGGATCGGCGAGCTCGTCCCAGGTGCGAGGAGCGGCGACCCACGGCCGCGCACGGCCGCGGAGCGAGTAGGGGGAGATGGTGGTCTTCTTGCCGTTGTTCTGACTCCAGTCGAGGAAGACCTTGCCACCCCTGACCGCCTTCGCCATGACGCTGGTCGCAAGATCGGGGTGGTCGTTCTCGATCATGCGGGCGAGTTCTTTCACGACGGCGGAGACCTCGTCGCTCGTCTGCTCGCCGGGGAGCGAGGCATAGAGGTGGATGCCCTTGCTGCCACTGGTGACCGGCAGTGGATCGAGACCCATGTCCGACAGGATTCCACGGGCGATGCGGGCGACCTCGGCGCACTGCGGCAGTCCGACTCCCTCACCGGGGTCGAGGTCGAGGACGAGCCGATCAGGGTTTCCGGGAAGGCCTTCGGAGGAGAACCGCCACTGCGGCACATGCAGCTCGATCGCGGCGACCTGCGCGAGCCAGACGAGGGTGGGGACGTCGTCGACGAGCGGATACTCCTTGGGCCCGTCCGAGTGCTGGATCGCCTGCCGCGGGATCCACGACGGTGCCCCCGGTTCGAGCTGCTTCGTGAAGAACGCGTCAGCCGGCGCTTGCGCTGTTCCGACACCTTCCACCCATCGCTTGCGGGTGACGGGGCGGCCGTCGAGGAGGGGGAGCAGCAGAGGTGCGATGGCCGTGTAGTACGCAATGACCTCGCCCTTGGTGGTGCCGGTCTCGGGGTAGACGACCTTGTCGAGGTTCGTCACGCGCAGGCGGCGGCCGTCCACCTGGACGATCTGCGCATCTCCCACCATGGAGCCAGCGTAGTCAAGGGCTGGTCGTGACGGCTGTGGCTGGTGTCTACTGGTGTGATGAGGACGATCTGGAAGGGCGCACTGACGTTCGGGCTCGTGAACGTCCCGGTCAAGGTGTACTCCGCGACCGAGGACCACGACGTGCCGCTGCATCAGGTGCATGAGAAAGACGGCGGTCGCATCCGCTACCAACGCACCTGCGAGGTCTGCGGAGAGACCGTCGCCTACGCCGACATCGACCGCGCGTACGTCGAGGAGGGCCAGACCGTCGTCCTCACGAAGGACGACCTCGCCGCGCTCCCCGCCGAGAAGAGCAGGGAGATCGACGTCGTGGAGTTCGTGCCTTCCGACCAGGTCGATCTGCTCACGCTCGACAAGCCGTACTACCTCGAACCCGATTCCAAGTCACCGAAGGCGTACGTCCTCCTGCGCAAGACGCTCGAGCAGACCGACCGCACGGCGATCGTGCGGTTCACCCTGCGGCAGAAGACGAGGCTCGCCGCGCTGCGCGTGCGGGGGAAGGTGCTCGTGCTGCAGACGCTGCTCTGGGCCGACGAGGTGCGCGAAGCGGCGTTCCCCGCGCTGGACGAGGATGTGCGGATCTCGAAGAAGGAGTTGGAGCTCTCGGCGTCGCTCGTGGACAGCTACTCGGCGGACTTCGATCCCGAGGAGTTCGTCGACGAGTACCAGAAGGAGCTCCGCACGCTGATCGACGCGAAGATCGAGGCAGGCGAGACGTTCGACGTCGCGGAGACCTTCGGCGAAGCCGAGAAGGCGGCCGAGGGCGGCGAGGTCATCGATCTCATGGAGGCTCTGCGTGCGAGTGTCGCCCGCTCGAAGGAGGAGCGCGCCAAGAACGCGGGCTGACCGACCGCGGTCAGTGCTTGCCGTCGCCGTCCAGGTCGGGAGCGCGGTCGAACACGTCGGCGTCGAGCACGAGCTCCTGCGCCTCCTCAGCGTCGGTGACGACGTCTTCCCCTGCCGCGGCAGCCGTATTCGCCTTGTGGCGCTCCGACAGGTAGTGCCACAGCGTCACCAGCGCCGTGCCGCCGACGGCCGCGAGCAGGATGAGGTCGATGTAGTTCTCCACGAACGTCGCGACCGGCGGGATGAACCCGATGAGGTAGCCGAACATGGTGAGCCCGAAGCCCCACAGGATCGCACCGATCAGGTTGTAGAGCGTGTACTTGCGCCACGGCATGTGACCGACACCGGCGGCGACCGGGGCGAACGTGCGCACGATCGGCACGAAGCGCGCGAGGATCACGGTGATGCCGCCGAAGCGCTCGAAGAACGCGTTCGTGCGCTCGACGTTCTTCTTGCTGAAGAGTCCCGACTCCTTGCGCTCGAACACGGCCGGTCCGCCCTTGTGCCCGATCACATAGCCGACCTCGCCGCCGACGAAGGCCGCGAGGCCGATGAGCAGGGCGACCCACCAGACGTTGATGCCGAAGACACCGTGCTCGGAACCCGCGATCGGGTGCGAGAGAAGGCCCGCGATCACGAGCAGCGTGTCGCCGGGAAGCAGGAAACCGACGAGCAGACCGGTCTCCGCGAAGACGATGAAGCACACCACGAGGAGCGCCCACGGCCCGGCGGTCCCGATGATCGTGGCGGGGTCCAGCCAGGGGATGAGAGCGGTCGGTGCGTGCAGCATGGTTTCGAGCACTGGGAGAGTCCCGTCGGTCGTGATTGGTCGGCGGTGTAACAGAGCGATGTCATGGCGACCTGAGAAGGCTGCCGTCGTCTCTCGTGCGGAAGGTGGGACTTGAACCCACACGCCCTGGGGCACAGGAACCTAAATCCTGCGTGTCTGCCAATTCCACCACTCCCGCGCGGTGGGATAAGTCTACTGATCGCCGAATCCGGGTATCTGGGGATCCGCCCGCAGTTCGCGCCGGGCCGGGACTCTGCGGAGGGGATGGGACTCCAGGTCGGCTTGTGGATAACTTCGGAGGCCGCGCGTCGAATGTTGCGAGGATGCCTGAGTGATTCGTCCGTCCGCCCTCGTCGCCGAGCGTGTGCGTTCGCGTCTGCGCGCCGAGGGCATCGACCCGTCGATCGATCCGGACGGGGCCTGGCGCATCGCCCACGCCGAGGTCCGCCGACACGACGATCTCGCCCTCGCCCGCGGCGAGGCGTTGATCGACGATGAGGCCGCATGCGTGCGGGAGGTCCTGGCGACCTTGAGCGGATTCGGCGCGCTGCAGCCGCTGCTCGACGATCCACAGGTCGAGGAGATCTGGCTGAACGGCGCAGGGCACGTGCACGTCGCGCGCGAGGGCACGGCCGAGCGGACCGACGTCGTGCTCGATGAGGTGTCGGTGCGCGACCTCGTCGAGAGGATGCTCCAGTCAACGGGGCGGCGCGTCGACATCAGCCAGCCGTTCGTCGACGCTTCGCTGCCGGACGGGTCCCGTCTGCACGTGGCCATCGCCGATGTGGTGCGCGGTTCGTGGGCTGTCAACATCCGCAAGTTCCTCCCGAAGTACCGATCCCTCGCATCGCTGACGGATCAGGGCATGATGCCTCGCGGTGTCGCGGATCAGCTGCGCGTGGCGATGGACGCCGGCCGCAGCGTGATCGTCTCCGGAGCGACGCACGCAGGCAAGACGACGATGCTCGCCGCGCTGCTGGCTTCCTGCGCCGACACCCAGCGCATCGTGACAGTCGAGGAGACGTTCGAGCTGGCCGTTCACGGACCCGATCTCGTCTCACTCCAGGGACGCCAGGCGAGCCTGGAGGGTACGGGGGAGATCACGTTGCGGCGACTGGTGAAGGAGGCGCTGCGTATGCGACCGGACCGTCTCGTCGTCGGCGAGGTCCGGGACGCGGAAGCCCTGGACCTCGTGCTCGCCCTCAACACGGGGGTTCCCGGCGCCTGCACCGTGCATGCGAACTCCGCGGCGGAGGCGATCGAGAAGCTGACGATCCTCCCGCTCCTGGCCGGGCGCAACATCGACCGCGCGTTCATCGCGCCCGCGCTCGCCGCGTCGATCGACCTGGTCGTGCACTGCGTTCGAGACCGGGCAGGTCGGCGATACGTCCAAGAGGTCATCGCACCGACCGGTGACGTCGACGAAGGCAGAGTCCGGACCGAGCAGGTGTACCGGGTGGCAGACCGCAGGGATGTCGTCGTGGAGCGCATCGCCGCTCGCCGGGTCGGAGCCTCATCGTGACGGTCTTCGTCGGTGCCCTCCTCGCGGCGGGGGTGCTGCTGTGCGTCTCCCCGTGGATGTGGCCGCCTTCCGACGATGCCGTGATGACGATGAGGCAGGGGCGACTCGCCCGTCTGATCGAGGAAGCGGGCATGGAGGGGCTGTCGCAACGTGGACTCCTCGCCATCGTCGTCGCAACCGGACTGATGACGGCATCGGGTGCATGGCTGCTGACGGGGATCCCCGTGCTCTCCGTGCTGGCCGGTCTCGCAGGCGCAAGTGCGCCGATCGTGTTCCTGCGAGGGCGACGGATGCGCCTGCGACGGTTGCGTCGCCAGCTCTGGCCGGACGTGTGCGATCTGCTGATCGCGTCGATCCGCGTTGGCTTGTCGCTTCCCGACGCGGTGGCCGGTCTGGCGGAGTCCGCGCCGAAGATGCTGCGGCCGGCGTTCATCGTGTTCGCGCGGGACCTGCGGGCGAGCGGCAGGTTCGAGACCAGCCTCGATCGACTCAAGACGACGCTGTCCGACCCCATCGGCGACCGCATCGCCGAGACGCTGCGGATGGCGCGTCAGGTGGGCGGCACCGAGCTCATCAGCGTGTTGCGGGCACTCTCCAGCTCGGTGCGGGCGGACGCGGCTCTCCGTGGGGAGGTCGAGGCGCGGCAATCCTGGATCCGCGGTGCCGCCGTCCTCGGGGCCGTCGCCCCGTGGGTGATCCTCGGCCTGCTCGTGCTCCGACCGGAAGGGGCAGCGGCGTACGGCACTCCCGAAGGTGTGCTCGTGATCTGTCTGGGCGCGGCCGTCTCTGTGGTCGCCTTCCACATCATGGTCCGCATCGGTCGACTCCCCGAGCCTCGGCGGTGGTTCGGATGAGCGGGATGACGGCGCTCGCGAGCGCCGTCCTGATCGGGTGCGGCTTCGCCGCCGGGGTGTTGAGCGCGCTTTCCGCGCTTCCACGGTGGAGGGCGGCATCGCTGGCCGTAAGGATCGGTCCGTACGTGCGCGACGTCGTCGCCGATGATCGTCTGCCACGAGGTGTCCTCCCGGCCGCGGGCGCGCTGCCCGCGAGTTCGCGGACGCTGTGGGAACGCGCACGAAATGCGTTCGAGAGTCTGCTCGGCGGGGGAGAGCCCCTCCGCCGGCGTCTGGCACAAGCCGGCGTGCGGACCGACCCTGCGGCGTTCCGCGGCAGGCAGCTCGGGTGGGGCCTCGCCGGGATAGGGGTGGGGGCGATCGGGGTGACCGTGCTCGCACTCACGGGCCGCCTCTCCGTGCCGACGGGCGTGATGCCTCTGCTGTGCGGGGCGGCGGCGGCCGCCGCCTACGACCTGCAGCTCTCCGCGCGGGCCAAGGCGCGACGGGTGCGGCTCACGGATGAGCTGCCGACGACACTCGAGTTCCTGGCCCTCTGTCTTTCCGCGGGGGAGGGGTTCCTCGATTCGCTGCGCCGGGTGTCCGAGGTGGGCTCCGGTGAACTGACCGCCGAACTGCGTCACGTGGTGCTCGCCGTGGGCACCGGGTCGCCGCTGGCCGACGCGCTGAACGAGATGGCGCGACGTCTGCAGCTTCCCGGCCTGTCACGTGTCGTGGATCAGGTGATCGCCGCACTCGAGCACGGTGCACCGCTCGCCGCAGTGCTGCATGCCCAGGCGTCGGATGCACGGGAAGACGCGAAGCGTGTGCTGATCGAGCAGGCGGGGCGCAAGGAGATCCTGATGCTCCTCCCGCTCGTCTTCCTGATACTTCCGCTCTCCGTGCTCTTCGCCGTCTATCCCGGGCTCTTCATCCTCCGTCTCGGCATCGGCTGACCCCTCAACGAAAGGATCCACCATGACGACACCCACCTGTGACCGCGGGCGACTCACATCGACGGGAACCACTGCTCGGCTCCGCGCATTCTTCGCGGATGAAACCGGGGACGTCCCCGGCTGGGCACTAGTCGCAAATCACATATGACGAAGGCCGTAAATCGCCTCGCGGACACGCCGCGACACGCCGGTGAACGTCCCAGATCGTGTTTCCACATAAATTATTCTGAAGCAAACCCCACACACCCTCCGCCTGTGGATAACTCTTCCGCTGGCGTCGAGGATCGCCGGAATCCTGCGGATGCAGGACCGTCTGTCCGGCGTGCCCGCTGTGGATGAAACGGTGTACAAGCTGTGTAGAACTCGCGCCGAGGCGCTGGCGAACTACAAGGGTGTAACTCGTACCCCTCGTGGACCCCCAAAATATCCGTTCCCTCGATTATTCTGGAGAGGTCGGCAAGCAGCGATGGAAAAACCCCCCAGGTCAGCGGACAACTGTTCTGAGGGGTGGGAGATTCCTTGGTTAGGGGAAACTTCCTCCAACGTACGCGTGACGGTGACGCCCGACAAGCCCTTGTGGCTTGTCGGGCGTGTCAAGCAGGATCGTTTGGAGAAAACCAACATGTCTAAGTTCGTCATCTACAAGGCCAGCAATGGCTTCCAGTACTACTGGAACCTCAAGGCTCCGAACGGCGAGGTCATCGCCACGTCGGAGATGTATAACTCGAAGCAGGCGGCGCAGAACGGCATCCAGTCCGTGAAGATCTACGCCGGTCTCGCCAGCATCGAGGACACGACCGCTCTGCAGCGGCGGTTCTGAGATGGTTACGCGTCGGGTTAATGGCCCGTTCGTGCTCATCTGTCGGGGCTGCGGAGCGAAGTACGGTCCGTTCACGCGGGCGTCGGGTTCCTTCAAGTGCAGCCGCTGCGGTCGGATCAACACCGTCGGCTAACAGGCGGTAGAAGAACAAGCGAGGGGTCGACGGGCAACCGTCGGCCCCTCGTCGCGTTCAGCGACCGTGCTCAGGGTCGTAGGTCGGCACAGAATCTGTCGGCGGCACCTGCTTCGCGAGTTCGATGTTCTCGGCGGTCAGGCGTGCGATCTCGGCGTCGCGCCGGGAAAGGTTGCCGTTGGTCTGCCGTTCCACAGCTTCCAGCTTCTCGTTCGTCTTACCGAAGCCATAGAACGTTCCGGCAGCGACAACCGCGATACCGAGAATCTGAACGATGAAGGCCGTGAAGGTCGCGGTCGCGTCTGGACGCCACATGAGCAGAGCAACCATGCCGACGATGCCCAGCGCCGCGAGGACCGAGAAAACAATGAATACAGCGGTCTTGTTCATCAGCCGCATACCTTCCAGTTGGTGCCGTCCCACTCGCGCAGGATGCAGAGTTTGAACTGTCCGTCTGCGTCATAGACGCGAAGGATCGTGTTCTTGAATTGAGTGCCGTTCCAGGCCTTGAAGCCGCTCAGCGTGCGTGCGTTCGCGATGCCCGATGACGGGCCGTACCCCACGGCGTTGTGCGCGTACACGCGCCAGTAGTAGACCGTGCCCGGGATGAGTCCCGAGACGACGGCGGTCGTAACGCCGCCGCCCTGCGGGAAGTCGGTGTACGTGCCGAAGTTCGGATCGGTCGAGCGTCGTAGAAGCATCTGATCGATGCCTGCGCCGCCGTTACCGGGGATCGTCCACGTCAGCCGCATCGACTGCGGCATGATCTCCGAGACAGACGGGGTGCCGGGGGTGCCGGGAACGGTCGCACGGTAGATGCCCGTGCTGAAGGATGCCGCGCCACCCAGGCCGCTTGTGCCGGTTGCGTTCTGTCCGAGACTGACGGTCTGCGTGTAGCCGACGTTCCATGCGCCGAGCAGACGCGAGCCGAAGCCCTTGCCCAGTGAAACGGTGCCACCCACGCCGACACCGTTCACCGTTCCGTACCAAGAGTACGAACCGACGAACGTCTGCGGATCGGAGCAGAGGACGTAGAACGCGACTGTCGAGCCGTCATCGGTGATGCGGAGCGTGCCGCGTGCACCTACTGCGTAATCAGCCATGTCAGTTCAGCGGCTGCGCCCACAGAGTGCCCACGGTGAGGTTCTCTGTAGGCTGCGTCGAGCTGACACGGATGCGGCGCTTCTCGCGTGCGAGAAGGTCGCGTGTCTCGTTGATCAGCGTGTCGATCGTGTTCGCCAGTTCGGACCCGCTGACGACCGGGAAGCCCTCTGCGAGAGCGTCGTCTCCTACTGCCATGATGTGTCTCCTATGTGAGTGAGTTGATTGATCCCGGAAGGGAGTTGATCGTTCCCGGGAGAAGGTCGATTGCGCCTTCGGGGGTGTCCGCAGTGCGTGAGGTGACGCGCATGCGGTCGGTGCTGAGGTTCCACTCGATCGAGTCGGCGGTTCCAAGCTGGATGGGCGTTCCGTCGAGTCGCACGAGGACTTCCTGATCTGCCTTCGCATCCCAGTTCGCGACCGTCTCGACAGCCAGCGTTCGGCCTCGGTTGTGCGCACGC
Source organism: Microbacterium sp. Ag1 (assembly GCF_001005635.1). Classification (NCBI taxonomy): domain Bacteria; kingdom Bacillati; phylum Actinomycetota; class Actinomycetes; order Micrococcales; family Microbacteriaceae; genus Microbacterium; species Microbacterium sp. Ag1. Next base: position 281,404 of record NZ_LBCR01000032.1, read on the forward strand.
TGCACGGCATACTGCGCGCGCCCGGGACCGGGGTACTCGCGGTCGATCTGGCGGCGAACGTGCTTCGTGTAGCCCGGTAGGGCGTACGTGTCGTCTGCACTCTTCTCCGTGCCGTCAGCGGCCCGCCAGCGGTACGAGTATGTAGCCGCGTCGAACCAGTCCTGCGACTCGCGGGTGATCTCTTCGTCCGCGCCGATGACGTTCACGGCGTAGGCGAGATTCAGGTTCCCGGATGCCCGGTAACCATCACGGCGGAGCGTCCATCGACGTTCCTCATCGCACACAAGGCGGAAGCCCTGGCTCTGAAGAATCGGGCTCAGGAAGTCGATGCCTCCGACACCCGCACGCCACGTGAATAGGTCGCGAGGGCGCTCGACGACTGCGCGGCGTTCGGTTGGCGAGCCGTCAGCGATCCCGCGCCACGAGTATTCGTAGTTCGCAGTGTCCGGCTTCGAACCGAAGAAGTACTGTGCGCCGTCCTCGACGGGGTAATCAGCATCGACCTCTTGCAGACTGAACTGTGACCACGTAATCGACCCCCCGGTACCACCGTGATAGACGCGGAAGAAGACGTGCAGAGTGTCCGGAGGGACAGTGAACTTGACAGCCACGCGAGTCCCGGCGGATGTCCCCGTCTCGGCCACGTTCGGGACCTGAGCGCTGTGCCAGACCTTGTACGCAGGTGAGAAGCCCGGGCCGGTCGCGTGCACAACGAGTGCGCGCTGACGCGGAAGAACTGTCCCAGTGGCGGCGTCGGTCTCGCTTGGTCCAGTTCCCGTGATAACGGCTCGTACGGAGCCGGTCGCGCTGAAGACGTACGTCTTTCCGACCCGGGTGCTGAAGGCCATGCCAGCGGTAGGGCCGACATTGACGTATGAATCTGTGCTCGACGGCTGCGCGAGATGGACACCGGTATGCGCGACACCGTGAATCGACCCAGGGAACGTGCCGTCTGCGACCGTAGTTAGATTCGCCTGGGACCACTGCGATGCATCGATGCGTGTGTATCGGGGATCGGGGATGAGGTTCGACGCTGACCAGTACGGCGTGACGTTGGCGTCCTCACCGCCCGCCTGGAGAGTTGCGCCGATTTTCCCGAGCGCGTAGTTCGTCAGGCCTCGAATCGAGGAAGCGTGAGCGCGCGCGCCTGAGTCGTTCGCGAGCGGGCCGAAGTCTTGAAGGATCGACTCATCCGACGCGAGACGAAGATCAACATCGCCGGTCGCGCGATTCGGGCGCGCGCTGCGTAGCGCGAGGTCGAAGCTGCGACTCTGCGAGAAGGCCGGGAACGTGGCGTCGGCATCGATCCGCACCCGAAGCTTGCGGCGCGGGTCGAAGTTCGCGAGCTTCGAAGAGTCGGTGACGGGCACCGTCAGCGAGGCCTCAACGTGGTTGAAGCGCGCGACATCGACGCTCACCGTGCCGTCTTTGATGCTGAGTGGAAGCATCTCGTCCGGCCCACCGAGCAGAAGCGTTGCGCTGTATTCGTGCGTGGAGATGGTCACGGAGTCACCTCGTGGAAGGGGACTTCGACCACCCAGTCATCCCGGGTGTCATCATTCAGGCGGAAGCTCAGACGCTCGCCCTCAGGTACGACGAAGTACATGCCGATCGTGCGTTCGTCCGACACGAGGCGGAAGACGCCCGCCGCGCTCAGAGCGTTGCGAGCGGTGAGGGCGTCCGCCTCAACGTCGAAGAGAAGCACGAGCTTGCCCGCGTCGAGACCGGCAGGGCGAAGCGTTACGTCGGGTTCGCGGCGTCCGAGGATCGGGTGAACGATCGTGCCGCCCTCGCGCTCGGACTCGTAGCCGTCTACGAGACGGGGCGTGATCGTGGTTACGCCTGCGGTGATGTAGGTAGCCATGATCAGTCCCACCCGCTCGTGACAACGCGGCCATTGATCTTGAAACTCTTGCCGTCGTTCGATCGGATGAAGTTGTTCACCGCGCGCTGCGCCTCGGCTACGTCCGCCTTCGTCTGAAGCACGACATCGCGCCCGTTCATCTGATCGACCTTCGAGTCGTAGTCGCCCTTGAACGCGGCGAGGTCGGTTGTCGCCTTGCCGGTCTTGGCATCGATGAAGATTTCCGTACCGTCAGGCAGCGCCACAACACGGTTGCCGAGTTCATCGACCGATACGGCGGCGTCGGTTGCCTGACCTACGAGGCTCAGAAGCGAATCGCTCGCGGCATTGGCCTGCTGCGCACCGGCAGACATCGCATCGGTGTGGCGCTTCCAGGCCTCTTCTGCCTTGTTCAGCTCCACCTCTTGCGGGGTCAGCGAGAGCAGGGCTGAGCCGTTTGCCTCGGCGGATTCCTGCGCCGCCTGTGCATCCTTCTCGGTTGCGACGCGCTTACGGTCAAGGGCGTCCTCAACGATCTTGATCGACCCGACGTTGCCTGCCATGGCGAGCATCGCGTCAGAGGTGGTGACGCCCCAGAGCTTGGCGTTCTCGGCGGCTTCCTTGTACTTCTCGGGGTCCGTCGAGATGTCGATGACGGCAGCGGACTGCTGCGCGGCGGTCGCCACGCGCTGACCGCTTTCGACAAAGCGGTCAGCCCACTCGCTCGCAAGCTCGGCGGCGCGCTGCTCGGCCTCGTGTACGTCCTCGAATCCGGCGATCGCGAGACCGATACCGGCAGCGGCAGCGATGCCCGCCACGGCCCCCGCAGGGCCGAAGCCAGCGAAGGCGTTCGCGGCAACTTCCTGAAGGGCGTCACCGATCGACTCGGCGCTACCGTCGAAGCTCGCGGCGGCTTCCTTCGCGGTCGAGTTGGCCTCGTCTCGGAACTCTTCTACGCCGTCCTCGGCGCGGCGCATGCCGTCCCGGGCATCATCCCCGGCGCGCTCGGCAGCGCGGCCCAGGTCTTTGAATGAATCCTGTGCCTTCTCAGTCTCGCGGCGGGCATCCCGCATGGAGTCTTCGAGTTCGTCACCAGCCTTCTCGAACTTGTCACCGCTCTTTCCTGCGGCGCGTGTGAGGTCGTCGAGGGAGTCCGTCACGTCCTCGATAGCGTCAGCCGCCTTGGCTGCGCCTGCTGCAACCTCTCGGGTGTTCATACCCAGGCTGATGTTCAGTGCGGCGCTCATGACACCTCCTCGATGCTTTCGGCTAGTTCTCGTACTGCGGTCTGTGCCCACAGTCGGAAGACGCGGGGGATAAGGTTCTGTGCGGTCGGCCCTGCGACGTACCCGCGTGCGCGGGGTAGCAGGAACTGACGGCGGGTGCGGCGCTTGACCTCGAAGGTTCCGCCCTTCTTGGCGCGGCGCTTGTAAGTCGTGAACTGCTCGCGGTTGGAGCCGGACTCGACCGCGTAGAAGTGATTCGGATTACGCGGATCGAAGCCGCCCTTGAAGCCACCCTTCGTCGCGCCTGATCGAAGCGTGACGTTTTGATCCGAGACGGCGACTCGGGCGGTGCCAACGATCGTGCGTTGCTGCATCTTGGTAGACGCGCGCTCGGCAAGACCCTTCTTCCACTCGGGTTCGATGACGCGCTTCGACTGTCCGCGAATGCTCTTCGCGATGTCCTTGTCTGCTCGCTTCAGAACGGTGATCAGGTCGCGAAGGGGCGCGTACGTGCGCGCGTCGATACGGAGGATCGGCGCGGCCATGGCACTTACGGCCCTACGGGTAGAGTGCCGGTCGTAACGTCACCGATGACAGGGAACTGAACCGTGAACGATGCCCACGTGTCAATTGCTCCACCGATCTCGATAGCCGGAATCGTCACGGTTACCGTGCGGGTACGTCCGCCGTCCTCAGGGGTAAGGATGAACGTCTTCTCCTGACCTCGGTTCTCGCGAAGGTAGGTGTAGTACGACTCGTCTGCATCGTCCTGGAAGGCGACTGTCTCCAGCGTCCATTCCGGGTCGGTGTAGCGCACCCAGCGGGCACCCGGCTTCAGGCCGCGCGCAGAGATAGCGGACTGTGTAGGGGTGATCTTGACGGAGGTCAGCGCGGCGGCGTAGTCGTCGCCTTCGATCGTGAGGACAGCGTTCGACATGAAGATCGGCTGTACGGGGGTGATGGTTGCCATGACTAGGCCTTTCGTGTGGTGTTGGCGTGAATGGTGATGGTGAACGCGATGCCGCGCCCGCCGAAGTCGTCGCGCTCGATGCGATCCCAGGTGCGAAGCCCCGAGTCTTCGAGCACGTCGAGAAGGGTGTCGAGCCAGTCGTCAAGCTGATCCTCGGAAGCGTTCACAGGTGCCACGAGATGCAGCGCGAAGGTGTGATCGAGGAACGCATTAGGCGCGTAGCTCGCTCGCTCGACGGACTGCCGCGCAAGTAGAAGGGTCGGCTTCAGAAGCTCGACATCGAAGACCTCGGCATAGCTGCGGGTGAACGCGAACGTCTTGCCTGCTGCGGCGTTGACGGTCTTCTCGATCTCGGTGCGTAGCTCACGGAAGCTCGATGCGGTTACGGGTAGTGGCATGATCAACGCACCTTCGGGACGCGTACGGGACGGAGCAGGGCGCGAACGCTCCAGTCGAGGGGGAAGGATGATGCGCCGTACTCGTACTCGTCATTGCCGAAGCCACCGCCAGGCTTGACCGTCCCGGAGTTCAGGACGTTGCGCGCCTGCATGATCTGCGCATCGCGCCATGTTGACGGGACGGGGAAGGCGTCGGCGTCGTCAAGTTCGAGATGTGCAAGGCACGCACGGCGCGAGCCGGCGAGTACGACGTACAGCGCTTCGTCGGTGAGCTTGTTCGTCCAGACGCGGCGAGCCGACGTGACGGTGTGCCAGTCGAGCGCTGAGAACGTATCGACTGGATCAACGATGATCGGCTCAGCCTCGAATGACTCTCGAGTCCCAGGGCCGGTGAGAGTCACCGTCACACCGAGAAGACCCGGTGTCTCGAAGATCGAGGGCACAGGCCACGGCGCGACGACGGCGTCATCTGCGATCGAGGCGAAGAGGGTATGCGTGTCCACCTTGACCTCGGCGTTTGCGAACGCGCCAAGCTCGACCGGCTCACCGTCGCGCGTGGGCACGATAGCGAGCGGTTCAGCGGGGATGTCCCCGACGCGGTAGACGGTCATACCCGCCCCCTTTCAGGTGGAGCCGGGACGCGCCAGACGACGCGCCCCGGCAGCGGGTCAGCCGCCTACGGTGTAGGGGGTGACCAGGGCGAATGCGGCAGGGTTCGTGACGGCTACACCGAGAGCGGCGTAGTAGTTCACGTCGAGTCCACCCTTAACGAGGTCGGGTGCCTCGGCGCGGACGGGGACGCCCGGAAGCTCCAGCGCGGTCATGCCGGAACGCGTTCCGACGATGATCGTTCCCGGGTCGAGTTCGTTCGCGATGCGGAACTCGAAGCCGTTGAGCTCGCCTGACTTGAAGCCCAGCGTTGCTGAGACGTAGCCGAGAATGTCGGCACGGTTGGTCTTGAAGATCGACTTGTAAACGTCGGGCGCGATGAGCGCGAACGTGGGCGTGTAGTCGCGGCTGTAGACCTCGAAGATTCCATCGATCAGGGCGGAGACGCCCGCGCCTGCGTCGAGGCCTGCGGGGTTGTCGGCCATGATGTCGTTCGCCGTTGCGGCGGTGTCGATTGCGGCGAAGACCTTCGCGTCTGCCCAACGCTTGTACGACTCGATCATCGCTGCGCCGTGCGCCTCGAAGTATCCGGCGTGACCGAACAGGCGGTGCTCGATCGCGATGTCGTGTCCACCTGCCCATAGCTCGGCTTCACCCTCGAATGGGGTCGTGGTCGGGGAGTTCGACGGAACGTTGGTCTTGTTACCGGCCCATGCGGCACCGGCAGGCTTGACGTTCCACTTGTAACCGGCGAACTTCTTCGAGGTCAGGTCGCCGTGCCCGATCAGGGGCAGGTACTTCTGTTCGAACTCGTTGCCGGTGTAGATGTCACCGAGCCACTGCGGAACACGCTGCTCCACAACGGGCGAGCCGGAAGCGTCGTACTTCACGTCGGACAGAGCCGCGAAGACGCGAGTCTGTGCGACGAATCCGCCTCGGTTCTCGATGCGTGCCAGCATCTCGGGGGACGCGCTACCGGCGTGTACGCGCTCGGCAATGATGTTCATCTCGGACAGGGATAGGGGTGCCGCCTCGGATGCTGCGGCGTGAACTGTGGTGTCAGGAAGGGACACGGGAGTCTCACTTTCGGTTGGGGCCGCTGCGGCGGCGGTTAGGGGTTCCTCGGCCTCGGGTTCGGCGTCGGGGGTATAAGTCGCGGACTCGCCTTCGGGAGTCGTCACGGTGATGTCTTCGGGCAGGGCGTCGGCCTCTAGCGCCAGGTGCTCGCCGTCTGCCTCGGTCGCCTCCTCTGCGAGGACGCGGGCGGACGGAAACGCGGGACGCTCCACGAGGGCGGCGGCGAAGATGCGGACGGCGGTTGCCGTGGTGCCGTCGAGATGCACGTCGAACTCAGCGGAGACGCTGCGGCGCTTGCCGTTCGGGTCGGCGGCATCCGCGAGCGCGGCGTCTCCCTCGGGGGTGCGCGCGATACGGAACGATGCTCGAACGGCGTTCTCCGTCGCTTCGAGCGAGACGGCACGGCCTACCGGCTGCCCTGAGTCGTGATCGAGGTTGAGTGTCACGATGTCGGGATCGGCAGGGAGCGTGACAACTTCAGCGCCGGGAATCGTCATGCGTCCCGAAGAGGTGTTGCCCTCTTCGCGGAACGGCAGAAGATCAGCAACAAGAAGTCGCTCGTTCAGGTCGGCGCGGACGCGCTTCGCTTCCCAGCGCACATGCGAAGGGGAATCATTCTCAATAACAATCGAGACGGGTGTCAGGGTTTCGATAGACATGGTGTTAGGCGGCTTCCTCGGTCGGCTCTACGCGCTCGGTGCGCGGAGCAGGTAGGGCGTTGGGATCGTTCGTCTCGGGCGCATCTAGGCCGGTGCGGCTCGGGGCGTCTAGAAGCTCGGTCAGATCGAACTTGATCGAGATGCCGTTGGGGGTGATGTCACCCAGGGAGAGGCGAGACTGGATCGGATCGAGCCAGCCGCGAAGAGAGAAGTCCACGAACCGGCTGCGCTGTCCGCGCTCGGTCGTGTACGTCATCGAGTCGATGGAGCTTGTACCTTCGAGCAGGCCGGAGGGGATGCCCGTCAGCTTGGCGATGTCCGAGATGACGGCGTTACGTGCGTCGAGCAGGAACTGATTCGAACCGTCTGGAAGATCAAGCGGCACGAGGTCAGTACCGAACGGGACGTACACGTTCGCGCCACCCTTCGCGCGGCGTGCCGCTGCGTAGGTGTCGAGGTATTCGTCGATCTCGTCGTCGGTGAGGTTCGCGGCCTGATCCGTCTCCTGAAGCTTGATCAGGGGAGACGGGTTCTCGCTGCGCGCCTTGATCGTGTCTTCGAGGTCGAGAGCATGGGCGATCGTGCGCCAACCGGCGTTGATGAGTCCGGGGTGAGCGGACTGGATGAAGGCGTACGTACCTTCGGGGGCGACCTTGCCTCGGATGAGGACAACGCGCTTCGTGCCCTGCACTTCGGTGCGCCAACCGTCCGCGCCGCCGATCGGCACATGCAGCAGGTCGAGGGGGTAGCTGTCGGCGCCGCGCTCCACGACCTCTACGAGGGAATAGCCCACGTAGTACAGATCGGACAGGATGCGGCAGTTACGCAGATAGGCGGACTGGAAGACATCGCTCGTGCGGTCGAGCCATGTCGGCTGCTTGGCCGCGAGCGTTCCGTCACGGTTGAATGCGCGGAGGGGTAGTGACCCGATGGTCTGATGAAGCAGGTTCTCACCGGCAAGCACGCCGGGAACCGTCTGCGCGAGTTCGCGGCTCGGCTGATCGTAGGTCGTATCGAGACCGATCAGCTGCGAGAGGATGACCCGGTTCAGTGACCCTTCGGCCCAGGGCGAAGAGATGCCCAGCCCTCCCGCTTCACCGGGGAGGGCTGGGAATCCGCCGTTCGAGTGGCGGAAGATAGCAGGAATAATGTTCATTGTCTAGTACCATTTTAAAGCAGATTGTAAGGTTCAACTAGTTGACAGTGTGCAATGTGCTAAGCGGCTACAAATCGCATGCCGCGTCGGCTACGGTTCGGCTGCTCGTCGTATTGGCGCAGGGCGAGCGCGGCTGCTTCGATCGGGGACACGTCGCCGCCCTCATCTGGCAGGCCAAAGCCGAAGCCCTTACCGATCTCGCGTCGGCGGGCGATGGTCGCGGCGGCGTCAAGCTGCGCCTGTCCGAAGTGGCGCAGGTTCCCGGAGTTGAGTTCACGCATGAACAGGGCTGACGCATCGGTGACTTGTGGCGTCTTGTACACGACCATGCGCGGGCGCGCGGTGCCCTTCTCGATTGCGGCGACCTCAACGCGCATCGCGGCGCGGTTATCGTCGTACGCGAACATGGCCTTCGGGCGGGCGGTCGTGAAGTCGCTCACCCATCCCGGAAGCCAGCGTGTACCGTCGTCCCACTGCACGACCATGACGCGAGCCGTGCCGTCGTCCTCTCGCCAGGCGGCGCAGACGGACGCTGACGACTCCAGATAGTTGACTGCGAGCGCCAGGCCCGCGTTATCCGGTACGCGCGGCAGATCATCGCTCAGCGCCGCCTCGCGCCACTTCGCGGGAAGGATAAGCGCGGCGGAGTTACCCGCGTCCTCGAAGATCGACAGGTACTCGGCCATGAACTGCGCGCGCCCCATGTGCGGGTAGTCGGCGCGCACGAGAGATAGCGGCGTGAGGTTGTCAGGCTGGATGCCGGGGTGCGATGCGAGAAGCAGAGGCTCGACCTGTTCCCATGTCTCGGCGTCCTCGATGGTCAGGTCAATGCCCGCGCTGTATTCGAGGATGCTCGTACCCTCATCGCCCGCTCGGCCCGCTTCGAGCGCGTCCCACAGCGCGTTCCCAGCACGCTGCTTGCCTGCCGTCCCCGAGAGGATTAGAAGCGGCATGTCGATCACCTTGCCGAAGCGCGTGTTCTGCGTCGGGCGTGCGGTCGAGAACCATCGCGTGGCGCGGGTATCAGCCATGCCCTGCGCTTCGTCAAGCCAAAGGATGTCCCACGTCTTACCGCGTAGGTCGGCCTCAGTTCCCGCCACGAGAAGACGCGAGCCGTTGTCGAACTCGATGCGCTCGCCTCCGTGCTCGCGCACGATCTTGAACGGGCGCGTGTCGGGATCGGGGTACTGATCGCGGAGCACGTCGAGCACGTACAGCACGAACCACAGGCGGATAGCCTTGCCGGTCTCACCTGACGACAGCGCGACCTGTAGACCCGGCTTCAGCGAGCACATGCCCAGAAGCCACGCCATGATCGTTGTCGTCTTGCCCGCCTGACGCGGCACGATGATCACCGAGTGCCGTCTGTTCGAGGACAGGCAGTCCACGATGTGCAGTTGCTGCGGGAAAACTCGAGACTGCTCGGGATAGTGGCCCATCATGCGAAGGCCTTCGAAAAGTGCCTGCCGGTGGAGCGGATCGGAGCGGTTCTCGGACACAACGCGGGGCGCTAGCCCGGAGTCGCGAACGTCCTCCCAGCTTCCGGAAAGAAACTCCTTCTGGAGCCCAGTCGACGGCTCAGCCGTTCTCTCAGAAGTGGTCACCATGACGGGAACTCCCCGCGCTTCGCACGAGAGCGAGCGCGGTTCGTCTTCGCTGCGCCCATGCGCCCGCCGTCTCGCAGGTTGCATCGGGCATGGCTCGGCCCTACGTTCGCAGGCACGAGGCCCAGGTGTGGGGCGAGGCTCACGGCGATGATGTGCCCGACGTGCCACTTCTGGGTACGGAGTACCGCACGCCCGCAGTCAACGCAGGGTGCAGGTAGGCGCTTCTCGATGAGGGCGCGCTGTACGTTGCGGAAGTCGCGCCACGCCTTGGTTCGGTGGAAGGCGGTCATGATGCCGCCGCACGCGCGCGCCGCGCATCGGCCCGCTGCGCAAGCCGGTAGTCCCGGTTCGCATCCCGGCAGGTGTAGCCGTCAGCGTTCCCCGGGCACTCGCGGCACTTGTGGTTGTTGTAGGTCGAGAGTGTGCCGTGCTTCGGTTCCCGGGGAAGAGCCGCCCCGGATCGGCCAAGTAGCGGTAGTTGATCCATGTCAACTATTGTACCGCGAATTGCACAAGTGACCATTCTGAGCGTGACCATTATATAAACCACGCAAGAGTACGGGCACTAAAGTTCGAGATGTAACGATTGCCCGTTCGAGCTGGCGTCGAGGTGGTCGAACCTGCGATAATGGGTCAGGTCGAAGTCGTGGGGGCAGCGGGGCAGTTTTTCGCCACATACTGCGTTCAGCGGGTGAAGCAGCCTGTCTCCGATTCTTCGTAGAATCACTACCCTGGGTGCCCTATCCCAGTCATAGAGCGAAACTACCTACCCCAATCGCTACCCTGAGCTTGCCCTGAAAGTACCCCAAGGTATCCAGCAATTCCATAGAGTCAAATGCCTGGGGCAGTTTCAGGGCAACGTTTGGGGCAGGCTCGATGTCAAACATAATAGACATTGCGAATTGGTGCTATCCTATTGATGTGCCCGCAAAGACCTTAAAGGCGGTCCGATCCGGCACACTCTTAAGCTCCAGTCACGAGCCGCCTTTCTGGTACAATGGTACTTGTAGAAATTCTTCTCTCTTATGAGATGCGGCCCCCGCCTGATGTTCGTGACTGGATCAGTTCGGGGGCCTCATCATATTGAGAGCAAGAAATGTCACCTACTCCGATCGATCCTGAGTACACGGATCGTCACCCCATCTGGGGACTGCCCGCCCGCCTGATCATCGACGGTTCGCCGTTCTGGTACGACTCGTACCTCGACTGCTGGACGAACGGCCTCGGCGTTGAACTCACCGGACGCACGATCATGCTCGGCATGAGTCTGCGTACCCGTGTGGAGGTCGCACGATGAGCGCCGTCAAGCTGAAGGCCGGGAACTACTTCACCGAAGGCGGCATGTTCAAGCCGCACGCCCTTGCTGTGGATGTCTCGACCGGCGTTGCTATCGGGCCTGACGGCTCACTGTGGTCATACGAAGGCGGCGTGTACCGCCCTGATCCTGACGTGGTTGATCGCCGCGTGGCGCGCACCCTGCGCGACCGATACACGATCGGCCGCGGCTCGGTCACCGAACGGCACGTGCGATACATGCCTGAGAAGATCGTCGCCCACCTGTCCGCCGAAGAGCCGCCCGCCTGGGATCGCATGATCAACCTCCGGAGTGGCATGTACGACTGGCACTGGAATCAGATCGAGGAACATCACCCCGTCTACCGATCCACGATCCAGCTTCCGTTCGACTACGACCCGGACGCGACTTGCCCGAACTTCGATGCGTGGCTCAACTCGGTTCTTCCGGACGAAGTTCACGGCCTGCTGTGGGAATCACTCGGGTACATGCTCATGACCGGCAACCCGCTTCAGACCGCGTTTCTCCTGCTCGGTCGAGAGGGCACCGGCAAGAGCACCCTTCTGCGGATACTCGAAGCGATGCTGGGGCGTGAGAACATCTCAGCCGAAAGCCTGAAGAGCCTGACCGAAAACCGGTTCGCCGCGTCCAGCCTCTACGGCAAGGCCGCGAACATCGTCGGTGACATCGATTCGAACTACATGGATGACACGAGCCTCTTCCTTCAGATCACGGGCGGCGACACCATGACGCACGAACGGAAGGGGAAGGACGCGTTCCCGTTCCGCCCGTTCGCTGTGCCGATCTTCTCGACGAACAAGGTCTGGCAGAGCGCGAACACGTCGGGCGCGTACTTCCGGCGCTGGACGATTCTTCCCTTCGATATCCAGGTGGACCGCTCGAAGCCGTTCGATGAGTCGGCGCTACACGCTGAGATTCCCGGCATCTTCAACAAGGCGATGAACGCCCTGCGTGCGCTGTACTACCGCACCGAGCCGAAGCAGGTCTTCGACGCTGACGGTCGTCCCACTGATCAGGTCATCGAGGAACCGGCCCGGTACTTCGAGATCGTCGGCGCGGCGAGCGAGGCACGCGAGCGCTTCGCCCGTGAGTCTGATCCGATCCGGGAATGGATGGATGCTGACGAACTCGTGTACGCCGACGCGGGGAACACGAGCTACCGAGTGCCGCGCTCGACGCTGTACGCCCGGTACGCGGCATGGTGCGATCAGAACAACGTGCGCGCGAAGAGCGGCCCGAAGTTCTACACCGCGATTCGCAACCTCGGCTACCGCGAGTTCAAGTCGAACGGCGTCATGACGTTCGAGGGCGTGTACGTGTATGTTCCGGGCATGGCGGGTGTCGCGTGATCGCGCTCGGGATCGCGATCGGATTCTTCGCGGCGGTCGGGTCTGCCCTCGGTGTTCTCGCAGGGCGCTGGTATGCATCCGATCGCGGGGACTGACTTACGCCTTGGCCTTGCCTCGGTCGAGAGAGTCAAGCCAGTTGATGTAGCTGTCGCTCTCGTCCTTGAAGTCCTTCAGAAGCTCCCTGACGCGCGTTCGGCTTGCATCCTCGGCACGGCGATACCTCTCCTGATCGCTCAGGTTCTTGGAGAGTATCTCCCGCGCCTCGCTTGATCTTTCCTCGTCGCCGCGTGAATCTGCGTTAGCCACGTGCTGCTGCCAGTCCACGACTGATTGCTTCGCCATAGCGGACATGTACTCGTCATGGAACGCGGATTCCCACTTGATGGATAGCCCGCTGACCTTGGCCTCGATCCGGCCAAGCCGAGCTGCTTCGGGCACTCGTTGAGCGAGAGCAGAGAACTCCTCGATGGTTCCGTCGAAACCCGTAGGCGGGGCGGTCAGTGGCTTGCCCAGTTGAAGGATGGTCGAGAGGTCCGTTGTCGACCGACGAAGAGACTCCAGCTCCTTGCGAATCTGATCACGAATGTCCCGCCGCCTTGCCAGCTCCGGCGCTGTCTTAGCGAGGTAGTGCGCGCGCCACGCGACGGCGAAGGCAGCGATCGCGACCGCGAACGCGAACGGGTCGAACTGAATCTGCATGCTCGAAGCGTAGCGGGGGAGGGGAGTCAGAGAACGATGCGACCCGGGATGACTCGCACTCGCTCGGCACCCCGCCCGCCCACCTTCACGAGGCAGACGAATCGCGCCCGAATCAGCGCCTGCATGTCCTCCAGCGGAACCTCGTTGAAGGCTTCGACAACTCGCTCGATCGCATCGCTTTCGAGTTCCGACAGGGGAGTGTCTTCCCCGAACATGATGCCTTCCATCACGTGCTGCAACTGAGACATGACCCGGAAGACGTTCCCACCTACGCGGTTCGCTTCGACCCGATCGCGCTCGGCGCGAAGCTCGGCGCGCTCGGCGCGGATGACTTCGAGCTTGCCCTTCAGTCGGGCCTTGTTCCCCAGCCCTTCGATGAGCGCATCCTCGGCGCGCGACTCCTGCTCATCGAGCGCGGCGAGCTTGTCGGCAATCTCTCGAAGCTGAACGCCGTACGTCGGTGCCTCATCCTGGATGCCGTACCCGATGGACATGAAGCCCATGACCTGAAGCGCGACCTCGTTTTCTGCGATCGTGCTGCGGATGCTCGCGTGACGCCGGGTCTTGTCGAAGGCGGTCTGGCTGCACTTGTAGATGTCGTAAACGTTGCGCGGTCCGCCCTTGCGCTGGGAGTAAGACTGAGTGAAGTGCATCGGTGCGCCGCACTCGCACTTCAGGATGCCGCCGAGCGCAGACTTCGCGCGAGCGCCCACGGGCGTTCCGATTTTCACTCGGGCCTGTAGCTCTTCGAGTTCGCCCCTCGTGATGATCGGTTCGATTTGGGAGTTCGGAAGTTCCGCCCCCTTGTGCATGAGAATCCCGGCGTTGCGCGGCCTGAGAAGCAGGCGTTGAACCGTGGTCGTAGTCCAGTACCCACGCGCCGGGGTTGGTTCGTCGTCATAGCGGCCCCGGCGCTCACGCTGCATGCCGTCCGTCTTCAGCCCCATCGCGTTCCACCGATGAGCGATTGCCGTCATGCTCGCGGTGCCGTCGAGATAGTCGCGAACTGCCTTCCGGATGTGAACCGCTTCACTCTCGCGAACATGAATCCGGTCCTCGTAGCCGAAGCTTCGAACCGTCCAGATCGGCATGCCGTTCGCACGCTCGCGGTCGTACCGGCGTTTCTGCCGTGCCATGCGAACGCGCCCCTCGCGGCGTCCAGACGCGAAGATCGATACCGCAGTTTCCTCACCGGCTGGGGTGCCCGGGTCGAGCCTGCCGTCAGTGTCCAGGTGCCAGGTCACGCCGCCCTGCGTCGAAGCCTGGATGAACTGCAAGCCGTCGAGGTACGTGCGCGCCAGACGCTCACCCTCCACGGAGTACAGCACATCGAGTTCCCCGGCCCGCATCGCGTCGAGAAGGCGGCGAGCATCGGGGCGGTTCTCTAGCGTGGTGTCATCGATGTTGCGCCCCGAAGCCGCGATACCGTCGTCAACGAAGACGTGACGGGGGTCAACGGTCACCCCGTCATCCTCGGCAAGCCTCATGCAGATTTCAACCTGAATCTCGGTCTTGGGGACGGACTTGTCCGCTTTCGAGATACGGGCATAGATGCCCCCGCGCTTGGTCATGTGTGAAAGTCTACGACTGGCTGGGTCCTCGTCACATTGATGACCGCCGGGTTGGTGGTGCTCATCTGGGCCGTCGCGGGCCCCGCGCTCACGTCGCTGTTCGAGCAGGCGATCCAGCGGGTGTCGGAACTCTGAGATGGACGACCGGCGTGTGTGCGCGGATGATCGCGGGTCGGCTCCGGTGGAGTTCGTGCTCGTGGGCACCCTCCTGACCGCGCTCACGCTCGCGGTGCTGCAGCTCGCATTCGCGGTGTACGTGCGCAACGTGGTCCACGATGCCGCCGTCGAGGGGGCCTACCACGCTGCACTCGCCGACACGACGCCGCAAGAGGGTGTGGATGTCACCCGGGAGGTCATCTCGCGCGCGGTCGGGTCGGAGTATGCCGATGACGTCCGCATCGGAGTCTCCGGTATCGCGCCGCACGAGACGGTCGACGTCCGAGTCCGTACGACGTTCCCCCTGCTGGGGTTGATCGGCATTCCCCTCGCGATGGAGGTGGAGGCGCATGCACCTGCCGAGACGTTCGGGGAGGAATGACGAGGGATCGGCTGCCCTCGAGTTCATCGCAGCCGGGGTGATCCTGCTGGTCCCGCTCATCTATCTCGTGATCGCGCTCGGCGCCATCCAGGAGCAGACCTTCGGAGCGGAGGCGGCAGCGCGGCACATCGCTCGTGTGATCGCCCGTGCTCCGGACGCGACGACGGCCGCGGAACGGAGCGACGCAGTGCTCGCCGGCATCGTCGAGGAGTACGGTCTGGACGAGGACACGGTCGACCTGACGCTCTCCTGCACACCGCAGTCTCTCGAGTGCCCGGCGGCTGGCGCGACGATCGTCGTCTCCATCTCCACGCGGGTACGGCTGCCCCTGATGCCGGAGGTGATCGGCCTCGACAGGTCAACCGCCGTCGCCGTTCAGGCCGAGGCCGTGCAGAAGATGTCCAGACAGTGGGGTACCGAACGGTGACGCCGGGCCGTCGCACCCTCGGCGCCGGGATCGAGTATGACGAGGGGAGTGTGCTTCTCCTCACGCTCGGGTATGTGCTGCTCGCGCTGGCCGTGATCTTCGTGTGTGTCTGCGCCACCGACCTCTACATCGCCCAGAAGCGGTTGGATGCGCTCGCCGATTCCGCTGCACTCGCCGGGGCTGACGGATTCACGCTGATGGTTCGCGACGGCGGCGCGCGAGCCGAGCTGACCGACGCCGGTGTCGAAGAACAGGCCGCGTCGCTCGTGGTAGCGGTGCCGGGCGATGCTTCGCTCACCGCTGCCGGAACGCCCGACGGCGTCACGGCGCGCGTCACCGTCGCCGCACAATGGCATCCGCCGTTGGTGTCCCTGTTCGTGCCTGACGGACTCCCGCTCGAGTCGACGGCCACCAGCCGCACGGCGCTGCGGTGAGAACCCCGCTCAGCGCGGGCTCTGCAGCTGCGTGAGCAGTCCGGTGAGACGGGGCACGAGCTGGGGTGGCACCTCCGCTGGCAGGGCATCGACGGGCCACCAGCGCAGGTCCTCCGACTCCTCGCGCACGGTGAGCGCCGACTCTCGGTCGACCACGACGGCGATCCCGATGTCGAGGTGCGAGGCGCATGCGCCGAAGCGCGAAGACAGGCCGTGGTGGTCGAGGTCGTAGGCGAGGGGCGCGTCCGCCGGGTCCACCACGATCCCGGTCTCCTCGCGCAACTCCCGCAGCGCGCCGGCCATGACCGATGCGTCTCCGTCCTCGACGTGGCCTCCCGGTTGCACCCAGAACTGCCCCTTGCGGTGGAAGACCAGCAGCGTGTGCTGGAACGTGGCATCGAACACCACACATGATGCCGTGAGGTGGTCAGGGCCTGCCTCGCGGTGCACAGGCCCGCCGTCGGCATCGAAGAACGAGGCGAAGTCCGCCTGCGCTGCGCGGTCTCGTGCGGATCGGGGGACGAAGGTCGCGACGAGGCGATGAGCATCCGCCTCAAGGTTCGGGATCATTCCGGGTCTCCTTCCGGCGGCTCTTCGCCGGACTCGGGCCGTGCTCGAGGGACGAACTGCGGGATCCAGCGCAGGAACCCGAGAGCACCCACCAGGCCGATGGCGCCCATCGTGGCCGCGGCGAACGGGAGCGAAGCCACCGCCGTGATCGCCGAGACGAGCAGCGGGGCGATCGCCCCGCCGGCATCGGTGAGCGTGCGCCACGAACCGAGGAAGGCGGCGGGATCCCGCTTCGGCGCGACATCCGCCCCCAGAGTCAGCAGGATGCCGCTGGACAGGCCGTTGCCGACACCCAGGACCGCGGCGAACATGCCGAACCACAGCACAGCCGCGTCCCCGTCGTGCGTGAACGACAGCGCCAGGAAACCCGCTCCCATGAGCACCATCGCCGGCATCGCCGCCCACAATCGGCCGAACCGGTCCATCACCTGGCCGCTCGCATAGAAGAGCGCGAAGTCGATGGCCCCGGAGACACCGACGACGAGGGCGATGGTCGATGCGTCCAATCCCAGGGACAGCCCCCACAGGGGGAGCACGACCTGGCGGGCCGACCGGACGGCGGAGAGCGAAGCGGCGGCGAGGCCGAGGCGTCCGAGCACCGCACGCTGGCGCCACATCGTCTGGAAGATGCCCAAACGCTCGACCGTCGGGATCGAACCGCTCACGGCCTCGCCGGAGTCCTCCGCATAGCGCTCGCGCGTGGCCGTCGTGACCGGCGGGACCATCTTCTCCGGATCGGGCCCGAAAAGGACCAGCGCGACCATCACCACGAGGCAGCCGAGGAAGAACCAGATCGCTGCGCTCTCGCTGCCGAAGAGCTGCAGCAGTCCTGCCGCGATGAACGGACCGACGAAGATGCCGAGGCGGAAGCTCCCGCCGAGCAGCGAGAGCGACCGCGCGCGGAAGGCGACAGGAACCCGCGTGGTCATGAACGCGTGCCGGGCGAGGCCGAAGGCCGCCGCGCAGATGCCCAGCAGGAACACCGAAGCCGCCAGCACACCGAGCGATGGCGCGAACACCATTCCGATGCCGGCGACGATCGAGATCACCCCGGCGATCACCATGGTGTAGCGCTCGCCGATCCTGCCGACCGCCCATCCGGCGGGGAGGTTCCCGCACAGCTGGCCGATGACGAGGCAGGAGGCGACGAGGGCGGCGAACGCCACGTCCGCTCCCATGGAGACGGCGAGCACCGGGATGAGCGGGATCACCGCACCCTCGCCGAGCGAGAACAGGATGGTCGGCAGATACACCATCGGTCCGAACTGCCGAAGGACCGTCGATGCGCTGCTCACGACTTCACGCTACTCCCGTTGCCCGGAGCTCCCGGACGATGGCGTCCCCGTGCGGGCAGGCGGCACGTTAGGCTGAGGTGTCATGCTCGAACTAGATCTCTCCGCCGAAATCCAGGCGCTCAGGCACACCTTCGGCGACATCAGCGAGGTCGTCGATGTCTCCCGTCTCCGCGACGACATCGCGCGTCTCAGCGAGGAGGCCGGCGCTCCCGACCTCTGGGACGACACCGAGAACGCGCAGAAGGTGACCAGCGCCCTCAGCCACCGCCAGTCGGAGCTCGCCCGCATCACCGGCATCGCCCAGCGTCTCGACGACCTGGAAGTGCTGGTCGGTCTCGCGAACGAGATGGGCGACGAGGACTCAGCGCAGGAGGCCCGCACGGAGCTCGCTGCGCTGACCGATCTGATCAACCAGCTCGAGGTGCAGACGCTCCTCGACGGCGAATACGACGAGCGCTCCGCGATCATCACGATCCGCTCCGGGGCCGGCGGCGACGACGCCACGGACTTCGCCGAGATGCTGATGCGCATGTACCTGCGCTGGGCCGAGCGGCACAAGTACCCCGTCAAGGTCATGGACACGTCTTACGCGGAGGGCGCCGGCATCAAGTCGGCGACCTTCGAGATCGACGCTCCCTACGCCTTCGGCACCATCTCGGTCGAGGCCGGAACGCATCGTCTCGCCCGCATCAGTCCGTTCGGCTCCGCCGACAAGCGGCAGACGTCGTTCGCCGCCGTCGAGGTCATCCCGCTGATGGAAGAGGCCACAGAGGTCGACATCCCGGAGAGCGACATCCGCGTCGACGTGTTCCGCTCCTCCGGCCCGGGTGGGCAGTCGGTCAACACGACCGACTCCGCCGTGCGCCTCACGCACCTCCCGACCGGCATCGTCGTGTCGATGCAGAACGAGAAGTCGCAGATCCAGAACCGTGCCGCCGCCATGCGCGTGCTGCAGACGCGACTCCTGCTGCTGCAGAAGGAGCAGGAGGCTGCGAAGAAGAAGGAACTCGCGGGCAACATCACCGCGAGCTGGGGCGATCAGATGCGCTCGTACTTCCTCTACGGCCAGCAGCTGGTCAAGGACCTCCGCACCGGCCAGGAATCCGGCAATCCGGCTGCGGTCTTCGACGGCGACCTCGACGACTTCATTTCGGCGGGTATCCGCTGGCGCAAGCGCAAGACCGAGGACTGAGTCCACGAAGAAGGCCCCGGAGCGATCCGGGGCCTTCTTCGTATCGTTGTGGTCAGCGACCGGAGTCCCGCAGGGTGCCGGTCACATCGTCATAGCTGAAGAGGATGCACTGCACGGTGCGGTCCCCCTCCCGGATCCACGTGCCCTTCGTCGGCTGGTAGTTGTAGAAGTCGAGCTCCGAGGCCTCGTACGAGGTGCCGACGTACGCCTGGAACGCCTCGTAGCAGCCGTTCCACGAGGTCTCGGTGAGGGCGTCGTCGCCCGGGAACTCACCGTCTTCCACGTCGTAGATGAAGAAGACCTCGTCGGTGTGCGGCTGCTCGCAGGGCACGACGGGCAGCTCGAAGACGAGCTCGTCCTCGTCGTACACGACCAGGGGCAGACAGTCACCGACCTCGAGATCGGCGAAGTTCGTCATCTCGGCGCCCTCGATCGCGGACGGGTCCGGACGTTCCGTGGACGTGCCTCCATCCGTCGGCCGTTCGCTCGGGATCGCGGACGAAGCACCGTCCGACGATGTCGCGGCGAGCAGCAGCAGCGACACGGCAGCCGCGAGCACGGCTCCGATCACAGCGAGGGCGAGACCGGTGATGCCCGGCCACTTCCGCCCGCGCAGGAACAGGGAGACGAGCGACATCACGAACCCGACGGCGAGGAGTGCCCACCCGGCGATCGCGATCACGGGGATGCACGCGCAGACGACGCCGATGACCACGGCTGCCAGGCCGATGATGCCCACGACAGGGACGCCGGGGCGGGCTTGCGGGGTGGAAGGCGTGGGCCACGAGGCTGCCGGATACCCGCCGTATGGAGCGGAGATCGCACCGTTCGAGGGCACCGTCCCGGCGGGGAGGCAGGCATCTGGTGCGCGAGCGTGTACGGCGGGGCGAAGGGCGCGGGTTCGAGGTCGGCCACGGTCCCGAGGGGCTGACCCGTGGCGGCGGTCGTCGGGACCCCGGGGTCCGTCGCCGCTGCGGGAGCCGTCGGGTCAGCAGCGACGTGCGCGTCCTCGGCAGTCGAGGTCGTGACCTCCGATTCCGTGACGGCAGCGGGGTGCCCGGTGACGACATGCTCCGTCCAGCTCAGCCCATCCCACCACCGTCGGTTCCCGGAGCCGTCGTCGTACCAGCCGGCAGGTGTTGTCATCAGGCGTTCCCGTGCGTCTTTCTCGGTCGGCGATTGCGTGGTGAGGTCGTCCTCGCGACGCCGGCCGTTCTGCGAGGGGCGGCCGTCAAAGATGACGGTAGCGCCGGGGACGCCCCTGTGTCGAATACCGGTTCGATCACACGAAGAAGGCCTCGAGAGCATTGCCCTCGAGGCCTTCTTGAATTGAGCTGACGTCGCTCAGGGAACGAGGCAGGCCGTGATCGCCTCGGTATCGCTGAGCACCTCGGCGACACCGTACAGAGCGTCCGTGTCGGTGAGATTGCCGTCGCTGTCCGCGATCGTGCGCAACGTCGCGTTGTCGAGATCCGAGGCCACGAGCAGATCGGCGAGGCAGGACACCTGGGGCTCCGTGTACCCCTCAGCGCCCGACGAGGCGAGGATGGCGGTCAGTCCCTGCGCCACTTCCGGCGAGGTCGGACGCACACCGGCGTCGGGCCCCTCGCTCTCCGGCGGTGCCGATGCCTCGATCGAGGGGGAGGAGGTGGGCAGCTTGTCGATCTCCTCGCTCACGCCCTGTGCGAAGGCGAAGAGGTAGACGAACGACATGATGATCCCGATGATGGTGCCGACGACCGCGAGGACGAGGCCCGCGATGCCCGGCCACTTCTTGCCCTTCAGGAAGAGCGAGATCAGCGAGACGACGAAGGCGGCCGCGAGCAGCACGAAGCCGATGAATCCGACGACCGGGATGAAGACCAGGATCGTGCCGAGCGCAGCGACACCGAGACCGACGAGCCCCAGGACCGAGAGCTTCTTCGGCTCCTCGGAGACCGGCTGCCCGTAGGGGGCGGCGGCGGGGTAGCCCGTCGTGGTGCCGGGGTAGGCGGGTGCGACGCCGGGGTAGGCGTCCGTGGACTGTCCGGGGGCGGCTGCCGGGTATGCGGGAGGGGCCGCCGGCGCGGAGTAGGCGCCGAGGTCGTCGCCGAGCGGGGTCGTCGCGGCGGTCGCACCCGCAGCATCGACATCGCCCTGGTCCGCGGGGGCCGACGAGCCGTGCTCCTCGGGAATGATCACCGTCTCCTCGGACGGACGGATCACCGTGTCTTCGATCGCCGTGTCTCCGATCACCGTCTCCTCGATGACCGTGTCCTCGATCGGCGTGGTCTCGGAGACTTTCGGCTCCTCAGAGGCCGACCCCGCATCCGTCGCCTCAGGGGCGAAGTGTTCCGTCCACTGCTGGCCGTCCCACCAGCGCTGCCGTCCGGATCCGTCGTCGTACCAACCTGCAGGTGTCGTCATGGCTCCCCCTCGAAAGAACTCGGCGACCGCTTCGTGCGGTCGGCATCTTCATGTATAGCAGTGGCAGGTGACGCGGCGGTGGCGTGTGCATGGGGAGCAATCCCCATCCGGGCGGAGGGCGGACGTGCCTGTGCGGGGTGTCGCTCGCCGTCAGGGAAGAGCCCGCGCTTAGGCTCGTAGCGCCATGATTCGGTTCGAGAACGTCACGAAACGCTACCGCGGGACGTCGAAGCCCGCCCTCTCCGGTGTCGACTTCGAAGTGCAGCGCGGGGAGTTCGTCTTCCTCGTCGGGGCCTCGGGTTCCGGCAAGTCGTCCTGCCTGCGCCTCATCCTGCGCGAGGACGTCCCCACCTCGGGACGGGTCGCCGTGCTCGGGAGGGACCTGCGAGCCCTCGCGAACCGCAAGGTGCCATACTTCCGCCGCCATATCGGGTCGGTGTTCCAGGACTTCCGGCTCCTCCCGTCGAAGACCGTCCATCAGAACGTCGCGTTCACGCTCCAGGTGACCGGTGCCTCCCGCGGCTTCATCCAACAGGCGGTGCCTGAGGCTCTCGCTCTGGTGGGCCTCGACGGTAAGCAGAAGCGGATGCCCCACGAACTGTCGGGCGGTGAGCAGCAGCGCGTCGCCATCGCGCGCGCTCTCGTCAATCGGCCCCAGGTTCTGCTCGCCGATGAGCCGACCGGAAATCTCGACCCTGCGACCTCGGTCGACATCATGCAGCTGCTCGCCCGCATCAACGCGGGGGGCACCACGGTGCTGATGGCCACCCACGAGGCCGGTTTCGTCGATCAGATGCAGCGCCGCGTGATCGAGCTGCGCGACGGCGAGATGGTCCGCGATGAGGTGCATGGCGGATACGGCGACACGTCCAACATCCCGCGCCTCGTGCCAGAGGAAGTGCGTGGTGCGGCAGCCGCTGCCGCACTGACCGCCGTCCAGGAGGTGCAGCGCCAGACCGCCGATCTCTCGGTGGTGCGTGCCGCACTCGCAGAAGAGCTCGCCAGTCAGCGTCAGGCTGCGGCAGCAGTCGATCGCGACGGGGAGACGGTGGTTCCGCCCGCCCCGCGCACGGTCGAAGCGCCGGAGCCGCAGCCCGCGGTGCAGGAGGGCGCAGCTGCGAACGTCGTCGAGCCCCCCGCCGTGGTCGAGCCTCCCGCTGCCGTCGAACCTCCCGCGGTGGTCGAGCCGCCTTCGGCCGTCGAACCCGCTCCGGCGGCACGCCCGCGAACGCATCCGATCGTCCTGCCGACGGTCGACGTCGCCGAACTCGGTGTCGCGGATCGCCTCGGTCTCTCCGACGAGGACGACGAGGAAGTGGGCCCGACCTCATGAGAATCGGACTCATCCTGACCGAAGCCCTCGTCGGACTCCGGCGGAACATCTCGATGGTGATCTCCGTCGTGCTGGTCACCTTCGTGTCCCTGACCTTCGTGGGCGCCGCGATCCTCATGCAGGGGCAGATCGGCGTCATGCGCGGCTACTGGGCCGAGCGCGCCCAGGTGGCTGTGTACATGTGCTCGGCCGTGTCGGAATCCGAGACGTGTCTCGACGGTGCGGCGAGCGAGGAGCAGGTGGCAGCCGTGCGTGCGCAGCTCGAGGGCGACGCGCTCAAACCGCTCATCAGCTCGATGACCTTCGACACCAAGGAAGAGACGTACGCCAAACTCGTCGACCAGCTCGGCGCGGACCAGGCGAGCGTGCTCACTCCCGACCAGGCCTTCGAAGTGTTCTTCGTGACCATGAAGGATCCCGGCCAGTCCCAGGTGCTCGCCGAAGCCTTCAGCGGACAAGCTGGGGTCGAGCAGGTGAAGGATCAGCTGCAGTACCTGGAGCCCCTGTTCTCCGCTTTGACCGTCGCGACCTACATCGCGGTCGGGATCGCCGTGCTCATGCTCATCGCCGCGACTCTCCTGATCGGCACGACGATCCGCCTGTCCGCGTATGCGAGGCGCAAGGAGATCGGCATCATGCGCCTCGTCGGAGCTTCCAACCGCTTCATCCAGACCCCGTTCGTGCTGGAGGGCGTGTTCGCGGCCTTCCTGGGGTCGGCTCTGGCCAGCGCCGCGGTCGTCGCCGGCGTGCACTTCGGCGTCAACGGCTATCTGCGGGGAAGGGTGCCGTTCATCACGACGTGGGTCACGATGCAGGACGCGGCACTAGTCGTCCCGGTGCTGATCGGCATCGGAGTGATCCTCGCCGCCCTGTCCGCGGGCTTCGCGATCCGACGCTGGCTGCGCACCTGATAGCCTGAAAGGCTGCGCGGTCGGATCGATCGATCGGGCTCATCACGGCAACAGGAGAGCATCATGCCCAGGGAACGCGGAGAGAAGGTCGTCGCGACCAATCGTCGCGCACGTCACGACTACGCCATCGAGAAGTCGTACGAGGCGGGGATGGTGCTCACCGGCACCGAGGTCAAGTCGCTGCGTCAGGGACGAGCCAACCTCAGCGACGGCTACGCGTTCGTCAAGGGGAACGAGGTCTTCCTCGACTCGGTGCACATCCCGGAGTACTCGCAGGGGCATTGGACGAACCATTCGGCCAAGCGCATCCGCAAGCTGCTGCTGCACCGTGAGGAGATCGCGAAGATCGCCCACGCCGTCTCGGCAGGGGGATACACCCTCATCCCGCTGAAGCTGTACTTCTCCGACGGTCGCGCCAAGGTCGAGATCGCCCTCGCCAAAGGTAAGCGCGAGTACGACAAGCGACAGACCCTGCGTGAGCGTCAGGACACCCGCGAAGCCGACCGCGCCATGCGTCTGCGCAACCGCGTGGGGGAGTGACCCTCGCGGGGGAAGC
Organism: Microbacterium sp. Ag1; assembly: GCF_001005635.1. Classification (NCBI taxonomy): domain Bacteria; kingdom Bacillati; phylum Actinomycetota; class Actinomycetes; order Micrococcales; family Microbacteriaceae; genus Microbacterium; species Microbacterium sp. Ag1. The sequence goes on from NZ_LBCR01000032.1 coordinate 305,545, forward strand.
CGCCCTCACAGACGCGGCTCGAAGCCGAACACACGGCCGAGGAACGTCAGCTCGCGCTCGAGGGCGTCGACGATCGTGTCGGCGCTGCGGAATCCGTGCCCCTCGGCGGGGTACAGCACATACTCGTGGTCGACTCCGCGTGCCGCGAGCGCGTCTCGGATCGCCTCGGACTGCGAGGGCGGAACCACGCGATCCTCGCCGCCCTGCAGCAGCAGCACGGGCGCGTCGATCCGGTCGGCGTGCGTGAGCGGTGAACGCTCCACGTACAGGTGCTCGTGCTCGGGGAGGGGACCGACCAGACCGTCGATGTACGAGGCCTCGAAATCGTGGGTCTCCGCGACGAGCATGCGCAGATCGGCGACCCCGTAGCGGCTGATCCCGGCAGCGAAGGCTCCGCCCCGCACCAGCGCCGACAGCACGGTCCAGCCGCCGGCCGACCCGCCGCGGATCGCGATCCGGTCGGGGTCGGCCAGGCCCGCGTCCGCCAGACCGCGGGCCGCGGCGATCACGTCGTCGACATCGACGATGCCCCACTGGCCGTCGAGACGTTCACGGTACGAGCGGCCGTACCCCGTGGATCCTCCGTAGTTCACGTCGAGCACGCCGATGCCGCGGCTCGTGTAGAACGCGATCGCCTCGGACGCCGCCCCGGTGACGTGCGCCGTCGGCCCTCCGTGCACGAGGACGATGTAGGGCGGGAGCTCGTGATCGGGAGCCGTCGCGTGCGGGTTCGCCGGCGGGTACGCGAACGCGTGCACCTCTCCGTGCGGGCCCTGGATCTCGATCGGCATCGCAGCGGGCATCCACTGCGGATCGACCGGTTCGCCGCCGCGCACCGCCACGGTGGCACCCGATACGACGTCGACGCACCACAGCCCGGCGTTCGCACGCGAACCGTTGCCGGAGAGGAGCACGCGGGTGCCGTCGACATCGTCGACGCTCACATGGCCGTCTCCGGGGAACGAGATGACGTCGACGCGGTCGTCGGCAGCATCATCGGTATCGATCACCACGACCTCGTCGCGCCCGTTCGTCCGGACGGCGACGACGCGGCCGTCGTCGAGCAGCTGATACCAGCGGTTGCCGAGGACCCAGAGTCCATAGCCCGTGTCGGCGTCCGAGGGTGAGACCTGCCGTGCGGTGCCGACCGGGACCACACCGTCCAGGGAGATGCGTTGCAGGGCCCAGCGCCCACCCGGATCATCGGCGAAGAGCAGCTCCGAGTCGCTCAGCCACTCCGGCTGCAGCGCCGCCCGTGAGGGGATCGTGCGCGGAGTGTCCTCACCGACCTCGGCGACCTGCACGTGCGCGTCCTCCCACGGCATGCGGCCCCTGTCCCACGCGACCCACGCGGCGCGGGTGCCGTCGGGGGAGAGCGCGGGGTGGGCGAAGAAACCATCGCCCTGCACGATCACCGTGATCGCGGACGCATCCTCGGCTGCGGAGCCGTCGAGCGGGATCTCGACGATCGCTCGGAGATGCGGCGTGCGGGAGAGGTCTTCGCGCACGGCCAGCAGTCGACCGGACTGCACACGCAGGCCGCCGTGGGAGGGCCCGGGAGGGGTGAGAGCAACGGGCTCGCCTCCCACGCTCAGACGATGAACCCGCTGGTCGTTCGCGTCGACGAAGTAGAGCGTGCCGTGCTCGTCCGCCGTCCACGCACCCCCGCCGTACTCGTGCACACGTGAGCGTGCGCTCCAGGGGGAGGGGAGGATCTCGGCTCCGGAGGAGCTCCGCACCGTCACGCGGCCCTTCTGGGCCGGCACCGACTCGCCCCACCAGATCTCCGAGCCGACGAAACGGGCGCCGTCGATGCGCGGTGAAGACGCGGCGACCGAGGCGGCGGAGAACGGGGATGACCAGGAACCGTAAGGGGACGACGACATGTCTCGAGCCTATGCGGCGTCGCACCGCGTGTGCGGCCACGCCGTGGGCCCGACCACTGTGGAAGCGCGCGAAGGGAAGACGGTCACCGACACGACCAGGCCCGGTCTGCGCTGACCGGATCGAGGGTCAGACGGCGCGGAGCACCGCCACGACCTTGCCGAGGACGACGGACTCGTCGCCGAGGATGGGTTCGAATGCCGAGTTGCGGGGGAGGAGCCAGGTGTGGCCGTCCCGGCGGCGCAGCACCTTGACCGTCGCCTCGCCATCGAGCATCGCCGCGACGATCTCGCCGTTCTCCGCGCTGTTCTGGGAGCGGACCACGACCCAGTCGCCGTCGCAAATGGCGGCGTCGATCATCGACTCGCCGGAGACCTTGAGCATGAACAGGTCGCCCTTGCCCACCAACTGGCGGGGGAGCGGGAAGATCTCCTCGACCTGCTGATCCGCGGTGATCGGCACGCCGGCGGCGATCCGTCCCACCAGGGGGACGAGCGCGGCGTCGCCTACGGGAGTCGCGACGTCGGCCGGGTTCTCGGTGCTGGCGCCCGGCAGATCGATGAGCACCTCCATCGCCCTGGTCTTCCCCGGGTCGCGGCGCAGGTAGCCACTCAGCTCGAGCTGTCCGAGTTGATGGGTGACGCTGGAGAGGGACTTGAGACCGACGGCGTCTCCGATCTCGCGCATGCTCGGCGGATAGCCGTGGTTCGCGATCGAGTTCTGGATGACCTCGAGGATCGCCATCTGCTTCGGGCTGAGGCTCTTCCGGCGGCGCGTGCGCGGTGCCTCCGACTCGGCGGCAGAGTTCTCGCTCATGGTGCTCCTTCAGTGCGTGATCCGACGTCCCTCTTCGAATGTCGGAGGCCCGTGGTGGGGTGTCCTTATCGAAACCGTATCCGAGAATCGGGCCGATCTGGAAGATCTGTTCGAGCGTGTCGGCCTCTTTCCCCGATGTGGTTTCGAAGAATACTTGACAGATGTTCGAACTCGAAGATATCTTCGGTACGTAGCTTCGCATTCCCGGCTCCCGGCCGAGTCGTGAATGCGAACGCTACGCCAACTTCCCCGGCAGCCTCACCGCTCCGGGACAGGCTAAGGAGCACCACATGAGCAGCATCGGCTTCAGCACCGCAGCAGTCATCCCGGCATCGCCCCGTCCTTCGACGAGACTCCGGCTGACGACGCGAGGTCGCGCTGTACTGCTCGCCCTGGCGTCGGTGCCCCTCGCCGCCGGCATCGCGTTCGCGGCGCTCAGCGGCGGCAGCGCGGTCGCGTCGGGTGCCGACACCGCACCCGTCGGCGTCGAGACCGTCACCGTCATGCCCGGTGACACGCTCTGGTCCATCGCCACCGGCGTCGCGCCCGACGCCGACCCGCGCGATGTGATCGGCGACATCAGCCGGATGAACCTGTTGCGCGGTGGGGAGCTGCAGATCGGGCAGACTCTGGCGATCCCGGCTCAGTACGCGCGCTGATCCGGCGGAGGGCTCAGACGAGGAGTTTCTGGGGCGGCGACTTTGCGTCATCAACCTCAAGCGCCGCCTAGCATGGGAAGGGTGACCCTCTCCCTCAACGATCTCCCGCTACGTGACGATCTCCGCGGATTGAAGCCATACGGTGCTCCACAGGCGCCGCTTCCCATCGCGCTCAACGTGAATGAGAACACGCATCCGATCCCCGATGCGGTGGCGAGCGACATCCTCGATGACATCGCCGTCGCGATCCGTGATGTCAACCGCTACCCGGATCGTGAGTTCACCACGCTTCGCGAGTCTTTCGCGGAGTACCTGGGCCACGGTCTCGTCCCCGAGCAGATCTGGGCGGGCAACGGGTCCAATGAGGTGCTCCAGCACATCCTGCAGGCCTTCGGAGGCCCTGGTCGCACGGCTTTCGGGTTCGCGCCGACCTATTCGATGTACCCGCTCATCGCGCAGGGCACCGGTGCGCGGTGGATCGCCGGCACGCGTCAGCCCGACTACACCATCACTCCGGAGGAGGCGGCCGAGCAGGTGCGGGCCGCCGAGCCGGACGTGGTCATCCTCTGCTCTCCCAACAACCCCACCGGCACGCCGCTCGGACTCGACGTCATCGAAGCGGTGTACGAGGCTGCCAGGGGCATAGTGATCGTCGACGAGGCCTACCAGGAGTTCGCGCCGCATGACGCGGTCTCCGCACTGACGCTGCTCGAGGGGCGGCCGCGTCTGGCCGTCTCGCGCACGATGAGCAAGGCCTTCGCGTTCGCCGGGGCCCGTGTCGGGTATCTCGCGGCCGACCCGGCGTTCATCGACGCGCTGCGGCTGGTGCGTCTGCCTTACCACCTGAGCGCACTCACCCAGGCGGCGGCCATCGCGGCGCTGCGCAATGCCGACGTCATGCTCGGCATGGTCGAGGAGATCGTCGAGCAGCGCGACCGCATCACGGCGACTCTCGAGGCGCTGGGTTACCAGCCGCACGAATCCTGGTCGAACTTCGTGCTGTTCGGTGGAGTCTCCGACCCGAAGGCCATCTGGCAGCAGCTGTACGACCAGGGGGTGCTGGTACGCGATGTCGGCATCCCAGGACACCTGAGGGTGAGCGCGGGCACCGAGGCCGAGACCACCGCGTTCCTCGATGCTCTGGCCTCGATAGGATCGGCTTCATGAGCACTTCCGCACCGACCCCGCGCACCGCGAGCCGTGTGCGCCGCACGTCGGAGTCCACCGTCGAGCTCGAGCTGAACCTCGACGGGACCGGCGCGAGCCACATCGACACCTCGGTGCCCTTCTTCGACCACATGCTCACGGCGTTCGCGAAGCACTCGCTGACCGACCTCACCGTGCGCGCCTCCGGTGACACCCACATCGACGCACACCACACCGTGGAAGACGTCTCGATCGTGCTCGGACAGGCGATCCTCGAAGCCCTCGGCGACAAGTCCGGCATCTCCCGGTACGGAGACGCCCTCGTCCCCCTCGACGAGGCGCTCGCGCAGGCCGTGGTCGACATCTCGGGCCGCCCGTACCTCGTGCACACGGGGGAGCCCGAGGGGTTCGAGCACCACCTGATCGGCGGACACTTCACAGGGTCGCTCGTCCGCCACTCCTTCGAAGCCATCACGTTCAATGCCGCTCTCACGGTGCACGTGCGTGTGCTCGGCGGCCGAGACCCGCATCACATCGCGGAAGCGGAGTACAAGGCGTTCGCGCGTGCGTTCCGTCAGGCCAAGGCGCTGGATCCGCTCGTCGACGGCATTCCGTCCACCAAGGGCGCGCTGTGACGTCGGCTCCTCGCGTCGCGGTGTTCGACTACGAGTCGGGCAACGTCCACTCGGCCGTCAAGGCTCTCGTGGCTGCCGGTGCCGACGCCGTGCTGACGCGCGACCGCACCACCGCCCTCGAGGCTGACGGCCTGGTCGTTCCCGGCGTCGGCGCGTTTCAGGCGGTTCGCGATGCCCTGCGTGCGCACGGAGGCGACGAGATCATCGACCGCCGTCTGGCCGGTGGCCGTCCGGTCCTCGGCATCTGCGTCGGGATGCAGGTGCTGTTCGAGCACGGCGTCGAGCGTGGGCGTGATACCGCTGGGCTCGGAGAGTGGCCCGGAGCCGTCACCGAGCTCAACGCGCCGGTGCTTCCGCACATGGGCTGGAACACCGTCGCGCCCGGTTCCGACAGCGTGCTCTTCCGCGGCATCGAGCAGGAGCGCTTCTACTTCGTGCACTCCTACGCCGCCCAGTCCTGGCAGCTCGATGTCATGCCGCCGTTCCCGGAACCCGTCCTGACCTGGACGACCTACGGCGATCCCTTCCTCGCCGCCGTGGAGAACGGCCCGCTGTCGGCGACGCAGTTCCACCCGGAGAAGTCCGGCGAAGCAGGTATCCAGCTGCTGCGCAACTGGGTCGAGAGTCTCTGACGACGCCCGCCGACGTCACCCGTTTTGTTCCCCGCCGCCCGGCGGACTACCCTCGGTTCTCGTGCCCGCACCGGGCCGAAGAGCTTCCCGATCCAAGGACCCCATGAACGACTTCGCGCAGTCCCCCTCGCTCACGCTCCTTCCCGCGGTCGATGTCGCCGGGGGCAAGGCCGTCCGACTGACTCAGGGCGAGGCCGGAACCGAGACCAGCTATGGCGACCCGTTGGACGCCGCAGGGGAGTGGGTGTCGCAGGGCGCCTCCTGGATCCACCTGGTCGACCTCGACGCGGCCTTCGGTCGGGGCAGCAACGCGCCGATCCTGCGCAAGGTCATCAAGCAGTTTAAGGGCGTGAACATCGAGCTTTCGGGTGGTATCCGCGACGACGCGACGCTGGAGGCGGCTCTGGAGAGCGGCGCGACGCGGATCAACCTGGGCACGGCGGCGCTGGAGAATCCGGAGTGGGCTGCCGACGTGATCGGCCGTTACGGCGAGGCGATCGCCGTCGGTCTCGATGTGCGCGGAACGACGCTCGCCGCCCGCGGATGGACCAAGGAGGGCGGGGACCTCTGGGAGGTGCTCGACCGCCTCGAAGACGCCGGCTGCAGCCGCTACGTGGTCACCGACGTCACGAAGGACGGAACCCTCCGCGGTCCGAACCTCGACCTTCTCCGTGAGGTCACCTCCCGCACCCCGAAGCCGGTGGTCGCGTCAGGCGGCATCTCGAGCCTGGACGACATCGCCGCGCTCCGCGACCTCGTGCCGTTGGGCGTCGAGGGCGCGATCGTCGGCAAGGCACTCTACGCCGGCGCCTTCACGCTGGCTGAGGCACTGGATGTCGCAGGAGACTGACGCGCACGCGTGCGGCCCCGAGCCGCACAACCACGGCGATTCAGCAGGCGTCCCGTGGGAGGGGCGCAGCTTCGAGTCGAATCCGCACGCCGCGGACGACGGTTCCGCCGACCCCGCGCTGCTGGCGGCGCTGCTGCGCTTCCGCGCCGGCGAGGGCAGCCAGTCCGAGGTCGTCGACGCCTTCCGTGCCGCCCGTGTGCTGGTGCCCCTCATCGCGGAGAAGGGGGAGGAGGGGATCGCCCCCAACGGCCTCACCGTTGATAAGACGCAGGAGCTCTCCATCGTCACGGTCGCGGCTCCGGATGGTCGGCGCGTGCAGCCGGTGTTCTCGTCGGTCCAGGCGATGCAGGCGTGGGACCCGACGGCGCGACCCATCCCCGTCGAGGCTATCCGCGCGGCGCTGGCCGCCTCGTCGGAGGACACCGACCTGATCGTGCTCGACCCGACGTCCGACACCGAGTTCGTCATCCGGCGTCCTGCCGTGTGGGCGATCGCTCAGGAGCAGCGCTGGGAGCCGAGCTTCCTGTCGACCGAGGTGTTCACGGCGCTGCAGGAGAGCGTGGCCCACGAACTGGCCGTCATCGACGTGGCTGTGGCTTCCGGGGACCCCGACGCCCGTCTGCGCGGGCCCGAGCTCATCGTGGTCCTCGAGCTGGTCGACGGACTCGAACGCGAGGTGCTCGACGCCGTGCTCTCGCGTCTCGCGTCTCGCTGGGCATCGGACGACCGGATCGCCGTGCTCGTCGACTCCCTCACCGTGAAGCTCCGCCGCAGCGCCTGAACCGCTTCGCTACGCTCGGGGACATGCCCCGGACTCTGTTGCGAGCCCTCGCCGCCGTCGTGCTGCTCGGAGGCGCCGTCGCCGGCACTTCCGGCTGCGTGGTCAACGCGTGCCCGACGATCGCCTACATCAGCACGGTCGTCGTCGACGTGAGCGCCTTCCCGGCGGCGACCGACCTCCAGTTCTGCGCGGACGGGCAGTGCTCACCGGGGCCGGGGGAAGATGCGAGCTCGTCCGCGAACCTGTTCTCGGCGTCTCCGTCGGCCGACGGCACGTGGAGCATGTCCTTCGACATGTCCACTCCCGACCTGGTCGACATCCGGTTGTTCGATGCGCAGGGTGCCGTCATCCATGAGTCGGAACAGGAGATCTCCTGGACTCGCACCGAAGGGCAGTGCCCCGGCCCGGCCTCGGCCGACCCTCTGGTCGTCGAGCCCGCGGCAGCTAGTTGACCGGGCCGGTCCACTTCTCGCCCGGTCCCTTGCCGATCGGATCGGGGATCGTGGACGCCTCGCGGAAGGCGAGCTGGAGTGAGCGGAGACCGTCGCGCAGGGACCGCGCGTGCATGTCGCTGATCTCCGGAGCGCCGGCGGTGATGAGCCCGGCGAGGGAGTTGATGAGCTTGCGCGCCTCGTCGAGGTCGAGCTGCGCTGCGGCGTCCGGATCGTCGGCGAGCCCGAGCTTGACGGCTGCCGCGCTCATGAGGTGCACGGCGGCGGTGGTGATCACCTCGACTGCGGGTACATCGGCGATGTCACGGGTGGCCGACGATGCGGCCTCCTCCTGACGTGCCCAACGCTCTTCGCGCTCGCGTGCCGCCTCGTCCGGTGCCTGGTTCGTCACTTCGCCTTGCTTTCTGTTAGACTTTGGCGGGCTCCGGAGCGTCATGCTCCGGAACGAAAGAGGATTCACTTCCCACCCGCGCTTGCCGTTCAAGGCTACCGGGTCTTGCACTCCACCGGCTCCGTTCGAAAGAAGGAGCCGGCAGACAGGGTGCGGAGCCGGCGTCTGAATGCCGGTGGGTGGGGACGATTCCGATTTCGCCCGTGATGCAGACAGCGTCGCGGTGGCCGAATCACATCGTCTAAGGAGTTCCGCATCAGCGATCCCCGTACCAATGAGCGCATCCGCGTCCCCGAGGTCCGCCTCGTCGGCCCCGCGGGTGAGCAGATCGGCGTCGTCCGCATCGAAGCCGCACTGCGCCTCGCGCAGGAAGCCGATCTCGACCTCGTCGAGGTCGCCCCGAACTCGAAGCCGCCCGTCGTCAAGATCATGGACTACGGCAAGTTCAAGTACGAGGCCGCCCAGAAGGAAAAGGAAGCTCGCCGCAACCAGGCGAACACGATCCTCAAGGAAGTGCGCTTCCGTCTGAAGATCGAGGCTCACGACTACACGACCAAGCTCAAGCGTGCCGAGGGCTTCCTCAAGGCCGGCGACAAGGTCAAGGCCATGATCCTGTTCCGCGGTCGCGAGCAGTCGCGTCCCGAGCAGGGTGTGCGTCTGCTGCGCAAGTTCGCCGAGGACGTCGCCGAGTTCGGCACCGTCGAGTCGAACCCGACCATCGACGGTCGCAACATGGTGATGGTCGTGGCTCCGCTCAAGAGCAAGTCCGAGGCGAAGCAGGAGCAGAACGCCGTGCGCGATGCTCAGCGCGCGGACAAGAAGCAGGCTGCGCGCGAGGCGAAGAACGAGGCCGCCGCCACCACTGCGGAGTAGTACCCGCCCCAGAACTCCCGCACCGCGGGTTGACACCGTCGCCTGAGAAGGCGCCATACGAAGGAAGAGAAGATGCCGAAGCAGAAGACCCACTCGGGTGCTAAGAAGCGCTTCAAGATCACCGGCAGCGGAAAGCTGAAGAAGCAGCAGGCCGGGATGCGCCACAACCTCGAGCACAAGTCGAGCCGTCGCACGCGTCGTCTGAACCAGGACCAGGTCCTGTCGAAGGCTGACACCAAGGTCGCGAAGAAGCTTCTCGGTCGCTGACGCGCGCCGAACGCACGAATAGGAACACAGGAAAATGGCAAGAGTCAAGCGGGCAGTAAACGCCCACAAGAAGCGCCGGGTCATCCTCGAGCGCGCCTCCGGTTACCGCGGACAGCGTTCGCGCCTCTACCGCAAGGCCAAAGAGCAGGTCATCCACTCGCTGGTCTACTCGTACCGTGACCGTCGCAAGCGCAAGGGCGATTTCCGTCGTCTGTGGATCCAGCGCATCAACGCTGCGGCCCGCCAGAACGGCATGACGTACAACCGCTTCATCCAGGGCCTCGGCCTCGCGGGTGTCACGGTCGACCGTCGTATGCTCGCCGACCTCGCGGTCAACGACGCTGCCACGTTCACGACGCTGGTCGAGACGGCGAAGAAGGCTCTTCCCTCCGACGTCAACGCGCCGAAGTCGGCTGCGTAAGCACCTCTTCACACAGGGCGCTCTCCTTCGGGAGGGCGCCCTGTGGCGTTTCCCGGCGTGGCGAGGACTGCCGCGCGGCTGAGCGCGAGATCGACGAGGGCGGCCGCGGCGACGGCACTCGCGTATACGGCTATGTCCCGTCCATCGAATCCGGAGCCGAGGACGAGTCGGACCGGGGGAAGTGCCGATGCCCACTCGCGAGGGATACCGGTGAGCTGGAACAGTTCGACGCCGGCGCAGAACACGAAGGCGACGAGGGCCGGCGCGAGGGGGCGCCGCCGCACGGCGATCAGGGCGACGAGCAGATAGATGAGCACGGCGTACAGCGCATCGCCGATGATGTCGCCCACGACCCCGCCCGCACTGCGATGGATGACGAGCCCGATCGCGACCGTCGCGACGGCGAGCACTGCGAGGACGATCCGCCGACGGGAGCTCCTCACCGCGGCATCGATCGTCATGCAGGCACCCTACCCGGATGGTGCGGGAGAGGGCCGTGCGTTCCCTAGACTGTGATCGTGCTGGAGAACCCCCGTTCGCCCCGAGTCCGTGCTGTCGCGAAGCTGACCAAACGCAGCGCGAGGACTGAGACAGGCCTGTTCCTTCTGGAAGGCCCGCAGTCGGTGCGCGAGGCGCTCACCTACCGTCCCGAGGCGATCGTCGAGCTCTTCGCGACGCCGAACGGCTGGGAGCGGCACCCCGACATCCGCGCGAAGGCCGCAGAGGCGGACATCGAGGTCGAGTACGTCACCGAGTACGTGCTCAACGCCATGGCCGACACCGTCACACCGCAAGGCCTCGTCGCCGTCGTGCAGCAGACGCCGACGTCGGTGCGCGACATCTTCGACGCCTCGCCGCGACTGGTGGCGATCTGCGAGGAGGTGCGGGATCCAGGGAACCTCGGCACGATCATCCGGGCAGCAGATGCCGCGGGTGCGGATGCCGTCGTCCTGACCGGTCGCACCGTCGATCCGTACAACCCGAAGGTGGTGCGCGCGACCACAGGGTCCCTGTTCCACCTTCCCGTCTCGGTCGGGGGCGACCTCGCCGAAGTCGTGAAGCGTGCTCACGCCGCAGGTCTGCGCATCCTCGCGGCGGACGTGAAGGGCGATGACCTGCTGGAAGCGCGCGCGGAGGGCGTGCTGGCCGAGCCGACGGGATGGCTCTTCGGCAACGAGGCGCGCGGACTCGAAGACGAGGCGCTGGATCTCGCGGACCGCGTGCTCAAGCTTCCGATCTTCGGCCGAGCCGAGTCGCTCAATCTGGCGACGGCCGCCAGCGTCTGCCTGTATGAAAGCGCATTCGCTCAGCGGGCGACGTCCGTCGACTGAGGTGACGGACGCCGGGGGAAGCGGGAAGCGGAGTCGATGAGGATTCTGATCGTCGAAGACGACGACCGGGTCGCAGGCGCACTGGAGGCGTTTCTCGCCCGGTCCGGGTACGCGACCGTCCGTGCGGCGGATGGAGCGTCTGCACTGGGTCTTCTCGGAGCGGACACCGAGGTGGTGCTGCTCGATCTCGGTCTGCCCGACGTCGACGGGGTCGACCTGTGTCGCCGGATCAGGGGCCGCTCCGAGGTCCCGATCGTGATCGTGACCGCCCGCAGTCAGGTCGCGGAGCGCATCAAAGGGCTCCGCGCCGGAGCCGATGACTTCGTGGTGAAGCCCTACGATGTTCACGAGCTCCTGGCGCGGATCGAGGCGGTCACACGGCGATCCAGGCCGATGAGGCCCGAGGCGGATGCGCGCGTCCTGCTCCACGGAGGCGGCGTGCAGGTCGATCTGATCGCTCGCCAGGTGCTGGTCGACGGCGCGGCCATCGACCTCACGCGCAAGGAGTTCGACATCATCGCCGTCCTGGCCCGCTACCCGGGAGTGGCGGTGCCGAAGGACCGGCTGATCCGCGAGGTGTGGAACACCGACTGGCGAGGATTCGGCCATTCTCTGGAGGTGCACGTCGGGGCGATCAGGAAGAAGACCGGGGTCCGCGGGGTCATCGAGACGGTCCGCGGGGTCGGCTATCGGCTGGCAGGGTCCTGAGTCGTGCGTCGTCGCCTCATCCTCGTGTTCCTGATACCGCTCGTCGCGATCCTGGCCGGACTCGGCGGTGCCGCGGGGTGGAGCGCCGCCCAGAGCGTGCAGCAGGCCTTCTATGCGCAGCAGATCGGCGACCTCGGCTACTTCGTCACGAGCGCGCGCCAGGCTCTGCGTTCCGGCAGTGCTGCCGTGATCGAGGCGGAGGTGGAGCGGTTCCGCGAGGTCTACGGGATCGAGGTGACCGTGTTCGATCTCGGGGGCGGCGTGTGGGCCGCAGCGGATCAGGAACCGGCGGTGCTTCGCGAAGACGATGCCGAGCGCGTCAAGCTGGCGCTCTCCGGTCGACGAGCCGAGCAGCCGACGGTGGTGTTCCCGTGGAGCGTCTCGGATTCCGCATTGGCCGAGCCGGTGTTCGATGACGGTGACGTGATAGGCGCCGTGCTCGTCGCCGGAGATGTGGCGGCTCCGCGCGCCGCGATCCTGCACCAGCTCCTGCTCATCTCGGCGATCGCGGGCGTGCTCGTCGCGCTCGGCGTGCTCCTGGTGTTCCGGCTCGCGCGTTGGGTGCTCTCGCCGGTGCGCCGACTCGACGAGGCCATGGTCGCGATTGAGCGCGGCGAGATGGACGCGCGCGTTGCTGCGGACGACGGTCCGCCGGAGCTCCGCCGCATGGCGCACGTGTTCAACGGCATGGCCGACGAGATCGAACGGGTGATGACGAGGCAGCAGGAGTTCGCGCTCAACGCCTCACACGAACTGCGCAACCCCCTCAATGCTCTGCTCCTGAGAGTGGAGCATCTGGCGACGGGACTCGGCGACGAGTGGCAGGGCGACGTCGAGGAGACGAGGGAGGAGGGGCGCCGGATGACCCGCATCCTCGAGACACTTCTCGGCCTCGCGCGCGGCGGCCGTGGCGACTCGACCATCTCCGCTGTGGATCTGGCGACTCTGGCCGCTCGTCGCCGGGAAGCATGGCGCGATGTCGCGGCTCAGCGCGGAGTCGGGCTGCGCCCCACCGGTGTGTCATCGGTGATGAGCGTGACCGACCGCACGATCGTGGAGAGCGCGCTGGATGCCGTGATCGACAATGCCGTGAAGTTCTCGCCCGAGGGGGCGCACATCGAGATCGGGGCGAGACGGGAAGGAAGCGTCTGTCGGATCACGGTCCGCGATCACGGTCCGGGCCTCACCGACGAGCAGGCAGCTGCGGCGACCGACCGGTTCTGGCGCAACGTCGACACCGGGGATACACCGGGGTCAGGACTCGGGCTGGCGATCGCGAGCGATCTGCTGGCGACGATCGGGGGAGAGCTGGCGGTCTCTTCGGCACAGGGTGGCGGACTCGAGGTCGCGCTCGTCCTGCACGACGGGTCCACGCCATGAGGTCGGCCGCCAGGGGACTTCTCGCGGGAGGACTCGCGTTCGTGCTGCTGACCGGGTTGACCGCGTGCGTCCCTCGCTCCGACGAGTGGAGCGACGTCGAGTACGCGATCGCCAGCGGGGGCTCGACCGGTGTGTACTACGACTACGGCAGCCACCTGGCGGAAGAGCTGTCGGACCGGCTGGACCTCCGGATGGTCGCGCAGGAGACCGCGGGATCGGTCGACAACCTGCTGCGGGTGAGTTCGGGCGAGGCCCTGCTCGGATTCGCGCAGGGGGATGCCGCCGCCGACGCGGTGTCGGGCACCGGCGCCTTCGAGCGGCCGTTGGAGGTGGAGGCTCTCGCCCGCCTGTACGACGAGTACGTTCAGGTCGTGGTGCGGGGGGATTCGGACATCGACGACATCGGCGATCTTGCCGGCCGCACCATCTCACTCGGCGCCGAGAACTCCGGCGTCAACGTGATCGCTGGCCGAGTGCTCGACGCGGCAGGCGTCGCGCTCGATTCCGTCCGCGACCCCCAGCTCGACCTCAGCGCGTCGATCGGTGCGATGGAGCGTGGTGAGATCGACGGCTTCTTCTGGGTGGGGGGCCTGCCCACTCCCGGCGTGGCCGAACTGTCCTCGCGGGCTCCGGTGCGTCTGCTCCCGATCGAGCCCGAGTGGGTCAATGCCGTGAACGAACGGTACTCGCATGCCTATCGGCAGGCCGATGTCCCCGCGGGGACATACGGCCTGCCGGACTCCGCGCCGACGATGGCCGTTCCCAACTATCTCGTCACCGCCGCGTCCACGCCGGATGCCGTCGTGCACGATGTCCTGGCCGGGCTCTTCGACGCGCGACTGCGCATCGCGGGGGAGGTGCCGACCGCGGCGCTGCTGGATCGGCGCTCGGCGATCTTCACCGGTCCGGTCCCTCTCCACGATGGTGCGATCGACTACTACCGCGACCTGCGCGGTTGACTGCTCAAGAAATCCTCAAGAAGTCTGACAGCGGGGCCGGCGCTCTGCCATTGTGAGGTCGATCGCGCACGATCGTCGCCTGCTGCACAACTGTCGTTGGGGCATCGCAGCAGGACGATTCCGCGGCCCGTGGGGGCGGGCCGCGGGGTACCCATGCACAGCAGCATTGGTGCCGCGATCAGGTGATTACGAACGTGTAAATCTCACCGAGGTGCCTGGAGACCCGCGCCCGACGTGGCTAGTTTGGAGAAATGATGACCTCTGATACCCCGCTCGTCGTGGTCGAGAACGTCCAGAAGCACTACGGCGACTTCCAGGCGCTCACCGACATCGATCTGACCGTGAACTCGGGGGAGGTCGTCGTCGTGATCGGCCCGTCCGGCTCTGGGAAGTCGACACTGTGCCGCACGATCAACCGCTTGGAGACGATCACCAGCGGGAGCATCCGCATCGACGGCAAGGAACTCCCGGCCGAGGGCAAGGGCCTGGCTCATCTGCGCGCCGACGTCGGCATGGTCTTCCAGTCGTTCAACCTCTTTGCCCACCTCACGATCCTCGAGAACGTGACTCTCGGACCGATCAAGGTGCGCGGCATCAAGAAGGCCGACGCCGAGAAGGAGGCGATGATGCTGCTCGAGCGCGTCGGCGTGGCGCAGCAGGCCTCGAAGCTCCCTGCCCAGCTCTCCGGTGGTCAGCAGCAGCGCGTGGCCATCGCCCGCGCTCTCGCGATGCAGCCCAAGGTGATGCTGTTCGACGAGCCCACCAGTGCTCTCGACCCCGAGATGATCAACGAGGTGCTCGACGTCATGGTCGAACTCGCCCAGGACGGGATGACGATGATCGTCGTCACGCACGAGATGGGCTTCGCGCGCAAGGCCGCCGACCGCGTCGTGTTCATGGCGGACGGACGGATCGTGGAGGAGGCGACTCCCGAGGAGTTCTTCACGCACCCGAAGAGCGATCGCGCCAAGGACTTCCTCTCGAAGCTCCTCACGCACTGACGCGCCCGCACACTCACACACAGACCCTGCACACACAGCACACGAAGGAGACGCACATGCGACGCACACGGACACTGGCAGGCATCGGAATCGCGGCAGCCGCGCTGCTGACGCTCACCGCCTGCAACAGCGGAACACCGTCCAGCACGGGGGCCCCGGAAGGCGGCGACGAAGGTGACTCCTCCAGCAGCACGCCCTGGACAGTCCTGACCGACGTCAGCATCGACGGCAGCCCGACGTTCGACCGGATCGAGTCGTCCGGAAAGATCAAGGTCGGCGTCAAGGAGGACCAGCCCGGTCTCGGCTACCTCGACCCCGTGACCGGTGACCGCACCGGATTCGACGTCGACATCGCCCGCTGGATGGCGGCATCGCTCGGTGTCGACCCGGAGAAGATCGAGTTCCAGGCGATCGCCTCCGCGAACCGCGAGCAGGCCATCGTGAACGGCGACATCGACTACTACGTCGGCACCTACTCCATCACCGACAAGCGCAAGGAGCAGATCTCCTTCGCCGGTCCGTACTTCGTCACCGGCCAGGGTCTCCTGGTGGCAGCTGACAGCGATATCAAGAGCGTCGACGACCTCGACTCCTCGACGACCGTCTGCTCGGCGACCGGCTCGACGCCGATCCAGAACATCAAGACGAACTACCCCGACGTGCCCACCAAGGAGTACGACACGTACTCCAAGTGCGTCGAGGACCTGAAGAACGGCCAGGTGGACGCGGTCACCACCGATGAGGCGATCCTCATCGGCTACGCGGCTCAGGACCCGGACAACCTCAAGGTCGTCGGTGAGCCCTTCAGCGAGGAGCGCTACGGCATCGGCGTCGCCAAGGGCGACGACGCCCTCGTGGAGTACTTCAACACGCAGCTGACCGACGGTGGCGAGATCTGGCAGCAGATCTTCGACAACAACCTCGGTGCCTCCGGCGTCAAGGCGACGCAGCCCGAGGTCGACCCGGTCGGTTGATCTCCGCGGGGCGGTCGGCATGGTCGGCCGCCCCGCTCATGCAGGACACTTTCGAGAACCCGAATCGACAGGAGCAGCAGTGGGAGTCATCTCCGACCACCTCGACCTCTGGGGAGAGGCACTGTGGGGAACCATCGTGCTGTTCCTCGGCGGCGGCATCATCGCGCTGGTCCTCGGGCTCATCGTCGGGGCCGCGCGTGTGTCGCCGGTCCCGATCGCCCGCGCCGTCGGTGGCGTGTACGTGAACTGGATCCGCAACACACCACTGACCCTGGTCATGTTCTTCTTCGCCTTCTGCCTTCCGATCCTGCTGGGGGAGCGGGTGAACTCCCTGCTGCTGGCCGTGATCGCGCTCGGCATCTACACCGCGACCTATGTGGCGGAGGCGCTGCGAGCCGGCATCAACACCGTGCCGGTCGGCCAGGCGGAAGCCGCACGGGCGATCGGCCTGAACTTCGGCCAGGTCATGCGCTACGTGGTGCTGCCGCAGGCGACGCGCTCCGTCGTCCCGCCCATGATGAGCGTGCTCATCGCCCTCATGAAGAACACCACGGTTGCCGCAGGGTTCTCGGTCGTCAACCTCGGCACCATCCGCGCGGCGCTCAGCGAACGCGGTGAGAACGCGCTCGTCGTGCTCCTGTGGGTCATGGTCCTGTTCGTGGTGCTGGTGCTGCTGCTCGCCTGGGTGCAGCGCGTTCTCGAGAACAAGTGGAGGATCGCGCGATGAGTTCCGTCCTGTTCGACGTCCCCGGCCCCCGTGCCGTCGCCCGCAACCGGCTCATCGGAGTCGCCACGGTGCTCGTGGTCCTCGCGGTGCTCGGCTGGGTGGTGTGGAGGCTGTTCGCCACCGGGCAGTTCTCCGCAGAGAAGTGGAACATCTTCACGTTCTCCGCGGTCTGGATCCGCTTCGGCGAAGGCCTCCTGGCCACGCTGGCCGCGTTCGCCGTCGCCGGCGTCGGGTCCCTCGCGCTCGGATTCCTGCTCGGCATCGGCCGCCTCTCGGAGCACGCCTGGGTGCGTGAGCCGGTCCGGTGGATCATCGAGGTGCTGCGAGCGGTGCCCGTGCTCATCCTCATGATGCTGCTGTACTACGGCCTCCCGGTGATCGGCGTGAAGATGCCGCCGTACTGGGCCGTCGTCATCGCCCTGATCGTCTACAACGGCTCCGTGCTCGCCGAGGTGCTGCGAGCTGGCATCGAGTCGCTGCCCCGCGGACAGAAGGAGGCCGGCTACGCGATCGGACTGCGGAAGACCGGGGTGATGTACTTCATCCTGATCCCGCAGGCCGTCCGGGCCATGATGCCGGTGATCATCGCGCAGCTCGTCGTGGCGCTCAAGGACACCGCGCTCGGCTTCATCATCACGTACCAGGAGCTCCTCTACGTCATCAACCAGATCGGCAACCAGGCGCCCTACGGCTCCCCGCTGATCCCGGCGGCGATCGTCGGCGGATCGATGTACGTGGCCGTCTGCCTCCTGCTCTCCTACATCGCCTACCGCCTGCAGAAGCGTGCCAAGCGCTCGCCGAAGGCAGGGCCTGCGGTGCCGGATCCCCGCCAGCACGGAGGCGAGACCAACACCTCGCTCATCGTGCTGCAGGGAGATGGGTCCGAGAAGGCGCGCTGATCCGCGAAAGCCACCTGCGCGCCCCCGGTAGACTCGATTCTCGTGTCAGAGTCTCCTGAAATCACCCCGGAAGCGGTCGAGTCCGCTGTTGCCGATGCCCTCGCGGCGATCGCCGCAGCCGCCGACACCGCCGAGCTGAAAGCGGCCCGCGCCGCACACGTCGCCGACGGATCGCCGCTCGCGGTACTGAACGCCTCGATGCGCCAGGTCGCTCCCGAGAACAAGGCCGCATTCGGCAAGCTCGTGGGCCAGGGGAGAGGGCAGGTGACCCAGGCGCTGGCCGCGAAGGAGGCCGAGCTCGCCGAGGCCGAGGTCGCCGCGCGCCTCGAGTCCGAGCGGGTGGACATCACCGCCGTGCCCTCGCGCACGCGTGTCGGCGCCCGACACCCGCTCACGCTCCTGCAGGACCAGGTGTGCGACATCTTCGTCGGCATGGGCTGGGAGATCGCGGAGGGACCGGAGCTCGAGCACGAGTGGTTCAACTTCGACGCACTGAACTTCGATGTGGACCACCCCGCACGCCAGGAGCAGGACACGTTCTACGTGGACCCGCCCTCGCGTCACCTCGTGATGCGCACGCACACGAGCCCGGTGCAGGTGCGCTCGATGCTCGACCGCGAGGTGCCCATCTACGTGCTGTGCCCCGGCCGGGTGTATCGCACCGACGAGTTCGACGCCACGCACCTGCCGGTGTTCACGCAGTTCGAGGGACTCGTGATCGACAAGGGCATCACGATGGCGCACCTCAAGGGCACGCTCGACCACTTCGCGAAGCTGCTCTTCGGCCCCGAGGCCAAGACGCGCTTCCGCACCAACTACTTCCCCTTCACCGAGCCGTCCGCCGAGCTCGATCTGTGGCACCCCACGTTCAAGGGCGGTGCGCGCTGGATCGAGTGGGGCGGCTGCGGCATGGTCAACCCGAACGTGCTGCGCGCGGCAGGGATCGACCCGGAGGAATACAGCGGCTTCGCGTTCGGCATGGGCATCGAGCGGGGCCTGATGTTCCGCAGCGACGTCCAGGACATGCGCGACATGGCCGAGGGCGATGTCCGATTCAGCGAGCAGTACGGGATGGTGGTGTGATGCGCGTCCCGCTTTCGTGGTTGCGTGAGTACGTCGATCTGGCAGCGGACGCCACGCCCGAGGATGTCCTCGCGGCCCTGGTGACCGTCGGCTTCGAAGAGGAGGACGTGCACCGTTTCGACATCACGGGCCCCGTGGTGGTCGGCCAGGTCGTCTCGCTCGAGCCGGAGCCCCAGTCCAACGGCAAGACCATCAACTGGTGCCAGGTCGACGTCGGCGAGGCGAACGGCGGCATCCGTGGCATCGTCTGCGGCGCGCACAACTTCGTCGTCGGGGACAAGGTCGTCGTGACCCTGCCCGGTGCGGTGCTGCCCGGTCCGTTCCCGATCGCCGCCCGCAAGACCTACGGTCATGTGTCGGACGGCATGATCGCCTCTGCGCGCGAGCTGGGACTCGGTGACGAGCACAACGGCATCGTCGTGCTGTCCGACCTCGGCATCGATGCGCCCGTCGGCACCGACGCGATCGCCCTGCTCGGCCTCGACGACGTCGCGGTGGAGATCAACGTCACGCCCGACCGCGGTTACGCCTTCTCCCTGCGCGGGGTGGCTCGTGAGTACGCGCACGCGACCGGAGCGACCTTCCGCGACCCGGCGGAGCGCGACTTCGCCGAACTCCAGCCGGGCACCGGACACACGACCGTGGTCGACGACGTCGCACCTGTGCGTGCGAACGTCGGCGCCAGCGAGTTCGTGACCCGTGTCGTCCGCGACGTCGATCCCTCGCGTCCGACTCCTCCGTGGATGGTGGCGCGGCTCAGCCTCGCCGGCATGCGGTCGCTGGGCGTGCTCATCGACATCACCAACTATGTGATGCTCGAGCTCGGACAGCCGCTGCATGGCTACGACCTCGACAAGCTCACGGGCGGCATCACGGTCCGCCGCGCGACTCCGGGCGAGAAGATGACCACCCTCGACGGCGTCGAGCGCGCGCTGCACACCGAAGACCTGCTCATCACAGACGAGTCGGGTCCGATCGGCCTGGCCGGCGTCATGGGCGGCGGCACGACGGAGATGAGCGACTCCACCCGGAACGTGATGATCGAGGCGGCGAGCTTCGACCCGACCACGATCGCCCGTTCGGCTCGTCGTCACAAGCTGCCCAGCGAGGCGTCCAAGCGTTTCGAGCGCGGCGTCGACCCGCTGATCCCCTTCGTCGCGGCCCGGCGCGCGGCCGACCTCATGGTCGAGTTCGCCGGGGGCACGCTCACGGAGGAGGGCGGCGCGCTGTTCGCCGAGGTCTTCGTCGCGGAGATCGAGCTGCCCGCCGGCTTCGTGCAGGGGCTCATCGGCGTCGACTACACCGATGAAGAGATCACCGGTGCGCTGACGACGATCGGCGCGGAGGTCAGCCCTTCGACCGGCTCAGGGACCCAGGGCGGGTGGACGGTCATCCCGCCGACCTGGCGCCCCGACCTCACCGACAAGTGGACGCTCGCCGAGGAAGTCGCCCGCATCCACGGGCTCGACCGCATCCCCTCGGTGCTGCCGACGCCTCCCTCCGGGCGCGGCCTCACCGCGCACCAGCAGGGCCGCCGCCGCGTGGCCGATGCTCTGGCTGCTGCGGGGCTGGTCGAGACGCCGTCGTTCCCGTTCACCACGGAGGCGCAGAACGATCTGCACGGCTCCGCGTCGGGCGAGCACCTGCCGAGCATCCGTCTGGCGAATCCGCTCGACGGGCAGGCGCCGTACCTGCGCCGGTCGCTGATCCCCGGTCTGCTGCAGACCGCGCACCGCAACATCTCCCGCGGGCTCACCGACCTCGCGATCTTCGAAACCGGGGTGGTCTTCCTTCCCGAGCCGGGTGTGGAGTACGGCACCGATGAGGTGCCGCCGCTGGGGGAGCGTCCGTCCGACGAGACGCTCGCGGAGCTGAACGCCTCGATCCCGCCACAGCACCGGTTCGTCTCCGGACTCCTCACCGGCCATGTCGCACCGCGCCAGCCCGGTCGCCCCGCCGAGGCCGCCGGCCTCGTGGAGGCTCTGGACGCGGTCCGTGTGATCGCGGCAGCCGCCGGGGTCGACATCGACGTGCTCCAGGCCGAACGCGCCGCCCTCCACCCCGGGCGCACCGGGTCGCTCCTGGTGGCAGGCGAAGAGGTCGGATACGTCGGCGAGCTGCACCCCGCTGTCGCCGAGGGGGCCGATCTTCCCGGGCGCGCGACCGTGTTCGAGCTCGACCTCGACCGCATCCTGTCGCTTGCCGGCGGACGGGTCGTCGCGGCTTCGCTGTCGACGTTCCCCGCCGCTACGCAGGACGTGTCGCTCCTGGTTCCGGCCGGGGTCCCCGCCGCGGATGTGCAGGCCGCCCTCGCCGAAGGTGCGGGCACGCTGCTGGAGTCGGTGCGCCTCGTCGACGACTATCGCGGAGAGGGCGTTCCGGAGGGTTCCAAGAGCCTGACCTTCGCACTGAGGTTCCGGGCGGATGACCGCACCCTCACCGCGGCGGAGGCCACGGAAGCCAAGCTCGCCGGAGTCGAGGTCGCTGCGCAGCGCTTCGGAGCGACGCTGCGCGACTGAGGGCCGATCCGCGGTGTGAGGCGCACCGTGTCGTCCTCGGATGATCCAGGTCGGCGCCGGAGTACCGTGGCGGGATGAGAATCCTCCCCCAGGGCACTCCGGCCGCCGTCCCCGACGGGGCGCGACCGCTCGGCGAGGGGCCGTTCCTCGAGCCCGGCGCACAGATCGACTGGCACTACCGGAAACCGGGGTGGCAGCCGGGAGAGCCGTCCAGGATCTCGCCGATGCGCGTGGTCCGTGATGATGAGCGCGGTCTCGTGGCCTGGCTCGCTCCCGGGACGCTCCAGGAGGCGCCCGGCTCCAGCGATGGACAGCGCGTTCGGGAAGTGCCTCTCGCCCGGCGCTGGCTCGAGCCGCGGACGCGCATCGTGGAGCGCTGGCGGGGCAACGGGGTGCTGTGCATCGCCCCTGCGGGGATGCCGTGGTCGATCTGGCTTTTCTGGAGCGACACCACCGGGCCGGACTGGGCGTTCTCCGGGTGGTACGTGAATCTCGAAAACGCGCATCTGCGGACAGACCGGGACACCTTCTCGTCCGACCATATCCTCGACGTCGAGATCGATCCGGCGGGCGGCATCCACCTCAAGGACGAGGATGAGCTCGTCGCCGCGATCGCCCAGGGACGGCTCAGTTCCGAGCAGGCCGCGCAGATCGAGCGGCACGCGGACGCGGCCATCGCGTCGTTCGAGGCCGACGACTGGCCGTTCGACTCCGCGTGGACCCGCTGGCGGCCCGACCCCGCCTGGACGGTTCCGGTGCTGGCAGGCCTTGACCGGTTGGGTGCAGGCACACCATGACGGATGTTCTGATCCTGGGCGGCACCGGGTGGCTCTCCGGGCGCGTCGCCGGTCACTGGCGCGACCACGGAGCCACGGTCACCTGCCTCGCTCGAGGCACACGGCCCGCGCCGGAGGGAACGGTCCTGGTGCGTGGCGATCGCGAGGAGGCTTCGACCTACGCCGACCTCGCACGACGGGAGTGGGACCACGTCGTCGACATCTCCTCCCAGGCGGCGCATGTCGATCGGGCAGTCGAGATGCTGGGCGATCGAGCGGCACGATGGACGTACGTGTCATCCGTGTCGGTGTACTCCGATGACGAGACGGTCGGTGCGGACGAATCGGCTCCACGACACCCGGCGGCGGTTCTCGGCGACGAGTACGAGTACGCGGCGCAGAAGGTCGCCGCCGAGGACTCCGTCGCCCGATTGGGGGAGCGGGCACTCGTGGTGCGTCCCGGCCTGATCGTGGGCGACGGAGACCTGAGCGACCGCTTCGGCTACTGGAGTGCTGCGTTCGCTCGTGCCGACGCTGACGCCGTGCTGCTGCCCCCGCTGGACGGGCGGAGCGCTCAGTTGATCGACGTCGACGATCTGGCGGAGTACATCGTCACCGCGCGAGGCAGCGGAGCCGTCAACGCCGTCGGCGACGAGAGGCCTCTCGCGGATGTGCTGCGGATGGTCCGCGCTGCATCCGGGCACACCGGGGCGACCATCGTCGCGGACGAGGAGTGGCTCATCGCGCATGACGTGGACCACTGGGCCGGCCCGCACTCCCTGCCGCTGTGGCTCCCGCCCGAGATGACGGGATTCATGACCCGCTCGAACGCGGCATTCCATGAGACCGGTGGGACGCTCCGTCCGCTCGTCGACACGATCGAGCGCGTGCTCGCCGACGAACGGGAGCGCGGACTCGACCGCGAACGACGTGCCGGGCTCACGCGGGCGCAGGAGCGGGCGCTGCTGGCCGATCGATAGACTGCGGACAGTGACACGGGGTGCCGCGATCCGCGGCTGAGAACAGACCCGTCGAACCTGATCTAGTTCGTACTAGCGAAGGGATGTCGCGATGAGCGATCTTCTGCGTCCTGATTCCACACACGATCTCGCCGAAAAGGCTGCGGTGCTGCTGGGGGTGTTGCGTGAGGCGCCACCGCTGACGCACTGCATCACCAATGCCGTGGTCACCGGCTTCACCGCCAACGTGCTGCTGGCGCTCGGGGCTGCCCCCGCCATGGTCGACATCGTCGGGGAGGCCGGCATGTTCGCCGGTGTCGCCTCGGGGATGCTGGTCAACCTGGGGACGCCCACCCCGGAGCAGCGCGCGGCGACTCTGGAAGCCGTCACCGGTGCGAGGGCAGCCGGTACGCCCTGGGTGCTCGACCCCGTCGCGGTCGGTGCGCTCCCGGTGCGCACCGCACTCGCGCGTCAACTCGTCGAGCAGCGTCCGACCGCGATCCGCGGCAACGCCTCGGAGGTGCTGGCTCTCGCGGGGCTCAGCGCCGGTGGGCGAGGTGTGGATTCCACCGACAGCACCGAGTCCGCGGCCGAGGCCGCATCGGCGCTGGCTCGGACGACACGCGGTGTGGTGGCCGTGTCCGGCCCGATCGATCTGCTCACCGACGGCGAACGCGTGCTGCGGTTGTCCAACGGGCACGAGCTGCTCACGAGGGTCACGGGCGGCGGTTGTGCTCTGGGCGCGGTGATGGCGGCCTTCCTCGGCGCTGCGCGGGCGACAGGGCACGACGCGCTCACGGCGGTCGCGTCGGCGAGCCTCGTGTACACGATCGCGGCGGAGCAGGCAGCGGAGCGGTCCACCGGGCCGGGGAGCTTCGCCGTCGCGCTGCTGGATGCCCTCGCCGCGGTGGATTCCGCTGACATCAGGGTCCGTGCCCGCGTCGAAGGCGGTGCCCTGTGAACGCCGACCTCTCGCTCTACCTCGTCACGGATGCGGAGCTGTGCGGAGACCGGGGCGTCGTCGAGACCGTCCGGCACGCGGTGGAAGGCGGGGTGCGCATCGTGCAGCTGCGCGACAAGGACGCGACCGACGAGGAGACGGTCGAACAGCTGGTCGCGCTGTCGCAGGCGATCGACGGTCGGGCGCTGCTCGTGGTGAACGATCGGCTGGGCGCGGCCGTGGCTGCTCGTGAGCGTGGAGCCAGGGTCGATGGCGTGCACCTCGGTCAGGGCGACGCCTCGGTGCTGCGCGCCCGTGAGGCACTCGGACCCGACGCGTTGATCGGCCTCACCGCCAACACCGCCGCGCACCTCGACGCGGTGCGGGCCCTCCCGGCCGGGACGGTCGACTACCTCGGGGTCGGCGTCATCCGTCCCACCCTCACGAAGCCGGATCACCCCGTCCCGCTGGGCGTGGAGGGATTTCGCGACTTCGCCAGGCGCAGCGCACTCCCGTGCGTGGCGATCGGCGGTGTCCACATCGACGACACCGAGGCCCTTCGCGATGCCGGTGCGGCGGGGGTGGCCGTGGTCTCGGCGCTGTGTGCCGCCGACGATCCGGCCGCCGTAGCGACGCGGTTCCTGCGGCGCTGGCGCTCCGGGGGTGTACCGCGAGTGCTCAGCATCGCCGGGAGCGACCCGTCCGGAGGTGCGGGCATCCAGGCCGACCTCAAGTCCATCGCCGCGAACGGCGGGTACGGGATGGCTGTGCTCACGGCGCTGACCGCGCAGAACACGCAGGGCGTGCGCGCTGTGCACGTGCCGCCGGTCGACTTCCTCCGCGCGCAGCTCGATGCCGTGTCGGACGACATCGTGATCGACGCCGTGAAGATCGGGATGCTCGCCGACGCCGAGGTCATCCGCGCAGTGGGGGCGTGGCTCGACCGCGTGCGCCCGCCTGTCGTGGTGCTCGATCCCGTCATGGTCGCGACCTCCGGCGACCGGCTGCTGGATCCGGAGGCGGAGCGAGCACTGCACGGACTCCTCGCGCGGGCGACTCTGGTCACTCCGAATCTCGCCGAACTCGCGGTGCTCGCCGGTCGGGAGATCGCCGACTGGGAGGATGCCATCTCCGCGGCGCACGAGCTGTCCGCCCGGATCGATGCGGCCGTCCTGGTCAAGGGCGGCCATCTCGTCGGCGATGAGGCCCCCGATGCGTTGGTCGACGCGGCGCGCGGTCTGCGCAGAGACTTTCCAGGACGACGGATCACGACCGGAAACACCCATGGCACCGGCTGCTCGCTGTCGTCCGCGCTCGCGACCCTGCTCGCGCGGGGGCACGACGCAGAAGCGGCCGTCGGCGCCGCGCGCATCTGGCTTCGCGAAGCCCTGCGGGCGGGGGACGCGTTGCGCGTCGGCGGTGGGCACGGGCCGATCAACCACTTCTCCGGACTCTGGGAACGGGCGGGAACAGAGGCCCGTCCGGTCGCGGACGACATCGCGGCGGACTGGTGGCACGACATCAGGGAGATCCGCACCGCGATCGACGAGCTGCCCTTCATCCGCGCGCTCGCCGACGGGACGCTGGAGCGCGGACCGTTCCTGTCCTATCTCGCCCAGGACGCGCTGTACCTGCGCGAGTACGCCCGTGTGCTCGCGGAAGCGTCCCGGCTCGCGCCGACATCCGATGAGCAGGCGTTCTGGGCGGAGTCGGCACGCGGTTCGATCGTGGGCGAGCTAGAGCTGCACGCGTCGTGGTTGACTCCGACGCAGGGGGTGAGCGCGGACACGTTCTCCGCCGAGCCGGGGGCGGCCACCACCGCCTACCTCGATCACCTGCGCTCTGTCGCGTTCGGTGGGGACTACGCAGAGATCGTCGCGGCCGTCCTCCCGTGCTTCTGGCTATACACCGACCTCGGCCGACGCCTGCATGCCGGGGCCTTCGGTCAGTACGCGCAGGATCCCCAGCACCCCTAC
The DNA here is from genome assembly GCF_001005635.1 of Microbacterium sp. Ag1. Lineage (NCBI taxonomy): Bacteria > Bacillati > Actinomycetota > Actinomycetes > Micrococcales > Microbacteriaceae > Microbacterium > Microbacterium sp. Ag1. Next base: position 331,584 of record NZ_LBCR01000032.1, read on the forward strand.
GCCTCGTGGCTGGTGGCCTACGCCGATCCCGCGTTCGAAGAGGCGACCGAGACGGCGATCGCCTACGCCTCCGAAGCGGCGGCAACGGCTGATGCCGCGACCCGCGCCAGGATGCGCCACGTCTTCGAGGTCTCGAGTGCCCACGAACTCGCCTTCTTCGCCGCACCGCTGGAGCCCTCACCCCGCAGATGACGAACCGGATTTGCGGTGGCAGCCGAGGCCGCGCTACTGTCGCGACATGCCTTCGGCCGCCACCGCTTCTCCGACGCTCGCTCCGAGCGTCATCGCTGTGCGCCGACGCCGCGGCCGCCGACTGTAGGCGACCCCGCCCTTCTGCCCGTGCGCGCACGGCGGTCGAGTGCCGGTGTCGCCGCCTCCGGCCCCGTCCACGGTCCCGATTTCCTCGAGGGCCTGACCGTTAAGGTAGAAGCATGACGTATTCCGTCGCCGTCTCCGGCGCATCCGGCTACGCAGGCGGCGAGATTCTGCGCCTCCTGGCCGCCCATCCCGACATGGAGATCCGCACCGTCACGGCGCATTCGAACGCCGGGCAGCCTCTCGTCGACCACCAGCCGCACCTGCGCTCACTCGCACACCTCACGCTGCAGGACACGACACCGGAGATCCTCGCCGGCCACGACATCGTGTTCCTCGCCTTGCCGCACGGGCAGTCGGGGCAGTACACCGATGCGCTGGGCGATGTCCCGCTCGTGATCGATGCCGGCGCCGACCACCGACTCACGTCCGCCTCGGCGTGGGATGCGTTCTACGGCGGCGACTTCCACGAGCCGTGGACCTACGGTGTGCCAGAGCTCCTCATCGACGGGGTCAAGCAGCGTGAGCACCTCCGTGGAGCCACGCGCATCGCGGCGCCGGGATGCAATGCCTCCACCGTGAGTCTCAGCCTCGCGCCCGGTGTGGCCGCCGGGGTGATCGACCCCTCCGACATCGTCTCCGTGCTCGCCGTCGGACCGTCCGGCGCGGGGAAGAGCCTCAAGACGAACCTGCTCGGCAGCGAGATCCTGGGCACCGCCAACCCCTATGCGGTCGGCGGAACCCACAGACACATCCCCGAGATCCGTCAGGCGCTCGCCGCGGCGTCCGGGGTGGAGTCCGACGGCATCCGGATCTCGTTCACGCCGGTGCTGGTGCCCATGTCGCGCGGGATCCTCGCCACGTCCACCGCACCCATCGTCGACGGTGCGACGGATGCGCAGATCCGTGACGCTTGGCAGAGCGCCTATGGCGACGAGACCTTCGTGCAGCTGCTGCCCGAGGGACGCTTCCCCCGCACGGCCGACGTGCTCGGAGCCAACACCGCGCTGATCGGCCTCGCGATCGACCGGGCCGCGAACCGGGTCACGGTCGTCACCGCGGTCGACAACCTCGTCAAGGGCACCGCCGGCGCTGCCGTCCAATCCATGAACATCGCGCTGGGTCTTCCCGAAGCCCGCGCCCTCTCAGTGAACGGAGTAGCGCCGTGAGCGTCACCGCCCCCGCAGGATTCGAAGCGGCCGGTGTCGCCGCCGGGCTGAAGTCGACCGGCAAGCCCGATGTCGCCGTCGTCGTCAACCGCGGACCTCGCAAGGTGGGTGCCGCGGTCTTCACCAGCAACCGCGCCAAGGCGAACCCGATCATCTGGTCGCAGCAGGCAGTGGCCGACCGGGTCGTCGAGGCCGTGGTGCTCAACTCCGGCGGTGCGAACTGCTTCACCGGCGCGTTCGGGTTCCAGACCACCCACCAGACGGCGGAGAAGGCGGCCGAACTGCTCGGCGTCAGCGCCGGGGACGTGCTGATCTGCTCCACCGGCCTCATCGGCACCGGGGACGAGACGTTCCGCTCGCGTGTGCTGGCCGGCACCGAGCAGGCGATCGCCGAGCTCAGCGCCGACGGCGGGGAGAGCGCGGCACAGGCCATCATGACCACCGACACCGTTGCGAAGACCGCCGTGATCAGCCGTGATGGCTGGACGATCGGCGGTATGGCGAAGGGTGCGGGCATGCTCGCGCCGGGACTCGCCACGATGCTCGTGGTGATCACCACCGATGCCGTCCTCGAGCCGCTTCAGGCCGATGAGGCGCTGCGCCGTGCGACAGGGCAGACGTTCGACCGTCTCGATTCCGACGGCTGCATGTCGACGAACGACCAAGTCACGCTCCTCGCCAACGGGGCATCCGAGGTCGTGCCGGACCTCGACGACTTCACCGCCGCGCTCATCGAGCTCTCCCAGGAGCTCGCGGTCAAGCTGCAGGGTGACGCCGAGGGCGCGAGCCACGACATCACGATCGAGGTGCAGCATGCTGTGACCGAGCAGGACGCCGTCGAGGTCGGCCGGTCGGTCGCGCGCAACAACCTCTTCAAGGCGGCGATCTTCGGCAACGATCCGAACTGGGGGCGGGTGCTCGCGGCGATCGGAACGACGAATGCGCAGTTCGACCCCTACGACGTCGACGTCTGGATGAACGGCGTGCGCGTCTGCAGCCAGGGTGGTCCGGACCGCCCCCGCGAAGAGGTCGACCTCACCCCGCGCGCCACGCACCTCATGATCGACCTCAAGGTCGGGGAGTCGACGGCCACGGTGCTCACGAACGACCTGACCCACGACTACGTGCACGAGAACAGCGCCTACGCCTCATGACCGACATCCAGGACACCACGCCGGACGTCGCCGCGCAGAAGGCCACGACGCTCATCGAGTCGCTGCCGTGGCTGAAGAAGTTCCGCGACCAGATCGTCGTCATCAAATACGGCGGCAACGCCATGGTGTCGGAGGAGCTGCAGGACGCCTTCGCCCAGGACATCGCCTACCTCCGCTACGTCGGGGTGCTTCCGGTCGTGGTGCATGGTGGAGGGCCGCAGATCTCCAACATGCTGCAGCGGCTCGAGATCCCGAGCGAGTTCAAGGGCGGCTACCGCGTCACCAACACCGAGGCGATCAGCGTCGTGCGCATGGTGCTCACCGGTCAGGTCAACCCGCAGCTCGTGTCGAAGATCAACTCGCACGGCCCGATCGCGACCGGCCTCAGCGGGGAGGACGCCGGACTCTTCGGAGGGCGCCGTCGTGGTGTCGTGATCGACGGCGAAGAAGTCGACCTCGGTCGGGTCGGCGACGTCGTCGAGGTCGATCCGACGCCCGTGCTCGACCACCTCGCCGCAGGGCGCATCCCGGTGGTGTCGAGCATCGCGCCCGATCTCGATCACCCCGGGCAGTCGCTCAACGTCAACGCGGATGCCGCGGCAGCCGCTCTCGCGGTCTCGTTGCACGCGCGAAAGCTCGTCATCCTGACCGACGTGCCGGGGCTGTATGCCGACTGGCCCAACCGCGACTCGCTCGTCTCCCATCTGACGTCGGATGTGCTCATCCAGATGCTTCCGACGCTCGAGTCGGGGATGATCCCGAAGATGCGGGCCTGTCTCGACGCGGTCGAGGGCGGCGTCGACGCGGCGGCGATCATCGATGGGCGGGTGCCGCACTCGGTGCTCGTCGAACTCTTCACCAGCAAGGGAATCGGGACCGAAGTGGTCCTGGGAAAGAACGAGGTGACGGCATGACCGTCTGGCAGGACGATGCGGCACGCGATCTCGTGCTCAACGCGGGGGAGCGGCTCGCGCTGCTGGTCCGCGGTGAGGGCTCGTACCTGTGGGATGCCGACGGCCGACGCCACCTCGACTTCCTCGCGGGCATCGCGGTGACCTCGCTCGGGCACGCGCATCCGGCCTTCGTCGAGGCGGTCTCGACGCAGGCGGCCACGCTCGCGCACGTGTCGAACTACTTCGCCACCCCGCCCCAGCTCGCGCTCGCGGCACGCCTGAAGCGTCTGGCCGGTGCCGGCATCGACGGTCGCGTGTTCTTCTCGAACTCGGGTGCCGAGGCCAACGAGGCCGCGTTCAAGCTCGCGCGTCTGCACGGCGGCTCCGAGCGGCCGCGCATCCTCGCTCTCGAGAACGGCTTCCACGGTCGTACGATGGGCTCGCTCGCGCTCACCGCCAAGGCCTCGATGCGCGCGCCGTTCGAGCCGATGCCCGCCGGGGTCGAGCACATCCCCGCCACGATCGAGGCTCTCGAGGCCGCGATGGATGACCGCGTCGCCGCGATCATCGTCGAGCCCATCCAGGGCGAGGCCGGAGTGGTCGAGCTGCCGGAGGGCTATCTCGCCGCTGCGCGCTCGCTGACCCTCGCTCACGGCGCCCTGCTGATCGTCGACGAGATCCAGACGGGTGCGGGTCGTACCGGTGAGTGGTTCGGTTTCAGTCACGAGGGCATCACCCCCGATGCGATCACCCTCGCCAAGGGCATCGGCGGCGGCTTCCCGATCGGCGCGCTGGTCACCTTCGGTGCTGCCAGTGCGCTCTTCACCCCGGGATCCCACGGTTCCACCTTCGGCGGCAACCCGCTCGCGACCGCGGTCGCGGATGCGGTCCTGGCCGAGATCGAGAGTGCCGGCCTGGTCGAGAACGCCGCCCGTCGTGGTGCCGAGCTGCGCGAGATCCTGCTCGGCATCGACTCGCCGCTGATCGACGGTGTGCGCGGACGTGGTCTGCTTATCGGCGTGGCGCTGACCGCACCCGTCGCCGGTGAGGTCGTCGCGGCCGCCCAGGAGCGCGGTCTCATCGTCAACGCCGCCAACCCCGAGACGGTTCGCATCGCACCGGCTCTCACGATCGGCGACGCCGAGCTCGCCGAGTTCCGCGAGCTGTTCACGGCTTCGCTCGCCGACGTCCAGGCCTCTGCTGCCGGAAAGGTATCCGCATGACCCGCCACCTGCTGCGTGACGACGATCTGACCCCCGCCGAGCAGGCCGAGATCCTCGATCTCGCGATCGAGCTGAAGAAGGACCGGTGGGCCGACAAGAGCCTGGCCGGCCCCCAGACCGTCGCGGTCATCTTCGACAAGTCCTCCACGCGCACCCGCGTCTCGTTCGCGGTGGGGATCGCCGACCTCGGCGGTTCGCCGCTGATCATCTCGACAGCGAGCAGCCAGCTCGGCGGCAAGGAGACCCCGTCCGACACCGCTCGCGTCCTGGAGCGCCAGGTCGCCGCCATCGTGTGGCGCACGTACGCGCAGTCGGGTCTCGAGGAGATGGCGGAAGGTACACGTGTGCCGGTCATCAATGCGCTGTCGGATGACTTCCACCCGTGTCAGCTGCTCGCCGACCTGCTCACGATCCGCGAGCACAAGGGCGACCTGAAGGGGCTCACGCTGACGTTCTTCGGAGACGGCCAGAGCAACATGGCGCACTCCTACGCGCTCGCCGGTGTGACTGCGGGCATGCACGTGCGCATCGCGTCGCCCGAGGACTACGCTCCTCGTGCGGATGTCATCGAGGCCGCCGATCGACGCGCCGCCGAGACCGGCGGGTCGATCACCCTCTTCACCGACCCGGTCGAGGCCTCTGCCGGTGCCGACGTCGTCGTGACCGACACCTGGGTGTCGATGGGCAAGGAGGAGGAGAAGCTCGCACGCATCCGCGACCTCGGCGGCTACAAGGTCACTCCGGAGACGATGACCCTGGCCGATCCTGAGGCGATCTTCATCCACTGCCTCCCTGCCGACCGCGGCTACGAGGTCGATTCCAGCGTGATCGACGGTCCGCAGAGCGTGGTCTGGGACGAGGCCGAGAACCGCCTGCACGCGCAGAAGGCGCTGCTGGTCTGGCTCCTCGGCAAGAAGGACACGTGATGAGCGACGCGACGCACGAAGGCACCAACGAAGGCGCGCTCTGGGGCGCCCGCTTCGCCACAGGGCCCTCGCCTGAACTGGTGGAGCTGAGCCGTTCCACCCACTTCGACTGGATCCTCGCTCCGTACGACATCGCGGGCTCCCACGCGCACGCCACCGCGCTCGAAGCGGCCGGGTACCTGGAACCGGACGAGGCGCGGCGGATGCACGAGGGGCTGGACGCGGTCGCGCGCAAGGTCGCCGACGGCACTCTGCGCCCCGTGCCGACCGATGAGGACGTCCACGGCGCGCTGGAGCAGGCGCTGATCGTCGAGCTAGGGCCGGAGCTCGGCGGGCGGCTGCGTGCCGGTCGCAGCCGCAACGACCAGATCGCCACGCTCGTGCGCATGTACCTGATCGACCATGCGCGAGTGATCGCCCGCGACATCCTCCGGGTGATCGATGCCTTGGTCGCTCAGGCCGAGGCTCATCCGACGGCGATCCTTCCCGGCCGCACGCATCTGCAGCACGCACAGCCGGTGCTGCTCGCCCACCACCTGCAGGCGCACGGGTGGCCGCTGGTGCGTGAGCTCGAACGTCTCGTGGACTGGCGTCGTCGCGCCGGTGTCTCGCCGTACGGCGGCGGAGCGCTGGCCGGTTCCACCCTCGGGCTCGACCCCGCACTCGTGGCGACCGAGCTGGGCCTCGACCGCCCCGCGGAGAACTCGCTCGACGGCACGGCGGCTCGCGATGTCGTGGCGGAGTTCGCCTTCATCACGGCGATGACCGGCGTCGACATCTCGCGCCTGTCCGAGGAGATCATCCTCTGGAACACCCGCGAGTTCGGCTTCGTCACCCTCGACGACGGCTACTCGACGGGCTCGAGCATCATGCCGCAGAAGAAGAACCCCGACATCGCCGAGCTCGCTCGGGGCAAGTCGGGGCGTCTGATCGGAAACCTCTCCGGCCTGCTCGCCACCCTCAAGGGCCTCCCGCTCGCGTACAACCGCGACCTGCAGGAGGACAAGGAGCCGGTCTTCGACTCGGTGCAGACCCTCGAGGTGGTGCTTCCCGCGTTCGCCGGGATGATCGCGACGCTGCGTTTCGACACCGAACGGATGGCGGCGCTCGCGCCTCAGGGGTTCTCCCTTGCGACCGATGTCGCCGAGTGGCTCGTGAAGCGCCGCGTGCCGTTCCGGGATGCGCACGAGATCTCCGGTGCGCTCGTGCGGGCGTGCGAGGAGCGGGGGATCGGGCTGGAGGATGCTTCCGATGAGCTGCTGCTCTCGGTGTCGCCGCATCTCGTGCCCGAGGTGCGCGAGGTCCTCACGATCGAGGGCTCCGTCGGGTCGCGGACCGGGATCGGCGGCACCGCACCGGAACGGGTCGCCGAGCAGCGCGCGGAACTCGTCGCGCGCGCACAGGCGGCAGCCCACGCCCTCGGCATCTGACCGGAGGCTTCTGACCGGAGGCGCAGGCGGCCACCGTCGCTGCCTGCTCAGTGCAGGTCGGCGTCGGCCTCCGACCGTTCCCAGCGCGTGAAGCGCACGGTGAGGCCGGCGCGGGTCGGTGCCGCGAGGAACGGACCGGCTGCCGCGGCTGCCTGTCCGTCGAATGGGGCGACCCTGACGAGTCGCCAGGGGCCGTCGTCGGCGCGGGCGCGAACGATCAGGGAATCCGCCCAGCGGCTGACGCGCACGGTGATCTCGTTCTCGAGCCACTCGTCGACGTGGCCGACGGACCAGTCGGAGACACCGGCTGTGACCACGGCGCCGAGTCCCAGATGGCCGTCGGCGTACTCGAGACCCGTCTTCACCCAGTGCTCCTCGTCGATGCGCACGAAGACGCCTGCCTGGTCGAACTGGCCGTCCCACGGTGCGCGGAAGGAGACCTCCATGGCCTCGCCGACCCCGAGCGGGGCGAGCAGGGCGTGCTCGGTGTCGTGCACGAAGCCGTAAGCGGTGTGCCGCCAGGCATCGCTGCTCTCCACCGCGGTGACATCGAGGGGAGTCGTTCCGGCGGGTAGCGCGGCGGGGGAGGTCGGAGCGTTGGTCCAGGCTCCGTCGGACCAGGGGATCATGTGCGATTCAGGCATGATCTCAAGATATAACCAATTGACGCATAAGTCGAGGGTTATTCGTGATATGGTTATGCCATGGTCATCGCGGTACTCGCAGACATCGTGGGTTCTCGTCGTCTCGACGATCGCACAGCCGCGCAACGCGTGCTCGACGACACCATAGCCGACGTCGAAGCAGACCTCCCGTTGGCCGCGCAGCCGCTCACGCCCACCGTCGGCGACGAGCAGCAGGGTGTCTATCTCGATCTGGCCGACGCCATGGTGTCGCTCCTGATGATCCAGCTGCGGCTGCCTGACGGTGTCGCCTTCCGCTTCGGCATCGGGGTGGGGGAGGTGCGCCCTGTCGAGTCCGTGCACGGTGAACTCGCCGACGGACCGGGCTGGTACGCGGCCAGAGCGGCGATCGAGACCGTGCACGCGCGAGAGAGTCGCGCCGTGCCGCGCACGCGGTCGTGGATTGTCGGATCATCCGGGCAGGATGAGGTCATGGAGAGCACGATCGCGGCATCGAACGCCTACCTCCTCGTCCGCGACGAGCTGGTGGGGGCGATGAGCGAGCGGGAACGACGGCTCGCCTACGGTCGTCTGCTCGGTCGATCCCAGCAGGAACTCGCTGCGGAAGAGGGCATCACCCAGCCCAGCGTCTCCAAGTCGCTGCGCAGTGCGGGAACGGCTGCGCTCATCGAGGGCGTAGCCGCGCTTCGAGGGGCGCGCGCATGATCGTCGCGGGGTTCCTCCTCCTGGCGGTCGGCGCCGCCGATCTGGTGCGTCAGTTCGCGCCCCGCCGCTGGGTCGGCTATCTCGTGATCGCCGTCATCCTGCTCCTGCTCGGCAGCGTCGGCGATGCCCTTCTTCCCATGGTGCTCGCCCTCGTCGTCGGCGCGCTCTGGGTGTGGTGCATGCCGACGGAGCGTCCGGCGCCCCTGGGGTTCTGGCCGGCCGTCCTGCTCGCGGTTCTGAGCGTCGGAGCCGTCGTCTGGCTCGGCGCCCGTTCCGACTCCGGTCTCATCGGTGCGATCTGGCACCTCCGGTCGCCGTTCGGGGAGGTTCCGTTCGATCTCGCCATGCTCGCGCTCGGTGCCGGGGTCTTCCTCCTCGAGTCGTCGAACCTCGTGGTGCGTGCGGCACTCGATGGCGAGCACACGTGGCTTCCCCGTGACCCGGCGATGCCGACCGCGGAGGCAGCGCCTGTCGTGGCCGGAACCGTGGAAACAGGAACCACCGAAGCAGACACCGTCCAGGCAGACACCGTCCAGGAGGAGGGTGCCGAGACGGCACCCGCACCCCGCGATCCGCGCAGCGGCTTCAAAGGCGGTCGACTGATCGGACCGCTGGAGCGCATCCTCGTCCTCATCCTCACGCTCGCCGCGGCGTATCCGATCCTCGCCGCGATGCTCGCGGCGAAGGGCATCGTCCGATTCCCCGAGATCTCCCGCGATGGCGAGACCGGCGCCCGCGCCGAGTACTTCCTCGTCGGCAGTCTGGTGAGCTGGGTGATCGCGCTGGGTGCCGCTTTCCTGGTGTGGTGGGCGGCGCACAGCTGAGCGACCTCAACTCAGCGATCGATACCAGTCCAGCTTCTCCGCGAGGCGTCGCTGCTGCGCGAGGACCTCGGCGAGCTGCTGTTCGACCGTCGCCGCATGCTCTTCGAGGAGTGCGATCCGTTCGGGGATCGTCTCCTCGCTCCGACAAAGCTGTCCGTAGCGGCGCAGTTGTTCGACCGGCATGCCCGTCTCGCGAAGGCACTTGAGGAAGTCGAGCAGCCCGAGGTCGGCGTCGGTGTAGGCGCGATGCCCGCCGGCGGTGCGGGTGACCGTGGGCAGGATGCCTTCCCGTTCGTAGTACCTGAGCGTGTCGATGCTGAAGCCGGAACGCGCTGCGGTCTCCGCCGGGGTGTACGTCGTCATCTCCTGAGCATAGGTCTTGACCTGGAGTGCGCTCCAGGTTGCACAGTGAGGTCATGACCACTCGGAACGCACCCGCATCCCCGCTCGTCCTCGGCGCGATGTCCTTCGGCACGCTCGTCGACGAGGACACCTCCTTCGCCCTGCTCGACCGTTTCGTCGAGCGGGGCGGCACCTGGATTGACACGGCAGACTGCTACAGCTTCTGGGCGAGCGAGAGCGGACACGGGGGAGCGTCGGAGGAAGTCATCGGACGCTGGCTCGCGGCACGACCAGGCGCCCGGCAGCAGGTGCGCATCTCCACCAAGGTGGGAGCGGAGCCGCTGTGGCCCGGCTCCTGGCCCGATCACCGCACCGGGCTCTCGCCACGCGCGATCGGTGCAGCCGTCGAGGGGATTCTCGATCGCCTCGGCGTCGACAGGATCGACCTGCTCTGGTTGCACCAGGAGGACCGCGCCGTCGCGATCGAGGACACCGTCGACGCCCTGGCCGCGCTCACGTCCGCCGGCACGGTGACCCGTGTCGGCGCCTCCAACCATCCTGCCTGGCGTATCGAACGCGCCCGCGCTCACGCCAAGTCGATCGGCAGCGTCCCCATCGATGCCTTCCAGCTGAACAGCACCTACCTGCGCACCCGACCGGGCACCCTCCCACCCGGTGTGGCGCATCCCTTCGGCGTGCTCAGCGATGAGCAGCGGGACTTCGCCCGAGACAACGGCATCGAGGTGTGGGCGTACACGCCGTTGCTCTCGGGGGCGTATGACAACCAGGCCAAACCGGTACCCGAGGTGTACGACCACCCGGGGACCACGCGGCGGCTCGCGGTGCTGGAGGAGATCGCCGCCGCTCGCGGAGTCGGCAGAGGGCAGATCGTGCTGGGCTGGCAGCTCGCACGGGGGATCCGCCCCATCGTCGGGGGAAGCAGAGTGGAGCAGTTGGACGCCGCCATGGATGCGGCATCGATCTCGCTGACGGCGCAGGAGTTCGACCGTCTTGACACGCCTGTCTGAGCGGAATTCGAGGCTGTACCGCGCTGATAGCCTGGAGCGCGTGTCAACTCCCGATCTGACGACCGCACCCCAGGCGATCGATCCCGCGTTCGAGAACGTGTGGGACGAACTCGTGTGGCGTGGCCTGGTCCATGTGTCCACCGACCAGGAGGCGCTGCGCGCCCTGCTCGCGGGAGACCCGATCACGTACTACTGCGGTTTCGATCCGACGGCGGCGAGTCTGCACCTCGGAAACCTCGTGCAGCTGCTCACGCTGCGTCGCATCCAGCTCGCCGGTCACAAGCCGCTCGGTCTCGTCGGCGGCTCGACCGGTCTGATCGGCGACCCCCGTCCGACGGCCGAGCGCACGCTGAACACGCGGGAGACGGTCGAGGACTGGGTCGGACGCCTGCGTGCCCAGGTCGAGCGCTACCTCAGCTTCGAGGGTGAGAACGCCGCCCGCATCGTGAACAACCTCGACTGGACGGCGCCGCTGAGCGCGATCGACTTCCTGCGCGAGATCGGCAAGTACTTCCGTGTGGGCACGATGCTCAAGAAGGATGCGGTCGCGGCGCGACTCAACTCCGATGAGGGCATCAGCTACACCGAGTTCAGCTACCAGATCCTGCAGGGCATGGACTTCCTCGAGCTGTACCGGCAGTACGACTGCGTGCTGCAGACCGGCGGCTCGGATCAGTGGGGCAACCTCACCAGCGGCACCGAGCTCATCCGCCGTGCCGAGGGGGCGTCGGTGCATGCCATCGGCACACCCCTCATCACGAACAGCGACGGCACGAAGTTCGGCAAGAGCGAGGGCAACGCCATCTGGCTCGACGCCGACATGTGCAGCCCGTACCGGATGTACCAGTTCTGGCTGAGCACCGCGGACTCCGACGTGATCGAACGTCTGAAGGTCTTCACATTCCTCACCAGGTCGGAGATCGAGGAGTACGCCGAGCTCGTGGCCGCGGAGCCGTTCCGCCGAGCCGCTCAGAAGAGGCTGGCGCTCGAAGTTGTGGCGACCGTGCACGGTGTGGAGGCGACAGCTGCCGTGATCGCAGCTTCCGAGGCTCTCTTCGGACAGGGAGACCTGACCACGCTCGATGCCGAGACGCTCCGCACTGCTCTGGAGGAGCTGCCGAATGCGACCGTCGGCGCCGGCACCCCGGTGGTCGAGGCCCTGGTGTCGACGGGGCTCGTGTCGAGCCTGTCCGAGGCGAGGCGCGCGATCACGCAGGGCGGCGTCACGCTCGACGGCGAACGCGTCGACGACGAGACGGCGACGGTCCAGGGCTCGCTTCCCGGCGGGGTCTCCGTGCTCCGCCGTGGCAAGAAGACCCTCGCCGGCCTCTTCGTCGGCTGAGCCCGAGCTCGATGCCGTTCACGCCCAGCCACGCCCTGGTAGCGCTGCCGTTCATCCGCACGCCGCTCGTGCCGGCTGCGATCGCGATCGGCGCGATGACCCCGGACCTGCCGTTGTTCGTGCGTGGCGTAGGACTGAACTACTCGTTCACGCACACGTTCGGCAATGTCGTGTGGACAGGGCTTCTCGCGTTCGTGCTGTTCCTGATCTGGCGGGTCGTGCTCCGTCCGGCTGTTCCCGAACTCGCTCCGCTCCGGCTGGCTCGGCGGTTGCCTGAGGAATGGAATGACAGGGGTCTCACGGCGGCAGGAGCTGCAGTCGGTGTGGGGCGCACGCGCGCGTATCCGTTGCTGCTCGCGGCGTCGTTCGTGATCGGTGTTCTCTCGCACATCGTGTGGGACCTCTTCACGCATGAGGGACGGTGGGGCGTGCACCTGATCCCCGGCCTCGACGACATGTGGGGACCGCTGCCAGGGTTCAAGTGGCTCCAACACGGTTCGAGCCTGATCGGCCTCGGGGTCATCGGCATCTGGGCTCTGCTCCGGCTCCGTCGGCAGACACCGCGTCAGGGCGTCACGCAGTCATCGCCGCCGTGGGTGCGCGTGGCGTGGTGGATCTCGCTCCCCGGGTTCCTCGTCATCGCGTGGGTCGGGGGTCTCGTCGTCTTCGGCCCCCTCGACGCTGAGTTCACCGTTCAGCACCTCGCGTATCGGGTGCTCCCTCCGGCCTGTGCCCTCTGGGGTGCGCTCACCGTGGCGCTCTGCATCGCGCTGTCGGTGCGAGGACGCCGTCACCAGACGGGCTGATCGGCCCCCCAAGCGTGCGGGGCCGCGAACTCGAGTCCCGTCAGCGCGGGTCGAGCGGTCACCACTGCGCTCCCGTCGACACCGAACCGGGCGACATGCGGCCGCACGTCGAACTCGACCTCGGCTCCGGCCATCCTGCGACGCGGCATCCCGAGCAGTTCCGCCGCGATGCGACGAAGCGATGTGCGGACCACGCACGAACGCTCCTCTCGGCGGTGCCCCCGGAGCAGAGAGGTCACAGCGGCAGCGAGCAGATAGCCCGCGCTGTGGTCGAGAGCCTGCGCGGGAAGTGCGCCGGGACGATCACCGTCGACCGATTCGATGAGCGCGATGCCGGATTCCGCCTGCACGAGGCTGTCGAAACCGGCTCGCTCCGGTTCCTCCGTGCCCCAGGCGCTCAGTTGCGCGACCACCAGGCCCGGGTATCGGCGCACGAGCAGGTCGGGGTCCAACCCCAGCCGGTCGAGTGACGCCGGACGGTATCCGAGCACGACGGCATCGGCGTGCGCGAGCAGATCATGGAAGCGAGCGCTCCGCGCGTCCAGCACGGCCGACCGTTTGCCATGGCCCGTATCGAGGTGCTGCCACTCCGGCTCTGGCAGCGTCGGCGGATCGATGCGCAGCACATCGGCACCGAGCAGGGCGAGTGTCCTCGTGCACACCGGGCCGGCGATGACCCTTGTCAGGTCGAGGACGCGCATGCCCTGAAGTGGTCGACGGCCCACACGCACGGAACGTCCAGCGGCGGGTTGGTCGGGCGCATCGGACATCCCGTCCGGTCGGCTGATCTCCAGGAGCGGACGCTCTCTGGCGGCACGATCAAGGGCGGGATCCTCCGCAGCGACGACGACAGCGAGCCCGCCGGCAGCCGTGATCTCGCGGACGGCATCGTGAGAGTCCCGTTCGGCGAGGGCACCCCCGACGAGATCGCCGCCCGCACCGTCTCGCAGACCGAGTCCCGCACGCAGCGCCGCCGCGTGATGGGGATAGTTCCCGTGGGTGCGGATCCATCCGTCTGCCGTCCGCCAGAACCCTGAGTACTCGGACCAGACCGGGGGAGCGACGCCATCGATCGTCAGAACACGGTCACTGCGGAACGCGACCGCGATCCGATCCGGATCGAGCGAAGCCGGGATCCCGCCGGCGGCAAGCATGGCTGCGCTCACGCTCGCCCAGGCGAGGTCAGCGGTGGCCAGTCGCGAGGGAAGTGGGACCGCACGGAGCGGTCGGACCGCGTCGTCGTCGTCACCGAGGCCGAGCTCCCGCCCGATGCGCGCGAGCAGCTGAGCTGCCGCCCGCCCCTCATGCGCGCCGCCGTCGGCGTCCATCGAGAACTGGCCTGGGGTGGGGAGGTGATCAGCTGAGTCCGGCATGGCGTGATCGTACTGCGGGTGCGCTTCGACACCGAAACTGCCCCTGACCCGCAGGAAATCACTCGACGAGTCAAGGCGACACGCCCGGGTGGGGTGGCCCGATTTGCCAGATCCCCGGGACCCGCGTAACTTATTACTTGTTCGCCCCACAGGGAAGCGGAGGAGCCAAGAGCTTCACCCCCCTCAAGCGGAGAACCACTCCCGATCCACTCTCACTTGAGAGAACAGGCGCTTGCGTCTAGGATAGGGACTCCACCTCTTCTGCGGCTGTCATCAGCTGCGCTGCGGATCTCTGATTCGCACAGCGCGCCGATTTGACAAGCGGGACGAGATCGGTAAGATAGAGAAGTTGCCCTTCGGGCCTGGCTGTGATGGCTGGGTCGTGGGAGCATCCGATCCTTGAGAACTCAACAGCGTGCACTTGTCAAATGCCAAATTATCCTCGTCTAGCTTCGGCTGGGTTGAGAATTCCTTTGGATCAAAGACCAACCTCCTTGTGGGGTTGGCAATGGATGAAGTCAGCAATGAATTTGTCTCTTTGGTCAGCATCAAACTCGCTGCGATCCTGGTTTTCCCCGGGGTTGTATGCATTTCTTTTTTACGG